>CAYGAN010000147.1:0-5353 GCA_964347585.1 uncultured Planctomycetales bacterium | reverse complement strand
ATGTCAAGAGCAGAGACCACCTGCCGTGTGGGGCGTCTGTCGTCTGCCGATCTACGTGTCATCGCGGGCCGGGGCGCTGATCCCACCTTGTCGGGGATCATGGCGCTGCCTGATCCAAAGCACCTAGCGCAGTCATGGGTAGGATCGGCCGGTTCTAAGGATGCCGAAGACGGGGGTGCGCAAAAAAAGATCAGGCCCGGCTGGGGGAACACCGGGACCTGACTTAATACGTCACCAGGTATGGCTCACAGGTGCTCTGGCCGGGGGGAAACCAGAGCGGGGGGAGGGTGTGATACCATACCTGGGACATCTTCATGTTAATCGACCCCCAAAAGGGTGGCAACGGTTTTCTGGCGATTCCGACATCCAAATACCACGTGCCCCAACAGGCCCCAGGCCGGCAAAGACACTCCTGTCGCTGGGCGCCACCGTTGCGAGGCCCAGTGACGCCCCCCAACCATGTCCGGCGTGGACGAGCTAGAGGCGGCGAGGGCTTGTCGTCACGGCCGATCCCCCCTGGGGGCCGCTCCCGTCGCTTCCGCGGACGCCCAGGGGCGGGGGGACGCCTGTGCGGCCTGCCCGACGGTAGCTTCCAGTAGTCTGATTGCCCACTTCGAGCCCCGTTGGGCTGTTGAATCTCACACGGTCGTGAAATTCTCGAACGATAGCTCTCTGGGTATTGGACAGTTAGAACAATGGGGGAAAAAGTTGGAGGATTTCTGGGATATCTTGTTTGACATCCCCGACATCTTGGGGTACTTATTCATTTGCCCTCAAGATTTCGTATCGATGGGTCCGAAAGAGACTCCAAGACGAGGATGGCGGCGGCCGAGACGTGCCGTAACGCTGTAGGTCTTGGTGAGAGAGTGGGTTGCGCGCCGAGTGGAGGGACAGAGCAGCGGCTGGCCGCGGTTCTGGCCCCGTTGGCGACGAACCAGGGGACGGAGCGAAAGATGGCCTCAACACTTTGTGGCTCATCCTCAAGCGTCAAGGATGACGGCGTCGAGCAACTCAGTAAGTTCACGGATAACGCGCTGCGGGTGCTACGTACCCGGTACTTGATCAAGAACGAGGCTGGCGAACCCGTCGAAGAGCCAGAGGCCCTATTCAAAAGGGTGGCCGCAACGGTCGCGGCCGTTGAGGGCAACGGTCGGGTCGAGCAGGATCGGGTTCGTCTGTGGGAGCAGCGCTTCTATGACCTCATGACCAGTGGCCGCTTCATGCCCAACAGCCCGACGTTGATGAACGCGGGCCGCGAGATGGGCCTGCTGAGCGCGTGCTTCGTATTGCCCGTTCGCGATAGCATCGATGAGATCTTCGACTCGATCAAGCATACCGCATTGATCCAGAAGGCTGGCGGGGGCACGGGCTTTGCTTTTGACGAGCTGCGGCCTACGGGCGACTTCATTCGCAGTTCCGGCGGGACGACGTCGGGGCCGATCAGCTTCTGGCGAGTGTTCAGCGAAGCTACCAACGCGATCCAGCAGGGCGCTTTTCGACGGGGCGCGAACATGGGGATGATGTACGTTCATCATCCTGACATCCTCAAGTTCCTGCACGCCAAGCAGGACCCACAAGCCTTCACGAACTACAACATCTCGGTGAAGGTAACGGATGAATGGATGCACGCCCTGCAGACTGATCCGGACTCCCCCCACGTGGTGACTAACCCCCGAACCGGCGAGCACTTCTACATTCCGAAGAACGTCGATGTGTGGACGTACGACATCCGCTCTCTCGTGCCGGCAACGGCTCCGGACCGCGTCTCCGATGCCGCCCGCGAGACGTCTGCGGGGTCGCCGGCGCCCAGCGAGTATTACACGAGGCGCGAGATCTGGGAAATCATCGTCAGTCATGCGTGGGCGACGGGCGAACCGGGGATCGTCTTTATCGATCGGATCAATCAGGACAACCCGACACCGCATGTCGGCCGGATAGAAGCCACGAACCCGTGCGGCGAACAGCCTCTTCTGCCGTACGAGGCCTGCAACCTCGGCAGCATCAATCTTGGGGCGTTCATCACAGAGCCGAACACACCCCAAGCGGATGTGGACTGGGATGGTCTGCGAGAAGGTGTCCACACGGCGGTGAGGTTTCTGGACAACGTGGTTGACGCGAACAAGTACCCCCTGGAAGCCATCGAGCAGATGTGCCAGCGGAATCGCAAAGTGGGTCTGGGCATCATGGGCTTCGCGGACGCGCTGTACCAACTCAATGTGCCGTACGACAGTGAAGACGGCGTGGCCTGGGCTGAGCGATTCATGAAGTTCGTCAACGACGAAGCGCACAACTACTCGGAGCAGCTAGCGCATGAGCGAGGCTGTTTTCCAAACTGGCATGGCAGCGTCTGGGAGAGGGTGCACCGCCGCCCGATGCGCAACGCGGCCGTGACGACGGTAGCGCCGACGGGAACCATCAGCATCATCAGTAACTGCTCCGGGGGAATCGAGCCGATGTTCAGCTTGGCGTTCTACCGGAACGTGCTGAAAGGTCAGGTTGACGACAACTCGCGCATGATCGAGATCAATCAGATCTTCAAGCGAGTTGCCATCGAGCGCGGTTGTTACAGCGAGGGTCTGATGGAGCGGATCGCCAGGGATGGCACCCTCGCTCATATTGAGGACATCCCTGACGACGTGAAGCGAGTCTTCGTTTGTGCGCATGACATCAGTGCTGAATGGCACATGCGCATGCAGGCGAGCTTCCAACGGCACTGCGACGCGTCGATATCCAAGACGATCAATTTCCCTCACGAGGCGAGCATCGAGCAGGTTGATGGGATCTTTCGCATGGCCTATGAGCTGGGGTGCAAAGGGGTCACGGTCTATCGCGACGGGTGCCGATCGTCGCAGCCGATGGCGCTTGAGAGATCGGAGCACAGGTTCCGCGGCAAGAAAGCCAATGAGGTGACTCTGACGCCGGGTGGCACGAGTCCCGCGGGGCCGGGAGAAGACGACCACGACAAAAACGGTCAAGCCAGCAGCGCTCAGCCGCCGGAGTTGGAGCCCCGGGAGTTGGCCGAGATCGTCAGCGGGCTCCGCATCCGCCAGATGACACCCTTTGGAAACATGCACGTAAAGATTACGGTCGATCCGAAGACTGAGCGAGAGCTGGAGGTCTTTGCCCAACTGGGCAAGGGAGGGGACTTGGCCACCAGTGATTTGGAGGCCATCTGTCGGATGATTTCGCTTTGGCTGCGTGCAGGAGGATCTCTGACGCATGTGATACGGCAGCTGAAGGATATAGGATCAAGTCTGCAGGTTCCTACCAAAGACGGCAGGATCCAGAGCCTCGGCGACGGGCTGGCCCGTGCCTTGATGAAGTATCAGCGGGCCAAGGAGTTCTATGGCCTGCGCGCCTTGTTGCTCGGTGAGATAGGGGACGTTTCGGAGCTTGGCCGGTCGTTGACCGCTCGCGGCGAGGCCGCGTCGCGCCGAGCCGCTGGCCCCGGCAGTAGTGACAGCGCCTCGGAAGGCGGTAATGGTAACGGAAAAGGCAACGGCCAACGCCACGGTGTGCGCCACGCCGAAGCAGCTGACCTATGTTGGTCAAGTGCGGAGACGCTCGCAGCCGCCGGGGATGCGGGCGTCATCTCGCCAGGGCTGGCTTTCAAGCTCAAGTGCCCCGAGTGCGGCGATCGCCTCGTGTATGGCGAGGGTTGCCACAAGTGTTATGGTTGCGGCTACGGCCAGTGCTAGGGACGCTTGCTCGCACCGAGAAGGAGGTCGTGGCAGTTGGACCCAAGCCGGTTGGGATGAGCTGAGATGGCTGGGGAGAAGGGATCGGGAGCGTTCTAGCAGGAGCCGATCCCCGGCAGGCATTTCAGTCGTAAAAATGGGAGGATTTTGCTGGATTTTTGGGCCAATTGTGTACAATAGGACGGGCAGGAGTGAAAAGAATCGGCGCGATTGCCGATAAATAACCTGGAGAAATGAGCCTCGCGGTAGTAAGGAGCGTATAATAACTGCGGTCGCGCCGTCAGGGCGCGACGATTATTGGAGGGAATCCGTAAGTCTTTGTGAAGATTTGACTTACAAAGTGGCTTCTTTCCCCTCCGGAAAGCACCGGGAACGCCTGTAACGGCACTCGGTGCTTTCTTTTTCCTGGCTGCCGCACGCAGGTCGCCGCGATGTTCGGGGCTCAAGTTGGGCTCGGCGGCGCCTGCCGCGCCCGGCTGCGCGTAACCCCTTGTCCTGAAAGGGCCACTCCCTGCGCCGCTCAAGCGGCTGCGGGCTGACAAGGCACCTGCGGGTAGAAGCAGCTAGCGTGCCAGGGCCGCTGACAAGGAAGGCACCAAGTAGTCGCGACAAACGATGTCCCAGCCCATCTGCGCGGCGAGTTTCTGGCCATCGCGGAGCAAGTGGGCGCGGGCCGCAGGCGTTCTCGGCAGGAACTCAAAGAGACGATCAGCGATACGACGCGCGGCGCGTCTTTCGGCCGCGGCGGCTTCACGCCGGCCAATTCTCAGTGCTGCCCGGACCGATCGCGGTGGCGGGTCCACCTCGGTGAAGTCTGCAACGATCACGTTGGGCGCGATGGGTAGATCCAGGCTCTGGACGAATCCGGCACATCCGCAGACGGAGCTGATCACGCAGATCGCACCGAAACTGAGCGGTTCGAGTTGCGCGATTCCGAAGGGCTCGTAGATGGATGTTCCGAACTCGACGTCGCTTCCCTGGCGCAGGTCCATGAAGTTCATGTCTGCGGGCATACTGGGACCGCAAGCGGTTCGGGACCAGCCGAACTGGTTCGCGAAGATGATGCGGGAAACTCTCGCCCGCTTGTTAAAGGGGGCGAAGTGTTGCCAGAGGTCCTGCTCGGGACCTCGGAGGTCCGGCCCACCACGGCGATGTCGCACGGGCCAACCGTAGGCGCTGCTCATCTTGCGGACCTGTTGCGGTGACCTTGCGGCGGTAGCCGAGGCCAAGACGAACAGGACGGCCGATTCGCCAGCCTCAGCGAAGAGCGGCTCAAGGGCCTCGAGCACCTGGACGTCGCGCCAGAACGCCTTGCTCACCACCGGCCTGGCAACGTGCGAGAAGACGAACGTGGGCTTCGTCCCGAGCAGACGCTCCGCGTAGCGACGCAACTTCTCGCGGCTGGCCTCGCGCTCGCCGGGCTTGATGGCGAACGCTGGGATCCCGTTGTAGGCTAGGTCGATGCGGCTCTTCTTGACCAGCGGGCCTTGGAACAGCAGCTCATCGACAATGGGGTCGCCGACGGCGAGCAGGCGATCCATGCGGTGGATGTTTCTGATCAGGCCGTAGCGGAACGTCGCTCGGGCGGCGCCGAACACGCGGTCGTGATATCGTTGCTTCTTCAGGGCCAGGTACATGGCATTGTAGAATCGCGC
>CAYGAN010000146.1:6842-11972 GCA_964347585.1 uncultured Planctomycetales bacterium | reverse complement strand
TGGTACACTTCACCGACCCGACCACGTGTCACTGCTTGCTCAGCAGGCTCGATCGGGAGTCAGACTTGCTCGCGGTGCTGGCTGCTATCGCGCCTGACTTCGCCGGATCTGTTGATGCGCCGCATTGATCCTTGATTCTCTGCCTGCATCAGCTCCCCTTTGATGAGCGGCCAGAGTCTTGAGGCGCCGACAAGCCGGTTGGCGGCATGCAGGGTGTTCAGCGCTGCCCGGGTTGGCGCCGACTCGCCGTGGTAGGCTGCCGACCTCCGTGGGCGAAAAAGTCGCAGACCTGCATCTAATCTTACGGCGAGAAACAATGGGCGAAACGCGTCTCAGACTATCCGTCTTGCGAGGAAAACCAAATTATGAGTCGCGTCATGCCATTTTCCGTAGCGGGGATGTTGCTGGTTGGCACACTGGGCTTGCCGGCAGGCTGCGAGAGGGCGGGTAGAACGACCGGCCACGAGATGGTGAGCCAAGCGAGCGCCTACCCAACTCAGTGCCAGCTGTGCTAGGACGAGGCCGTCAGCCTCACGCGCGCCTCGCCCGACGGCACACAGTCGAGAGGAACCCAAGCCATCAGAAAGCACATGTGCCCCGGCTGCAACGCCGAGGTCATCGCCTACACCCTGGAGCGCAAGCCGATGATCCAGTGTCCCGGGTGCGTGCCCGGAGGCGTCCTGTGCGACCGGTGCTTGCCGCCCGAGACAGCCAGGCCGCCCAAGCTGGCGCTTGAGTCTTGGTACGAAGTCGGCGGAGATTGATTCGCATCCCGGCCGATTCAAGACGGCGCCGTGCTGTGGTCGTTCGCCAGCAGGCCCGATTCTGAGGCAGCCGGATGAACGCCGACACAGGGAAAACATTCAGGGCGATGAAAAGACCGTCTTCTTGCGCAGCGCTACGCCGGTCGCGCGGCGGTGCGTTGGCTAGATCCTCGGCGTAGCACGCGCGACGGCAGACCGCCTCCCCAACGAAGCTCGAAATGGGCTCTTGCCGGCAGCCCAAGGACCGTGCACCAAGGGGCCTCAGCGCTGAAATGCGACTTGAAACCACCATTCGTTATTGGCATCATGGTTACTAAGGCGCACCTTGGCAGATAGGGTCTGCGAGTATGTATGCCGATAGAGGGGCGGGACATGGCTGGCGTACACCTAGCCGGTCGAAAGGCTGCATCCCTCCTGCTAGGCGTCTGCGCGCTCATGGCGATGTGGCTGATAAGCAACCTCAACTATTTGCTTTTCCACACTCTGGCCGAGCTGTTCAGCATTGCCGTCGCCTGCGCTATTTTCATGCTAGCGTGGAACGCCCGCCGGTTCCTTCAAAATGACTACCTGCTGTTTGTCGGCATCGCGTACCTGTTCGTCGCGACCGTCGATCTGGTGCATACCCTGGCTTACGAAGGGATGGACATCTTCACGAAAGGGGGTTCGAACCTTGCCACCCAGCTCTGGATTAGCGCCCGCTATCTGGAGAGCATATCTCTTCTCATCGCGCCGCTCTTTCTGAGGCGAAAGCTGAAAAAGCCTGCCGCCGCTGTCGCGTCTTTCGCCGTGATCGTGGCGCTCCTGCTGGCATCTGTCTTTCGCCCGGACGTCTTCGTCCTGCGATGGGCTCGTTTTCCTGAATGCTACGTGGACGGCGCGGGGCTGACCGCGGTGAAGATTGTAAGTGAGTACGTCATCTGTGGAATTCTGCTGGCGGCACTGGCGGCGTTGCTGGCACAGCGAAAGAGGCTGGAAAGAACAGTGCTACACCTGGTGGCTGCTTCCATTTGCGCGACGGTCCTGTCCGAACTCGCCTTCACCCTGTACGTAGGGGTGTTTGATTTCTTCAACATGATCGGACATATGCTCAAGATCCTCTCTTTTTTCCTCATCTACAGAGCACTGATTGAGATAGGACTGACGAGGCCTTACGAGCTTCTGTTCCGGGATCTCAAGCGAAGCGAAACGGAGCTAAGGCAGAGCCAGGAGAAACTTGCTCAGGCTCAGGCAGTGGCCCATCTCGGCAGCTGGCAGTTCGACGTCGCAGAGAACAGGGCGGTCTGGTCCGAGGAGCTGTACCGCATCTTCGGCATCGACCCGCGGCAGGTGGACTTGACGCTTGAGACGTTCCTGAGCTACATCCACCCTGATGATCGGGAGGCTGTCGCCCGAAGCATGGAAAGGACTCTCCAGCATAAAGAGCCGTACGAAATGGACTACCACATTGTCCGGCCGGACGGCACCCAGCGTGTAGTGCATGCGCGCGGTGAGGCGCGCTGTGATGACGCCCGGAACGTTCGCAGCGCCTTCGGCACGGTTCTGGACGTCACTGAGCTGAAGCGGGCAGAGCAAGCGCTGCGCGAGGCCCGCGATGAGCTTGAAGTGCGCGTGGATGAGCGCACCGTCGAACTCGCCCAGACCGTTGACGTACTGCAGCAAGAGGTCAGAGAACGCATGCAAGCGGAGAGCAAGCTCAAAACACTTAACGAGGCGCTGCGGAGAAGGGCTATTCAGCTGCGGGCCTTGGCTTCGGAGTTGACGCGGGCCGAGCAGAACGAGCGGCGGCGCCTGGCCCAGGTCCTGCACGATCATGTCCAGCAGCTCCTCGTTGCGGCCAGCATGCACGTCCAGGTCCTGAGAAAGCAAGTTCGGGACCGTAAACCGCACCGATCGCTGGAGCAGGTCCGTAAGCTGCTAGCGGAGTCGCTTCAGGTCTCCCACTCGCTAACCGCTCAGCTGAGCCCGCCGATTCTATACGAAGCTGGACTAGCGCCGGCGCTGCAGTGGCTGAGACGGCAGATGCAGGAAAGGTACGGCCTGACCATCACGGTGGAGGTCGATGGTGAAATCCGGGGTGGCACCGACGACACGGGCGCGCTGCTCTTCCAGGCCGTACGCGAGCTGCTGTTCAACGTCGTTAAGCACGCGAAGGTGAGGGCCGCCGACGTGCGGCTGAGCCGGCTCGATGGGGAGCGGGTCGAGATTGTGGTCACAGACAAGGGCGTCGGCTTCGATCCGACGCAGAACGTGACGTACAATGGTGAGGGCGACGGCTTTGGCCTGTTCAGCATCCGCGAGCGCCTTGAGTTGTTGGGCGGGACATTGAACGTGAACAGCGCCCCGGGAAAAGGAGCCCGTGTATCGCTGGTTGCGCCCTTACACCAACCGACGACGTCTGACGAGGCCTTCTAGCATCCGAGCCCGCCTGCCAGTGAGTCCTTACCCAGCAGGTTGCGAACAGATGCAACGACGTGCCTTCGTGGCAAGCTACTTGCCGGGGAGAACTGTGTGTGTCGGCTTATCTCTGACACCAGCTCCTTGTGCCGAGGTCCTTGACGCTCGCGGCGGCCGGATCTATGCTAGCTCTCGCTCCCGCACCGGTACGCTCGCTGGCTTATAAAGACGTCGTGGGGCGCCAGCCCATTCGTCGATCCCGAACAGGTCAGGGCCCCTGCCGGGCCTCTGGGCTGATCGGCCCGGACCAACAGCCAGGGAACACAGGAAGAATGGGCTTCGCCGAGTCTTGCAGACGGGTGCCCCATCCCGCGCCGAAGCTAAGGCCGGGGACCGACCCGAACTGCAACGCATCCTCGCTTGGCGATTCGCCGACGCTTGGCCAGAGCGGGGAACCCCTGCTGCGGGATCGTACGCCCTGGCTCAACACGGCGCCAAATTACAGACAAAGGAGCGGGAGGGCCGAACTCATGCTTGTCGGGAACACGACAACGTCCTGCATAAAGACGAATGCTTAACAGACCTTGCGCCCGTAGCTCAATTGGATAGAGTACCGGACTTCGAATCCGAGGGTTGCAGGTTCGAGTCCTGCCGGGCGCGATGAAAAACAGAGAGCCGCGTCCAGCGCAACTCCGTAATGAGATAAGCCTTACGTTCCCGAAGAGGGCCCTGCGGAACTTCGCGCACTGCGGGGCAGGTGAGCCTGTTTCCTAAGTGCCTCCTGGTTTCGGATGGCCGTTTCCATGTGGCGCAAACCTTGGCTGTACCGTCGGGTCCAATCCTAGTACGTCGGCTGGCACGACTCAACTGGCCGCTGCTGTGGCAAGTCCTTCCTGCGCAGTCGAGCAGGCCGCCAAGCGGTTGAAGAAGACCAAGAGCGGCGTGTACCTGGTACGTCAGGTCCTCGAGCGTCTCTCGCGAAGCGATGGTATCGGCTCAAGTCGCCACATCCGTGTCACACGATTCCGCCACCGGAGACGCAGAGGAAACGCAGCCACCAGGCCGCGTGAGATCCAAAGATGCAATGGTGCCCCCATCGGATCTACACAGGACCAGGCCCTGCCCCAACCCGAATGCCGCTGCATGCATTCAAGGAGCTTCCTTATTCCCTGCCGCCCGGGGTGCTGGAAGGCAGCCTGAAGCTGCACGCGGATCATGGTGATCTCGTCATTCAGCTCGAGGTTGGAGCGACTGGCGCTGATCGGCACTTCGCTGACGCGCGTCACGTCGGCTTGTAGCTTCAGATCGTGGCCCTTGATGTAGTAGTTCAGGCCCGCGCCATACTCCCAGCAGTGGTCGTCGTCGTTGTCCCAGACGCCTCCGAGCCGCCCGACGATCTCCAGCTTGGTCTTCGGGATGATGTAGCCTAGCTGAATGTACCCGCCCTGCTGGTGCGTCGCATTGCCATGGCCGCTGAGCCGCTGCCAGTCACTTTGCCAGTCGTCGCTGTCGATCGCGCGGACCCAATATTCCGCGTGGGCCGAGAAGCCCCGCCACTTGAACGACGCGTCGGTGCCGAACATGTAGTAATCCGTACCGCTGGTGTCGGACAAGCCGTTGCCCACTCGTCCAGCGCGAATCACGTCCGGTACCTGATAGAGCAGCAGGGGACCGCCAGTGTCGCCGTTGTCGTCGTTGTAGGCGAAGCTCAGGCCCACGTCGAGGGCGGGCTGTTGGTGGAACTCCAAGTCCGGCTCGCCCTTGCCGTAGTCCCCCACCGCGTGCCATACGAGACGAGCGATGTAGGCGAAGTTGGTGTCAACGTCACGGATGTCATCGCCCGGGTTCCCGAAACCGTTGCTGATGCTGACGTGCCAGTCCAGCTCCTTGTTGATGTGGAACCAGACGAGCATCTTGATCATCGAGTAGTCCTTGACACGCTCGAAGACCATCGTGATCCACTTCGGCTTGT
>CAYGAN010000146.1:4373-6832 GCA_964347585.1 uncultured Planctomycetales bacterium | reverse complement strand
CGTGCCAGTCCAGCTCCTTGTTGAGCAGGTGCCCGAAGAGCCACGCACCGACCGCCCGACCGAGATTGAACACCTCGTTCGCCACGGACCGATCGACGAGCTGTTGCCGGCCGACGCTCTCCGTCTCCTGTCGGCCGAAAGGCGCCTTGTAGAGTCCCAGCCGCATGTGCAATTCGTCTGTGAACCTGTACGTCACGTACGCGTACTGCGTCTCCACATCGTGCTGACCATCCGTATCGCCATCCACCTCGATGCGATACGTCAAGTCTTTCGTCCATAGATGCCCGGTGAAGCTCAGACGAAGTCTTTCGAATTCGAAGCCGCTACGGTCGTCGTGCCACTGCTTGCCCACCAGGTTCCGATTGTCGCTTTGGCGGCTGATGCCGGTGTAGCGGAACTGAATGCGTCCTTTGATCTTCAGCTCGAAGGATTGGCCGTCTTGCTCATGGCGGATGTAGAAGTCCGCGCCGCCAGCGCAGGACGACGAGCACCAACGGCGCGCCGGGGAAGCAAGACTGAACCCGGGGATTAACGCAACTGGCACGTGGCGTCTGATCGCCTGGCCCCGTGTGACTATCGCAGCTCATGACGTGATCCCCTCGCCGATCAAGCAGCAACTACGCTGCCGTTGGGCATTTCCTGCGGGCTCCTCGATCCCGGTCGTCCGTGGCCCGCCAACGTGTTCATGCTCTGCCTGAGTTGCTCATTGCCCCGACTCTGCTTTACCCCGCTTCGACGGGAAACGCTCCATCATCAGCCCGACAGCTCTGTCGATTCTTTTCTCCCTTGCTTCCGGGGGAAGATCAGCCACGAGTCTTGCCTGCGCGACGCCGCGCCAGATGAGTTGACCGGTGCCCGGATCAAGAACGTCCAACACCAAGGAGCCTTCTTCATATGAGATGCCGTGCGGACTCACACTGGAATCCTCCCTCATGCGTCGCCCAACGTGATAACGTATCCAGAAATCAGGCGTGCCCGTCGTCTTCTTCACGAACCCGTTGCGAGCGAGGTGGCGCTCGATCATCTCCTGAATGAGTGCGTGAAGGCGCGGGTTGTCGGCAACCCAAGCGGCCATCCCTTCCGGCGCGCCACGTGACCAGTCAAACGACGAGCCAATGCCCGAGAACTTGATCCCACGTCCGTACGCCGACTCAACTTTGATGTCGGCACAGCCACCTACAAGCAACACTATAACGACCGCCAACGCACGCGTCGGGGTTCTACCGTTGTCGCACCTGTTCGAGGACATGTTTTTGTCTCCTGACCCGGCATACTCCCGACGCTTGGTGGGGGAGTTCCAAATCCGACAAGCCGTTCGCTTGGGCGTCTTCTTCCATCACGGGGAATCGCCCAGCAAAGCGCTCCGGGACACGTCAGTCAATGGACACGATCCGGGTCAATGCCATCGCCAAGGACGAGCTCGCTTGTGCTTTGCCTGCTGGCGCGCGGGCAAACAAGTTCGTCCATCGCACCCGATTCTCAGTCAACCGGTAACAGGCCCTCGTTGCTGAGTCCCGACTACCCAGTGTGCCGAATTGCCCTCTTGATCGAGCGCCTTCGCGGGTTCTCTTGCCTCCTCGAACATGAATCAGCCATTTGCTACTGAGGTGACAGCACCTGGTACCAGATCTGTGCAACTCGTTCTTACCTTGATTAAGGTCTGATTTCGGACAGTAACGCCGTTGGCCGGACCTGGTTCTCCCAAAAAGAAACAGGTCACTTTGATCCGCCCGGAGTCTGCAATTGCTCCATGAACTGGTTAATAGTCGGGCTTCTTCCATTCCTGCGCGCTCGCGGTGATAACGAGGCCGAGCGTTACCAGAAACACGACTCCAATATGGAGGACGTTGACTCGTTTCATACCAGATTCCTTATGACCGCCTTCACTGCCGCTGCGGCAGCGCTCAGAGTGATTGTCAAACAACCCAAATCAGCTCGTCAAGTTGATGATGGTACCATCCAAGTCACCCGTGGTCCTCGTCGATCGGCGTTCACCGAGGATACACAACGCGCCAATCTCGCTTCATGTCCACGACCGTCCATCCGCGCTTCTCGGCTTCATCGAGTGCCTTGTCCAATCGCCCGATGTGGGAGTCGCGGTCGTAGGCCCATTCACGCTCGTCATCGGTGTGATGGACGATGAGCATGAACCGCGCGCCGTCGCCCGCGGCCGTCCACTGAAGCATCTGGAGATCGCCGTCAGAGTTGCCGAACGCGGCGATTGGCCGCCGGCCGATGAACTTGTGGATGGCGACCGGCTTGCCCGCCTTGTCGTCGATGAAGTCGATCTCGGGCAGGCGCTTGATGACGGGTCCCGCGCTGCGGACCTCGAACCGCGTCTTGATGCTCGAGCCGATTACCTGCTCGGGCGGAATGCCGTAGACATCTTCAGCGAAGACGCGCATGAACTCGATCCCGCCGCCCGAGACGATGAACGTCTTGAACCCGCGGGCGCGCAG
>CAYGAN010000146.1:0-4363 GCA_964347585.1 uncultured Planctomycetales bacterium | reverse complement strand
AAGCATGGGCTGAAAGACCATTTCAGTGTACGGCCTACGCGTCGACGGATGTCGCGAGGTCGTGATCCAGTCGCGCACGACGTCGGCGAACTGATCCGTCGTCAGGCCCGCATGGGTCGCCATCACCAGTTCGAGCAAGCCCTTCTTGCCGCTCTCTGCGAGAGCGTGCATGTCGCCATCGAGGACGGCCTTGAAGGGCTGGGTCGTGTGCCATTCAGGATGCTGCGGCGCGAGCTGCTTGACGCGGTCGATCGCGAAGAGCAACTGGAAGTAGGCCGGTTGCTCGGACCAGAGTGTGCCGTCGTTGTCGAATACGGCCACTCGCTTGGCTGGCGGGACGTAGTTCTCTCCCCCTTCCTGGGTCACCTCGCCGACGAACTGCACAATGCTCTTTTTTGCCGGACCGTCGTTCCACGACGGCAGGGGATCGTAAGAGTGACATCCCCACAGCGCAGCCAAACCAAGTAGCAATCCCAGACGACGGAATCGGATCACGGTGCACTCCTCGACGTCTCAGTCTAGATTGCGCAATCGGGGTCCTCTCATCACGTGACAGCCACACACATCGTATCAACGCTCCCCGCCCGAACGCATTCTTTCCATCACCTTGTCCAGCGAGAAGCTGGCAGCCTCCTGGCGCGGCGGATATTCCTTGAAGCTTTCGAGGAATTGCCCGACATAGGCCTGAGCGGGTACCAGCAGATAGGCCCGGTCGAGCAGCCAGTCGTAGTAAGTGTTTGACGTGATCGAGGCACGCTCATACGGATCGCGGCGGAGGTTGAAGATCAGCGGGACGCGCAGCGGGACGAAGGGCTCCATCCAGACGCGGAACGTGCCAAGGCTTTTCTGTTCCATGAAGATGATCTTCCAGTCCTGGTAGCGCAGGGCAGTCAGGTCGCCGTCGTCGGAGAAGTAGAAGACCTCCTTGCGCGGACTTTCGACCTTCGCCGGATCCTTGAGGTGGTCGGTAAGGTCGTATCCGTCAAGGTGGATCTTGTACTCGCGGCCGAGGGCGCTCGATCTGTAGCCGTCGAGGAGGTCCTCCTTGATGTCGTTCTTGCCAGCGGCGGCGAGGAAGGTCGGGAGCCAGTCCATGTGGTGGACGATGCCGTTGCTGACTGCCCCCGGCTTGATCACCCCGGGCCAGCGCACCACGCAGGGCACGCGCCAGCCGCCCTCCCAGTTGGTGTTTTTCTCACCGCGGAACGGGGTGGAGGCTGCATCCGGCCAAGTGTTGTAGTGCGGGCCGTTGTCGGTCGAGTAGTGCACGATCGTGTTGTCGGCGATGCCGAGCTCGTCGAGCAGCGCGAGGAGCTGCCCGATGTGCATGTCGTGCTCGATCATGCCGGCGGTGTATTCATCGGCATGCGGATACCTCTTGGCAGTCTCGGCGCGGCGTTCGGCGCTGACGTGGGTGCGAAAGTGCATGCGGGTGCCGCTCCACCAGACAAACCACGGCTTGCCGGCCTTGTGCTGGCGCCGGATGAAGTCGATGGCCGCGGCTACGGTTTCGTCATCCACGGTCTCCATACGCTTCTTGGTCAGCGGCCCCGTATCCTCGATCTTGCCGTCCGCAGTGGACTTGATCACGCCACGAGGTCCGAACTTCCTACGGAACTCGGGATCCTTTGGGTAGTCCTCGTTCTCGGGCTCCTCCTCGGCATTGAGGTGGTAGAGGTTGCCGAAGAACTCGTCGAAACCGTGGTTGGTCGGCAGGTGCTCGTCGCGGTCACCGAGGTGGTTCTTGCCGAACTGGCCGGTGGCGTAGCCCTGGTCCTTGAGCAACACGGCAATTGTCGGGTCCTCGACCCTCATGCCTTCCTTGGCGCCAGGCAGGCCGACCTTGGAGAGTCCGGTGCGGAACACGCTCTGGCCCATGATGAACGACGAGCGGCCGGCCGTGCAGCTTTGCTCGCCGTAGTAGTCAGTGAACATCACGCCCTCGCTGGCGATGCGGTCGATGCTCGGCGTCTTGTACCCCATCAGACCGCGGGTGTAAGCGCTGATGTTCGATTGGCCGACGTCGTCACCCCAGATCACCAGGATGTTCGGCTTCTCCGGAGACGTGCCCCATGCGGACGTAGGAGCCGTCGCCAGCAGGATAGCCGCCGAACACAGCACCCCGGCGAGTCTAAGGATGGGTTTCTTATTCATTTGACTCTTCTCCTCATATAGTGCAGTGGGTACTGCACGGTCCTCTTGATCCATTGGATCTTCTTAAACCCCGAAGGGACGCACCCGATGGATCTTGATCCGACTTCTACTTCCGTTCAGGAAGATTCCTCAGGACATGTGCAGGCGCAGGCCGCCGTCCCCTGACAAGCTCGCAGAGATCTGCGAGATTGTCTGTTTTTGGTTTTGGTTTCAGGCGGGACGGCGGGTAGCCCGATGCGGGCCACTGCGGACCGCGGCGGTGCGAGCCAGTTGTTCGTGGCAGAACACCCGCATCGCCGGACCGACCTTGGAGGTTTTCGTCTATGCGAAAGTACTGCATTCCGCAACCCCAGCGGGTGCGAAGGATCGAGAAGTCCTTCGCCTGGATCGACCACCGGCTTCTGCGAAACGGCTTCCTGGAGGTCATGACCCATCAGGACCAAGTCCTGTATCTGTTCGTGGTACTGGCCGCCGACCGCCACGGCGTCAGCTTCTACCGCAAGGAGAAGATCTGCGAGGCCCTGGGCCTGGGCTTCTCCGAGTTCGAGGTCGCCCGGGACCGGCTCATCGACCTCGGGCTGATCGCCTTCGAGCCGTACAACGCCACGACGCCCAACGGTTACTACCAGGTGCTGCCGGTCACCGGGCGAGCGCCGGACTTCGTCGGGACAGCCTTCGCCCAAGCGTGAGCCGTGGAACGGACCCTCGATCAGGGCACCGGCAGCGTTTTCTCCTTGAGGCTCGGCCTCGTCAGAAAGACCGCTGCGCCCTGGCCTGCCTCAGCGAGCCGCGTATGAGCTGGTTGGAGATCCGCCACCCGCGGAGACGCTCCGGATCACGGATGAGGTTGCGGACTGAGCCAGGGCCGGGACACCCCGATC
The DNA here is from genome assembly GCA_964347585.1 of uncultured Planctomycetales bacterium. Lineage (GTDB taxonomy): Bacteria > Planctomycetota > Phycisphaerae > UBA1845 > CAYGAN01 > CAYGAN01. Next base: position 1,328 of record CAYGAN010000146.1, on the reverse strand, counting down.
AGAGAACACAGGAGTCCAATCCCGTGAGAACCAAACGATACACCCGTTTCTGCGGTATCGACGTCGCCAAACGCAAGCATGTCGCCTGCGTCATCAACCGCGACGACGAGTTCGTCGTCCGATCCCAGTCGTTCAGCAACGACGCGAAAGGATACCAGGGCCTGCTCAATCGCCTCAAAGACGCCGGCCGACGCACCCAGATCCTGGTCGGCATGGAAGCGACCGGCCATTACTGGTATGCCCTGCGGGACTTCCTGGTCGGCAAGGGCTACGAGGTCGTCGTCCTCAACCCCATCCAGCCCAAACAGCAGGCCCGAAAGGACATCCGCGTCCGCAAGACCGACAAGATCGAGGCTCGGCACATCGCCCGGCTGCTCAAGAACAGCGAGCACAAGGTCACCATCGTCCCTGGCGACTTCGCCATGACCTGCCGACAATTGACACGCCTGCGGTACAAGCTGATCGGCCAGGTCGCCCGACTCAAGCAGTTGCTCTGGAGCCGGTTGCATCCGGTCTGGCCCGAGTACGAAACCCTCCTGGCCAACCCCTTCTGCAAGACTGGCCGCACGCTGCTTATGACCGCACCCACGCCGGTGGACGTGCTGACGCTCGGGCAACAAGCGGTGACCGAGCTGATCCGCAAGACCTCACGGGGCAAGTACGGCCCGGCCAAAGCTGAAGAGATCGCGCAGGCCGCCCAACAGACGGTCGGCACCTGCCGCGGTCTCGACGGCGCTCGCATAAGCATCCGATCGCTGCTGACGCAGATCGAAGCGATGACGCCCATTCGACAGCAGCTCGAGGCCGACATCGAAGCCCTGGCGGATCGGCTGCCCAGGCACATCTTCACGCTGCCGGGCATCAACCACATCAGCGCCGTCAGTCTCTTCGGCGAGACCGATCCCATCGAGACCTTCGATTCGGGCGCCCAACTCGTCGCCTTCGCCGGCCCGGACACCACCGTCTTCCAGACCGGCCAATACGAGGCCCCACGCCGCAGGATCACCAAGCGCGGCTCGCCCTTCCTGCGTCACACGCTCTGGCGCATGGCCCACCGAGCCTGCTACCAGGAAGGCGACCTCCGCGACTACTGGCTCCGGCGCCGCGGCGAAGGCCTCCACCACTTGGCCGCCGTCACCGCCACCGCGATCAAGCTCTGCCACGTCGCCTGGCGGATCCTCACCGACCGCCGCGACTACCTGCCGCAGTCTCCGACCACCGGCAAAAGCCACCGCCGAAGACCAACGCCCTGAGGAATCTTCACATGTCAAAGAACGAACTCTGCAAATTCTTCTACTTCACCCTTGACTGCCTATAGCTGGTCTTTT
>CAYGAN010000145.1:0-11983 GCA_964347585.1 uncultured Planctomycetales bacterium | reverse complement strand
GTGCGGCGTATCGATGAGGCCGATTCCTGCCCAGGTTGCCCTTCAGCGTCAAGCGATCCTCGGCAGAGCCCGAACGTACTTGCGTTGCCCCTGATTGGCTGTTAGCGTACGCTTGAGTGGATCGATCTGCGAATCTGGTGGCGGTTTGAGCGCGTGCAGCCGCCAGAGGCGGGTGGCTCACGCGGTCGGGAGATTGCAGGGATGAATGAACGAACGGACATTTCACGTCGCAGCTTCATGATGAGCTCTGCGGCGACAGGGCTGGCCGTCGGGCTCGGCCGTAGCGCGCTCTCGCAGGAACCGACGCCGCAGCGTGTGCGGTGTGGGTTCATCGGTGTCGGCGGGCGCGGTACGGGGCTTTTGAAGGTGGCGGTAACGGTGCCGGGAGTAGAAGTCCCGGCCATCTGTGACATCAAGAAGGAGCATCTGGAGCGCGCGCTCGGAATCGTGGAGAAAGCGCACTCGAAAAAGCCCGAAGGCTACTCCGCCGGGCCGACAGACTACCGCAATCTGCTCGCCCGGGACGACCTTGACGCCGTTGTCATCGCGGTGCCCTGTGACCTGCATGCTCCGATGTATCTCGATGCGATCACGGCTGGCAAGCACATGTACGGCGAGAAGCCCATGTGCCTCACGGTCGAGGAATGTCGCCGGATTGTGGCGGCGGAAGCACGCGGCGAGAGCATCGTACAGATCGGCTTTCAGAGGCGCTGCAATCCCAGGTATCAGGAGGCGATCAAGCTGGTACACGAGGGCGAAATCGGCCAGCCGATCGACGCGCGCGCAGCCTGGTGCAACGCCTGGGGTCCCTTGAAGGGATGGTTCTCTGTTCGCGCACGCAGCGGCGACTGGATGCTCGAACAGGCGTGTCACACGTGGGACGTGCTGAACTGGGTGGCCCAGGGCACGCCCGTACGCGCGTTCGGGATGGGCAGGCGGGACATCTACACCGACGTCGATCCCGGCCGCGACGTCACGGACTACTACAGCGCTACGATCGAGTATCCCAACGGCATGACCGTCAGCTTTCTGCACAGTTGGTTCTGTCCGAAGGACGGCGCGTTCACAGGGGTCTATGAGCGTTTCGCTGGGCTCAAGGGAGGCGTTGATTTGGGCGCCGGCAAGTTCGTGTACAAGGAAAAGGACAAGCCAGCTCGCACAATCGTGCCGGAGGATGTGGACGATACGCGGCTCTCGGTCGAGTCGTTCTTCGAGTGCGTGCGCAACGGCAAAAAACCGCTTAGCGGCGTGCGCAACGGTCGTGATGCAGTGCTCGTGGGCCTGCTTGTGCGAAAGGCGGTCGATGCTCGGCGGATCGTCACTTGGGACGAGGTCCTGAGGTCTTAGCTCATCGTCTTGCATCGCGCGCCGTCACGGATCGGCGGATTGGTGGCGCGGAGAACATAACGACAGACGGCGTGCGGTTCCGGCAGGCAGGCTATGCAAGGCGGGGGGGATCCGCCTACCCGGCACTGCTGGCCTCGGCCAATTGTTGTTTCATTTCGGGCAGGAAGGGGTCGTTCACACGGCTCATCCACTGCATCAGTCGGGCTCGCAGATGGGCGAGCATGTTTGCGCTCTCAGGATCTCCTGCGAGATTCCTGAGCTCGTGTGGATCGGACCGCAGGTCGAAAAGCTCGTGCCTGGGGCGGTGCTGGAACAGTCTGACACGTACCGCGAGATCCTTGTTGGTCTTGGCCCTTTCAAGCATTGACCGCCAGGTGAGGCTGTTCATCGCGTTGTTCTTGAACGCCAGGTCGGGCCGGAAGTTGTAGATGTACTTGTGGCGATGCGTGCGAATGGCCCGGCTGGGGACTCTGGGCCTTCTGGCGTGATCCGTGTGCGTGGCGAAGATGACGTTGTGAAGCTCCTTGCTCTGCCCTCGAAGCACGGGCAAGAAGCTTCGTCCCTGGATCGAGGCGGGGACCGGCGCTTCCGCAACGTTGAGGCAGGTCGGCAGCACGTCGATGAAGCTGATCATGGCGTCGATGACGCTGCCCGGCTTGAGGACACCGGGCCACCTGACGAGGAACGGCATGTTGATCCCGGCGTCGTACAGCGTTGTCTTGGCGAACGGGAACGGCATGCCGTTGTCGCTGGTAAACATTACGAGCGTGTTGTCGGCGTGGCCGGCCGCTTCGAGGATTCTCAGCACGAGGCCGACGCCGGTGTCCATGCGGCGAATGGCATCGTAGTATCTAGCCAACTCGATGCGGGTCTCGCGCGTGTCGATGAGGAAAGGCGGGATGAGCGCCTTGTTCGGATCGTGGGAGTCCGGCACCTCGGCCTTTTTGCCCTTCGTAACGCCCTTTTCGGGAAACGGCCGATGGGGGTCGCAGTAATTCACCATCAGCCAGAACGGCTTGTCCTTCGTGCCCTCCAGGAATGCGCTCACAGCCTCGGCGTACTGGGCGATATTTCGACCCGCGTCCAGCTTCCGTGCGTCGATCCTGAAGTCGAACGGGAACTGTTCGTCGGGTCCGACGTGCACCTTTCCGATGATGCCGGTTCGATACCCCGCCCGGCTCATCAGCAGAGGCAGCGTCTCAATTCCCGGCTTGATCGGCAGGAAGCCGTGTGCCCCGCTGGTATGCGGATACAGCCCGGTCAGCAGGCACGCTCGGCTCGGGGTGCAGATAGCTGTCGGCGTGAACGCCCGTGTTAATCGGGCACCTTGTTTGGCCAGGCGATCCAAGTTCGGCGTGGTGCATCGGTCGTTGCCGTAGCAGCCTAGATCGAGTTTGCCCTGATCGTCTGACGTGAACAGCAGAATGTTAGGCCGACGCTTCGCCGCGCTGTCTGCCTTAGCGCCCCCGTGAAGAAGCGTCAGGCTCAGCGGCGCTGCCACGCCGGCTTGCAGGAACTTGCGTCGTGAGGTTCGTGATGATCCCTTCATCAGCACTCTCCACCCGGATGGCGCTCTTTGTTTGCTCGGCGCCGTGCTGTGCTTTGCGGCTCAGTACCCGAGCTCCCGCTCGGTCTCGCCGATTGCCTCATCGATAATGTCCATGCCCTTGGCCGCCTCGGCCTCGTTCATCACGATGGGAGGGCTCATGCGCAGGATGTGCCCGGCTGGGATCCACGCCAGGCCCTTCTCGAAGGCTTTGACGTAAACCATACGGCCGGCCTCTTCGAAAGGCTCTTTGCTGGCGCGGTGTTTGACCAGCTCGATCCCCAGCAAGCATCCCAGTCCGCGGACGTGTCCGATGATCGGATGCGCCTCCTGCATCTTGGCCATGCGACGCGTGAAATAGCGACCGAGCATCAAAGCGTTTCCGAGCAGTCCCTCTTCTTCGATTACTTCGATGCTGGCGAGCGCCGCGGCACAGGCCATCGGGTTTCCCCCGTAGCTGGTCGAGGCACTGATCCGCGTGAACGTCTCCTTGATTCCCTCTCGCGCTACGCACGCCGTGACGGGGAATCCGTTGCCGAAGCCTTTCCCGATGGTGACCGCATCCGGCAGGACGCCCCAATGCTCCATGCACAGCCATTTTCCGGTCCGGCCCATCCCGGTCAGGACCTCATCGGCCAGCAACAGGATTCCCCTCTCGTCACAGAATCGGCGCAGCTTCGGGAAGAAGTCGTCCGGCGGCATGATGGTGCCGGCCCAGCCCTGAATCGGCTCGAGCACGAACGCTGCGATCTGTCCCGTCGTGGCCTCGTCGATGAATTGCTCGTAGAACGCCAGGTACCTCTCAGTGTCGAGGCTGCCGTCGTCGCGTGCCCAGAGGGGATGGTACACGTCCGGCCTGGGGACCATGTAGAACCCGGGCATGCGCGTCGAGCCGCTCATGCGGGTCATGCGCGCGCACGAGATACTGCCGAGGCTCTTGCCGTGGAAATCCATGTAGCAACTGATGAACTCGCTGCGGCCGGTTGCCCCCCGGCACAGTCGCAGGCCAGCCTCTACCGCCGTCGTGCCGCTGTCGTACAACTGGACTCCGTTGAGATCGCCTGGAAGAATCTGTGCTGTCTTCTCCAGGAGGGCCATCTTGACCGGGGTGGTGAAGTCGTGGGCGTTCATCAATCGCTTTGCCCAGTGCGCGACGGCCTCGCTAACCTTTGGATGGCAGTGGCCGAGGCCGGTCACGTAGATGCCGCTGCTGAAGTCGAGATAGGTGTTGCCGTCAACGTCGCGCAGGGTGACACCCCGCCCGCTCTCGAAGCAAACGGGAAACAGTCTTACCTGGCCGGAATATCCCTTCATTACCTCCGCGGCACGAGCGTGCATCTCGCGCGAGCGCGGCCCGGGCGGCTTGGTGACCATGTTGGGCACCGTTTCGAGGTCAATCCGGCACCAGTCGCGGTCGTAACTGATCTCAGGAAGAGGCCACGTCCCGGCGCCCGTCATCAGTTCGCTCATTGGCTCCGATCCCTTTCCGCCCGCCCTGATCAGCTCGCCGGTCAAGATGTCCACCACCCGACGACTCGGACGGCGACAGGGCCGCATTATCTGGTTTGATTGCTCTTGCTGCGGGCATTATATTTGCATTTTGAGGTGCTACAAGCGGACGTAACCTGCAAGGCGCCGAGTTCGTGACGGTCGAGGACAGGCTCGTGAATCACTCGTTTCGGGATCTGACCTGGCCACAGATCGGTGAGGCGATCGAGCAGAACGCGCTGCTGCTGCTGCCGTTCGGCCAGACGGAAGAGCATGGCCGTCATTTGGGCGTCGGGACCGACTCGATCATCGCTGAACGGGTCTGTGAGGCCGTGGCTGCACGCCTCGCACCCGAAATCCGCACTTTGGTCCTACCGTCGATCCAATATGGTTACTCTTCCAGCGTGATGACCAAGTGGCCGGGAACGTTCGTGGTCCGGACGCGGGCTGTGATGGACCTTTTGCTGGATGTGTGCGTCTCCGCGATCCAGATGGGCTTTAAGAAGCTGGCGATCGTGAACACGCACGGCCACCATTGGCACCTGGCCGTCGTGGTTGCGCGTGAAGTGGCCGACGCCACGGGTGTACATGTCGCGGTGACGGCGCCGCACCACCTGATCGGGACGCACTTTGCCAAGGTGCGCAAGAGCCCCCCCGGTGGCGCGATCCACGCCGGCGAGTTCGAGACATCGCTGATGATGCACTTCGGTTATCCAGTCGATCTATCCGCTGCCGACGACCGGGACCTGTTCCGCTACCGCAGCGAGTTTGTCGGGGCCGACAGCCTCGCGGGCGGGAGCAAGGTGTTCTGGAGCACGTGGGGGCTGCAGTCCAGCCAGAGCGGGGCGTTCGGCGATCCAACAACGGCCTCTGCCGAGACCGGCAGACAATGCATGGACCTGATGGTGGAGGCCTATGCGAGCTTCCTCGGCGAGTTCTATCGCTTCAAGCTTCCTGGTTCCGAAGAGCCGTGAGTTATCTCCTGACGTTCGATCTTGGTACGAGCGCGCTGAAGATCGGCCTGTTTGATCGAAACGGGCGGCTGTTGCAGTGTTCACGTCAGCCGTGTCCTCAAAGCACGCAGCCTGACGGCCGAATCGAGATCGAGCCGGACCGCGTGGTCGGGGCGATTGCTGCGGGCGTTGGTGAGGTGGTAGCCAGGAGCGGGGCGGCCCCGTCGTCGATCGCAGCGCTCGGACTAGCGAGTCAGTCGAACACGTTTGTCTTGCTGGACGAAGACGACGAGCCACTGATGCCCATGATCTCCTGGCTCGACACGCGGGCTGGACGAGAGGCCGACGATCTGCTGGCGGCGTTCGGCCACGAAGGTCTGTTTGCTGCCACGGGCCTGCCCGCGCTGGTGGCTCAGATGGCCTTGGCGAAACTTCTGTGGATCGAGCGGCGCGATCCCGGGCTGGTGCGGCGTTCGCGGCGCATCCTGCTCATGCATGATTACGTCGTGAACTGGTTAGTCGGGGCGCCGTGCAGCGACGGGTCGCTCTGGTCGCTCACCGGCTTGTTGGATGTCAAGCGCCGGCGGTGGTGGCCCGCAGCGTTGGGCGCGGTCGGCATCGCTGCCGAGCAGCTTCCTGTCATCCGGTCGCCGGGTGAGTTGTGTGGTCGATTGACGTGTGAGGCTGCTGAGCGGTTGGGATTGGCGGCCGGGACGCCCATGGCTGTAGGTTCGATCGACCAGCTTGCCGGCGCGGTCGCGGCAGCCAACTGCAATGCCGGGGACGTCTCAGAGACTACCGGCACGGCGCTGTGCGCGATGCAGACGCTCGCCGACTTCCCGGCTCGCCGAAGCGAATCCTGGGTAGGCCCGCACGCTGTTGAAGGCCGCTTCTATCACTTACTCTGGAATGAGCGGGCCGGCGTCTGGTTGGAAACGGCGCGCGCCGCGTACGCACCCGACCTGTCCTACAGGTGCCTCGATCAGGCCGCCATGGCTACTCCCGTCGGCAGCGAAGGCTGGTGCGCCGTGGCACCTCGGGACGCAGCCCCGCGCGTGCTGCCGAGACTGATTCACAAGCAAGCGCGGGAGCGACCTGGCGTCGGGGTGGCTGTGCGAGCTGTCATGGAGGCGGTTGCCTGCGAGCTTCACCGGATGCTCGAGAGGCTTTGCGGCGGCCGGCCACTGGGTGTAATCCGTTCGCTCGGCGGCGGGGCGCGATCAGACTGTTGGCTTCAGGTCAAGGCGGACATGCTGGGCATTCCTGTCGAGCGACTGGACTGCGAAGAGCCGACTTCGCTCGGTGCAGCCATGTACGCCGCTGTGGCAGCAGGCTGGTTCGACTCGGTGCAGACCACCGTCCGGAACTGGTCGCGTGTGGGTCGACGCTTCGAGCCTGACGACGCGCGGACGAGGTTGTATGATGAATGGCGCGCCGAGTATGCCAGGCTCGAGCATGTCTCGTAGTTGGCTGAAAGACTCGGAGCTGGTCGAGGAGTTCCGTGATGGGCAGCTACGATTCGGTTGAGCTATCCGGCCGGCGCCGCAGTGAAGCGCTGGCCCGTTGCCGGGTGCAGATCGCCGAATGGGGCCTTACGATGCCGGATGTCGAGCCCCTGGTGCTTGACTTCGGGCTTGACGATTTTGACAGGCAAGGGCTGATCGAGTTCTGGGTGGCCAACGAAGTCGATCAGGGGTACTGCGGCAAGTTCCTGTTCGTCTTCGACGGGCAGACCTGTCCGGCTCATTGTCATCGCAAGAAGCACGAGACATTCTTTGTGGTCAGAGGGCGCGTCAAGATGATCCTCAATGGCAAGGTCGTGGACAAGTGCGAAGGAGAGATTGTCCCGATGCCGGCTGGCGTGGAACATAGCTTCACCGGGGTAGGGCCGGCCCTATTGTTGGAGGCCTCGACGCCTTGTCTGCTGGAGGACAATATCTTCGCCGACAAGGCCATCGGCACAAACGGCGTGATCTGAGGCGCGCTTTCGGCCATTGTTGTTTAGGATGCCTTGAAAGTGACGAACATAGCGCTGTCGCCGCCCACGGCATTGCCCTTCCGTGTGTTTCTTGTACCGGGTTCGCATTTCGATCTGGGTTGGTGTCTGCATCCCGAAGGCGCGTTGGCTGTTGGTGATTACATCATTCAAGAGGCTGTGGATCTGATCACCGATTCGCAGCGGCAATTCCGATTCACGGTGGAATATACGGCATTCTTCCGGCACTTCCTCGATACGTTTCCTCATTATCGCCAGCGATGCGAGGACTTGCTGCGCGATGGCCGACTCGAAGTGTGTGCGACCAGCACCGGCGCCATGGAGCAGATCCTCGACGGCGAAGCCCTGGTCAGACAGCTTACGCACGGGATCGGTTGGCTCCGAGGAGATCTTGGTTACACCCCCGTCTGCGCACAGCATACCGACCTGCCGGGACATACGATCCAAATGCCGCAAATACTGAGGAAGTGCGGCATCGCGTATATCGCGTACAGCCGATATCGCCCGCCGTGCCCACTTCACTGGTGGGAAGCGCCGGACGGGTCGCGCGTGCTGGCCTGCAATCACGTGTATCACTACGACTGGGGTCGGGTATTCCGCAAGGACGAAGAAGATGCCCGCGAGGAATTGCTACGCAAACTGACGGGCCGGTTTCCGTCCTTCTGGCCGGCACAACAGGTGCTCATGCCGGAAGAGCATGATCTGGAGTGGATTGCTCCCCAGATGGTCGAGCGCATTCAGAAGTGGAACGAGAAATATAGTGACACAGCGACGATCGAAACGGCCACGCTGCGTCAGTTCTTCGAGTCAGTGGATACCGCGCGATTGCCCAGCTATGGAGGCGAATCGCCGTACGGGTTCTATTCGATACCCGCCTTCGAGCCGCAGACGTATCAGCAGTGTCGGCTTGCCGAGAACGCGATCGTGGCAGCCGAGCGGTTTTCGGTTTTCCGATGGCTTGATCAACTGGGTCGGCTCCAACAAAAGGAACTGGATCAAGGATGGGCAGACCTGTTCTGGCCCCACGATCACAATATTGCCGGGAAGGACGGCGAAATCAATGATTCCGTCAGACAACACCGGGCGACGAACGCACGAGTGCTGGCCGAGGGCGTGCTACGCAAGATAGAGGCGTCCTACCTTGTTCACGTGAAGGCGGACGATACGCTTGGCACGGCGGTGCTGGTGTTCAACCCCCTGTCGTGGCGCAGGAGTGGAGTGGTCGAAACGACTATGGAGCTTCCCGGTCCGACGGTGGGAGGCGTGCAAATCAAGGCACCTGACGGACGGACGGTACCGTGTCAACTGCTGGGCGTCGAGCGTGCCGACGAAGAGCGGATCGACTATGAGCTTGATGATCCTGAGAAGGTGCAGTTCCGAGCCCGCGTGTCGTTCGTTGCCGACGACGTGCCGGCGACCGGATACAAAGCGTTCTACATCAGCAAGTCGCCGGAGGCTGAGAGACCCCGCCGCACTGGCAAACTCCGCGAGAACGGCGACGGCGTGTTTGAGACGCCTCACTGGCGCGTGGAGTTGTCAGCGGGAAGGATCACTTCGTTGATCTGCAAGCGATCAGGTCGTGAGTTGGTCCCGGAAGATGAGCTGGGGTTCTTTTCCCTTGTGGCGCTGGAGGACCTGCGCGGCAACCTGGAAGACGGATATGATCCGTGGGACCAGCGCGACAATCCGCCGAACTTCACGGGGCGCTATTGGCTGGCGGAGGCCTTTGCCGATCAGGCCCAGATCGTCGAGCACGGACCGGTCCGCACGATTCTGCGAACCCCCGGGCGACTGCTCGACTCGCCGGTTCTGCATGAGATCGTTCTGTACGAACACATGCCCCATTTGCACTTGAACGTGGTCATTGACTGGGCCGGCTGCAAGAACCGCCAAGTCAGACTGCGGCTGCCCTTCGCGCTGCGGGAGCCGACGGTGACCTACGAGACGCCCTTCGGCTCGGTAGTGTTCGGTCGGGACGAGATGCCGAACACCTATCGCGGCGATGGGACACGGTGGGTTCAGAAGTGGGTGGATCTGTCCGAGCAGGGCTTTGGGATTGTCCTTGCGGCGGGCTGCTGCGCGGTGAACTTCTCCGGCGCGACTGTGTCGCCGTTGTTGATTAGCACGACGTACTGCCGGGGCAACGCTTACTACTGGACCTACAACCGCGGGCGGCACCGCTTCTCATTCGGGCTGAGGACCCACAGTGGTAACTGGCAGGCGGATCGTGCCTACGGCATTGGTTGGGAGCAGTGGTCGCCCCTGCGAGTCGCTCGTGTTCAGCCCCGATTGCTCGGCGTCCCGCATCGCGCGTTCCTTCCGGACGCACGTGAGTATCTGCGCTGTGACGATCCCCGTGTGGTCGTGACATCGCTCAAGCAAGCTGACGACGGCGCGGGATATGTGCTGAGGGTTTTCAATGTCAGTGATCAGCCTGCAGCCACGGAGGTCACGTTCGCCTTTCCCTTGCGCGGCGCGGCCTCGTGCAGTATGACGGAGGAAGCATTGCAGACTACGACACATCGTGGTAACGCATTGCCAGTTGAACTGCAGCCGTTCGAGATCGCAAGCTTCCGACTGCAATTCGAGTGTAACGATCGAGTAACGCCGCGTGCGGGTGCGCGTGTTGCGGACTTGATCTAGAAAGAGGCGACGCATGCGTCAGTCAGCGGGCTCAGCGTTCGAAGTGACTGGCATTACTGTTGTTGCCCAGTCGCAGCTTGCTAGCTGCCTCGAGTACGCGATGCGTGAGCTGGCGGAGTTCTGCGAGCGCTGTTGCGGCGTGGCCGTCAACCGCGCCGAAGACTGGGATGGTGCTGGACCCGAATTGCCTCTTCTGGTCGGACCTGAGGTCTGTCGGCGTGCCGGCGTGCAAGGTCTGGATCGTGGCATGGTTGAAGGTCTTGGAGCCGAGGGATACGTTCTGCGCGTGACGACGCTCGGCGGGCGGCCCGTTGTCGTGGCGGCCGGCGCGACGGACCGAGGGACAAGACATGCGATCTACGAGTTCATTCGGCAAGTGGACGTCAGTGGAGGCCGCCCGCTATTGCCGACGAGGCTAGGAATACGGCAGAAGCCCTCTTTTGAATTGCGGGGCGTCTATGCGCATCAACACTGGGCGTATAACTATCCTTACGCGTTGCGCACGTGGAGTGTCGAAGAATGGAAGCTATACGTGGATCTGTTGGCGTATCTTGACGTGAACTTGCTTCAGATCTGGTCGATGGCAGGCATTCTGCCTGTACCGCTCTCAAAGGACGATGAAGAATTCCTGAGACGCTATCCGCCAGTCATTGAGCATGCACAGAAGAACCACGCAATGGAGGTCTGGATAGGCGAATGCGCGAATAATGTGTGTGCAAAGGGAAACGTTCCACCCGTTGCCGAGAGGCTCTATTTTGACGTTGAGATGCTCAAGAACCCGGGCGATCCCCAACAATTGGCGGAGTTGACGGACGCCAGGTCCGCCTTCTACGAGATCTGTGACAACGCTGACGGATACTGGGTCATCGACAGCGATCCCGGCGGCTGGGAGGGCAGCCCGGCAGAGGAATTCGTGAGTATATTGTCCGAGAACCGCAAGTTGATCGATCGGCACGCGAGGCTGGGCAAGAAGGCGAAGCTGATCTACTGGATGTGGGTGGGCTGGGGGACGGGACCTCGAGAGGACAACTGGCAGCGAACGATCGAGCAGATGAGACAGAGGATTCCGGAGCCGTGGTGGATTACGGTCTCATGGGACGGGCACTGGCAGGTCGCAGACGAGGCAGGCGTTACACCGAAGGCGATCTATTATCCGTACGGTGCGGTCGAACCGGAGCCGTCGCTTCCGTTCACTACTGTTGTGCCCAAGGCGGTGATCGACGCACTGGATGTGGAAGATCGCGTGGCGACGGTGCAGGGCGCGATGGCGAACGCACAGACGCCTCTGTGCCAGCTGCCGAACTTGTATTTCTTCACGCGGGCAATCTGGGACATGGCGCTGCGTCGGGAGGATCGAAAAGCTTCAATGCACCAACTGGCCAGGCTCATCTACCCCCAGCGTGCGGACGTGCTGACGGCCGCGTGGATGAGCTTGGGGCACCCGGACGCGCCGAAGGCGGAGGATTTGGCCGAGGAGCTGAACCGGCTGTGCGACCAGGAGCAGCTCGGCAGGCCCGGCCCGGTGGGCTTGAAGTTGTTTCCTGATTATTCGTTGGTCGCGCGGGACTTGGCCAGGCAGCTTCGGATCCACGCAGCCGCAGTGGCGTTCTGTAGGTCCGCCGGTTCCGCGGCGCCAGACGCCGAAGCTCTCGCACGGTTGGAGCGGTACTGCTTGCTGTCCTTGGAGTGGCGCCGGCGGACTGGCTTTCGCAGGTTTGGAACGAACGGGTACGATTTCTTCCCACTGCACGATGCGGCTCATCGGCGTTGGTGGCGAGGGGATCACCTCGACCGGGAGGTCTATCGCAAGCTCGAGCGGTCTATGAAATCCCGCTACGACGATTGGGAAGCCGAGCTGATCCTGTACCCCCTGAATCACTAACGGGCTGGGTTTGGCTCGGCGCCTGGTCGGCAGCGCGCGGTCTTGACAGTAGCGTGTACATCCCGTGAGCGGCTTGATTGAGGCGGCCGGTCTGGTTATGTTTGCCGCCGCTCGTATGGGAGCCGTAG
>CAYGAN010000144.1:0-12029 GCA_964347585.1 uncultured Planctomycetales bacterium | reverse complement strand
CGTGTCCGACGCACAGAAGGATCAGCATTGCCTGTAGGGTGTTTCGCGTTCGCATCGTGCTTCTCCATCAACATAGAGTGCTCACGCCCGCGGGGGCCGTACTCCGACGTCTCAGTCGAGCTGCCTGGCCAGCTCAGCTGTAAGAGGCCTTACGATTGGGTCAGCCGCGACGATCAGCAACTCGCCTTGGGGCCGGATAACGGCCCACAGCTGACTGCTGCGCCGTTAGGCTTCCGCGGCCCAACCACTACGTCAGGTCGCGCTGCGAGTCATCCATGCGCAGCAGGCGCCCCACGTCGGTAAGGACGTTGCACGCCCCCTCCGGGATCAGGCCTTCCGGGGCCGGCGGAACCGAGAGGAGCAGATTGCCGCCACATCGCCGGGCGCTGTGCAGCCACTCCACCAAGGTGTCGGGCTGCCGATACTTCGGTCCTTCCGGGCCGTACGTGTGGAACCACCGCCCGCCGATCGTGTCCAACGTCTCGACCGGCAGTTGGACGAGCGGCCACGAGACGTCTTCTACATCCTTGCCGACCACGCCGACCCGCCTGACCGGCCGCAGGTCCGGCTCGATCTCAACACCGCCGATGGCGAAGTGAACGCGCTCGACCATATTCAGATCCACAGGCCAGGTCAGGATCTCGCCGCGATGCGCCATGGTCGGGTTATTGACCACCAGGCAATCCGGTTGGATGCTCTTGATGTGGTCGTAGAGCTCCTGCCAATGCCATCGACGAAGGTCGAACCAGTTGTAGTTTCCCTTGTCCCACGCTCCGTCGAAGCCAAGCTCGACGACCTCCCCGTAGTCGGACAGGAGCTCCGTCAGCTGGTCCTTCATGAACTGGGCGTACGCCTCATCCTCGTTGTAGGTCGGCTCGTGTCGGTCCCACAGCGAGTAGTAGAGCCCGATCCTGATGCCAACGCCGCGGAACGCCTCAACGATCTCGCCGAGCATGTCCCTCTTGAACGGGGAAGCCGTGATCGAGTAGTCCGTCTTGCGCGTCGGCCAGATGCAAAAGCCGTCGTGATGTTTGGCTATGATCACAGCGTAGCGCATCCCGGCGCTTGCCGCGGCTTCAGCCCACTGGACTGGCTCGAAGCGTTTTGGATTCACGCCGGCCGGGTCACATGTCCCATCCGTCCAGCCCCGGCCGTAGAAGGTGTTCAGGTTGTAGCAGACGTACATCCCGAAGCGTAGGTCGAGCCATGCTCGCTGGGCATCCGTCAGATAGGGTGTAAGGACTGCATCACTCACGGCAATCTCTCCATAGGCGGGCGGCTTGTCGATAGTTGTCTAGTACGGCGGCCACCCGCACGTGTGGGCCCGTGATCCCTGCGGCCAGAAACGCCGCCCGGGCTCGTGCTGGCCGCATCGCCCTTGACCGGACTACCGAGCGTACCCGAGCGCAAAGCATCCAAGCTGGTGTGTGGCCGGGGCGCGTATCGCGCGCTTGACAGGTCCAGGACCTGCGTCATCACAATGCCGTTCAGCGGACCGCGCCCGAGGAACGCCAACCGTACATCTCCCAAGAGGACTTGCGGGTGCTGCACAGCTACGATCTCCGCGCCTTCGGTCGGCATTGCGCAGCGAACCATAGGGAACTCCGCAGGGCCATTGCGCACGGCTGCTTTATCGACGCTCGGCTGCCGGTGAGCAGATCGGCGGCGATGGCTCGAATGACTTGTATCCTAGCGCGAACTCCTGATGGCCAAGCCTCTCCGACGCTGTGGGCATGCCTCCTACGGTCTTGACGATCCGATCGATGATCTCCCGGGTAATATCCTCCAGTGTTGCTGTGCCGTCAAGAACCCGACCGGCGTTAATGTCCATGTCGTCAGATAGCCGACGATAGGTGTCAGGGTTGGCGCAGATCTTGATGACGGGGGAGATCGCCGAGCCCACGACCGTGCCTCTTCCGGTCGTGAAAAGGATCAGGTGTGCACCCGTGGCAATCATCTCAGTGATCTCCACATTGTCGTTGACATTGGGGAACCCGAAGCGCACGTCGCCGTCGGGCACGACGTCCAGCAGATAGAGGCCCCTTCGCGCCGGCAGGTCGCCCGGTTTGAGCATGCCGGCGATCTTCTGCGTTCCCGTCTTGGCGTATGCGCCGGCCGACTTTTCCTCGATGGTGGTCAGCCCGCCATCGACGTTGCCAGGAGCGATGCTGCCGTAGTCCAAGGCTGCGTAGTATCGCGACGCCTTTCTAACCGCCCCAAGCAGCTGCTCAGCCAACTCCGGCGTATCTGCCCGCTGCGCCAGGAAGCGTTCACAGCCGATCAGTTCCCCCGTCTCGGCGAAGAGGGCTGTGCCGCCCGATTCCAACAGCCGGTCATAGACGCGCCCCACCGCCGGGTTCGCCGTCAGCCCGCTGGCGGCGTCCGACGCACCGCACAGCGTACCCGCTACCAGCTCCCCAAATTCCATATCGCGCTGGGGCACGGATTCGATTTCCCGCAGTGCCCGCTGAACCCACGCCCTCCCCGTTCTAACCGATTCGTTGGTGCCGCCGCCGGCCTGGATGACCAGTGTCTCCACCGGACGGCCCGACTGGCGCACGGTCTCGGCCAAGCCGACTCGGTCAAGGCCTTCACAACCAAGCGAGACCAACAGCACGGCGCCGACATTCGGATGGGTGCACAGCCGCTTCAGCATCTTCAACGCGTAATCGTTCGGATAGCATCCTGTGAAGCCGAGCAAATGCACCTGCTGCGGGCTGGATCCTTCTGCGATACGTCTGGCGACGAAGTGGGAGCACTCTACCAGATACACCACCGCCACTATGTTGCGGATGCCAACCCGGCCATCTGCCCGAGAGTATCCTTTCATCGCTTACAGCGTTCCAACGAAGGGGTCACTTCCCCGGTATGTGAAGCTTTGGATGTAATCGCTCTTCATGTTGTGAGTATGGACGTGCTCGCCAGGCGCGATGTCGCACGTAGCGGAGCCTATTGGCAGGCCGTACTTGACAACCTTCTGGCCATGTCGGATCGGTGCGGCGGCGATCTTGTGTCCGAGCGGGATTTGTCCCTTGACGACGAGCGTCTTGTCCTGGAGGCGCAACTGCGATCCCGCTTCCACGCTTCTGGTCACCACGCAGACGTTGTCCGTGGGGGACAGTTGCAGGAGGCACGGGGCGCCCTGGTTGGACGATTGGGATGACGTCATGCGGACGGCCCCCGCAGCGGAAGCTCCAGAGAGGGTCGCAGTTCGATTCGTTCTCGCTCCAACACCCGGCCGACCTGACGTATCAAGAACTCAATGTGCTCGTCGATCGCTGGCGACGGCGAGCATGTCAGTGACCGGCACACCGGCGTTGATATCAGGCCGCGGCGGACCAGCAAGCGTTTCTCTACCTGTATGAACAGTTCGAAATCCTGAAGGGTGAAGTTCATGAAGGGCAACAGCGAACCCAGCAAATCATAGGCGCGTTCATCGTCGCCGTTCTGACGGGCTCGATATGCGCGATCCAGTGGTTCCAGCAGCGGGACGCCGGGCATGATCCCGCAGATGCCGGCTGGGATCGCTTCCAGCATATAATAGCCATCCCAGCCCTCCAGAATCCCCACCGCGTCGCCAATCCGGTCGCGGATGGCGATCAGCTTATTGACGATCATAGGCTCTTCGAGCTTGACGTAACGGAAGTTCGGATGTTGCCCGTGTAATGTCGCGATGAAATCAGCATCCACGGTGGGTCCGCCGGGATTGAAGTCCTGAATTAGGATCGGCACTGAGACGGCCTCGGCGATCCGGCCGCAGTATCGCAGCAGGTCCGTCTGCGTCGAGGCGAACTGACGCGGCAAGGCAAAACTGATCACGTCAGCGCCCATCGCTTCATACTGTTCGGCCATTCGGCTCGCGATCATAGCCGATCCATGATTGGCCTGCGCGATCACAGGAATGCGCTTGCCGTTCACTTCAATTGTGATGCCGATCATCCGCTCGCGCTCAGCTTCGTTGAGCTTGTAGAACTCCGTGCCATAGGCGGGCAGGCACATTGCGACCGCGTGTCGCGAGGCGACGAACTCGACCACCCTCCGCAGCGAGTCCTCGTCAAGCTCTTCATTCTCGAGGAAGGGCGCGGGCAGCACCGGCACAACGCCGTCGATCTTCACCATGTTCTTATCCTTGATCAGCAAGTGCGTTGACCCAGAACCACGGGATGCGCGTTCTCAGGATGGTGGATAGGCCCTGAGCTTGCGACCATCGCTGCAGGTCTGCCCGCCGTCCACCACCAGCACGTGACCGGTAACAAACGAGGCCTCGTCGCTCGCCAGAAACGCCACCGTGGCGGCGACCTCCTCGGGCGTCCCGAGGCGATTCACCGGGACAAGTCGCTCCGCATAGAACTTCTGGAACTCGGGTGGATCGATCTCACGGGCCATCGGCGTCAGGATGTATCCGGGAGCGACAGCGTTCACGCGGATGTTGAGGTCCGCCAGGTCTATGGCCATGGTCTTCGTCAACAAGATCAGGCCCGCCTTGCTCGCGTTGTAATGGGCGTACTTCGTTTCAGCCACGAGACCGTTCTTGCTGCTCATGTTGACGATCGCCCCACCGTTGGCCTGTCTCGCCATTTGACGCGCGACAATCTGCGCGACGTTGAACAGACCCGTCAGGTTGATGTCGATCATGAGATTCCAATTCTCGACCTTGATGTCGAGGAACTCCTCCTCTACACACACGCCGGCTATGTTGGCTAGCGCGTCGATCTTGCCCCAACGGTCCACGGCTCGGTCCACAGCTGTTTGGATCTCGTCGCGGTTCCGCACATCACCCGGCACGGACAAGACGCGGTCCCCTTGTCCCCATTCTTTGGCCGACTGTTCCAGGGTCTGGCGTTTGTAGTCAAACGCGATGATTGATGCCCCGTCGCCTAGGAACCGCTCTGCGCACGCCTTGCCGATGCCCCTAGCTGCGCCGCTGATGAACACCACCTTGCCAGAGAATGCAAGAGCCACGACACAACACTCCTTGATGCACGGGTGCGCGTGTGCTGCCCTCCCACGCCAAGCGTGGAGGCGAGCGGCCCCCCGGCGCGCCTGTGCGCTCTACATCCGTTCGATTGAAGCGGTCGGCTTGGACGGTACCACCGAGACGGCCAGAGCGTCAAGTATCGAGCGTCCCGCTCAACGTCCGTATCGCGACACGTCCGAGCCAGAGAAAGCGCGCCTTCCTGGGGTCATTCATGGCTGGATGATGTCAAGTCATCCAGCAGCGGGCGCGGCAGGCCACGCCACGGCACAGCGCCGGAAAGCGTTGACGAAGGCACGGCCGATCGGGGGATGGCCACGTTCGTCCAGTTGTCAGGCGTGCCGCAGTGGCTGGCCGCCCGTTGTCTTACTGTCCCCACGCCGCGACGCGATGAGATTCGCATGCAGCGATCCATCCTCGCCAGCGAATTGGGCCGTGCCATGAAGCCAACTGGCCCCGCCGCCTTGGGTTGCAGCAAGCAGCCCCATGGCTCTGGGCAGTGCCTACTCCGCCAGGCGGACATCATCCGGTCGCGCCCCGCGGCGAAGTCGCTGGTAGGGCGAGTCACTCGGCAACGCATCCGATCGTTAGCAGTAGATTCGCGTACGGACGCACATCGCTTGTGGCGATGATCAGCGCTACGTCGTTCCCCGAGGAGGCCTGGTAGTACTTGAACCGGTCCAAACGTTCGAGCTGGACGCTCACGCCGGCTTCCTGCAGGATTCGGCCAAACTCCGCCCAGATAGGCGGGTCCTCCGTTAGCGCATAAGGCCCAGCTGTCGGATAGTCCATCACCGCCGCCGCCTCGATCGGGATCGCCGTGGTCAGAGCGCGCAAGACGGTCGTGCAATCCACAACACCCGGGCAGAGGTTCAAACTGATCAGCTTGGCTCTTGGCCCCAGCACTGTTGAGAAGGGAAAGTCGCCATCGGCGATCAGGACCTTCGCGCCATGGCCCGCCCGGCCGAGCGCTTCAAGGATCTGGGGATGGATTAGCTGGTACTTGAGCACAGCAGGGCCTCCCATGAGATGTTGCGATTCCAGGGCGCATTCTGTGATGACTCATAAGCCCGATACTCGAGCTGAGCGTCCTTTACTCGACCGCGAAGCAGTCCTGCAACTCCAGCGAAAGCGTGGAGAATCCTTGCTTGGCTTTTCTTTCTACTTGACGACGGCTCGGGCATCAATGTCAGTCCGACAGGCGCGGATGGTGTGCCTGGTCGATGGGAACGTTCTTTGGTCAGGCACCGCTGCCTCTCCAACGCAAGCAAGCACGTCCAGGGCGTGGGCCACAAGCTGGCCTCGCTCCGCCGCATCTTGCGTCCCGGCCTCGCCAGGAGCGGCTGGCAATCGCTTGGCTCGTCGAGGCCCATTGAAGCCCCCCTCGGGTCGCTCGACCAGAGCAGGACCAGCCCATCCGGAACGCGGAGCATCAATGTGGGCTTCATCCGAAAGCAATGAGCTCGGGCGATCACGCGACGGTAAGAGCTCCGGTCAACAACGGCCCTGGGTGAGGGGATACCTTCCCAGTTCCCTGCCGGCGCGGTAGAGCGCGACGATATTGGCCGGCGGTACCTCCGGCTGGAGGTTGTGCACTGCAGCGAGAATGTAGCCGCCGCCAGCGCCCATTTGCCTTATTCGCCCGGCGACCTCTTCCCGCACGTCGGAGGCCGTGCCGCGGGGCATCACCTCGCGGGTGTCCACGCCGCCCCAGAAGCACAGATCCTTGCCAAATTCTGCTTTGAGCTTGGCCGGATCCATCTGGCTGGCCGACACCTGAACTGGATTGAGAACCTGAACGCCCAACTTGATGAAGTCGGCAATGAAGGGGTAGATGGACCCGCAACAGTGATGCATCAGTTTCGCGTTCGTGCGGGCGCGGATGTGTCCCCACAGGCGGCCGCAGTGCGGGTTGAAAAATCGCTCCACGGTTCGAGGTGAAACCAGGGGCCCGTCCTGTCCCCCTAGGTCGTCGGCGGTATAGACGATATCCACCAAGCCCCCGACTTCGCGAAGGATCAGCTCGTTGGCTTCAAGCTGGATGTGAGTGGTCCGTTCCATTAGGGCGTCAACGAAGGATTCGTTCGCAGCTAAGTCCACAAGCCAGTTCTCGAAGCCTCGCAGGAACTGACCGATGGACATGGTCCTGCCGCGAAGCTCCAGAGAGATGGCGTAATCGGTCTGTTCCCGAAGTTTCCGGACAGTGTCAGCCAGACCTTCCGCACAAACGATCTCTTCCGGACAGGGCCACTTGTACCGCTCGACCGCCTGAAGGGTGGCCCCCTCTTGAAAAGGGGCGCGCTCGACGTAGTAGTGCCCATGCGGCAGTTTGTGCCAGCGCACGCCCCACTCGTCGATGAAGGTATCCTCCGAAATCACCGTGACGCTCTCGCCGGTACCGAACGCGCGCGGGGCGTGTGCGATGTCTACATCGAGTGCAGCTCGGACGTCGTCGTCGATGTCGGCTAGACTTGCGTATCGCAAGCCTTCCGTAGCCTCCTTGGCGGGTAAACGCAGTTCCCTACGCAACGCCGCGTACGCTTGGCCCACGACGGTACTCGCCAACGACCCGCCCAGATCCATCGGCACGCGATCCGGTTCCTGATGGTTCAACGCCGTCATGACCCGTTCACGATGCGTCATCACTGCTGCTCCTATTGCCTCGTGGGCAAGCCATGAGTTCGCCACCTCGCAGAACCGCTCGTACTCGTCGCAGCGAAGTCGGTGGTCAAGGAAGGGACGCCACCATGGAGCGGATCGCCGTGCGCGCATGATACACTTCTCGTCGGCCTGCCCATAGTAGTTGTTGTTCTCGACTTCTTTGTCCTCACCCCCGTGTACGCGAGTGCGTAACGTGGCCAGGCATCGTCGTGTCGGCCCTGCGCTCGATTCCATTCGCAGAGACACATTCGCTAGAATGCCCGCATGCCGAGCGAACCCGACACCGCCACGACCGAGCCGGTGGGGCGTCACGCCCAAGCGGTTCTGCTTCTCGAGGTTGCCGCGCCAGCCGCTGCCATCATGGTCACCGTGGCGGTGATCTATCGGCCTGTCCTCTCGGCACGGGCGCTCTATCTGGACAGCAACGCGTATTTCACTGCCAGTCGCCTCATTCAGGACCCTAGTTGGCGGTCGGCTGGCAGGTTCCTGAGCTGGCTCCTAGAGCCCTCGACCGTCAAGGGCTGCGTCCGAAGCGTCAAAGGGTGCTACCCGTGATCTGAGGGAGGACTGCAATGAGAGTCGTGGAACACCATGTTGGAAGTATTCTGGGGGAGGAGGAGATCGAGGCGATTCGACGCGCGATTTCCTCCGGCCAAAGTCTGTCATGGGGATCTGAGCTCGAAGCGTTCGAGGAGGAATTCCGCGACTATTGTGGCGCCAAGCATGCGATCGCGGTCAGCTCATGCACCGCGGCGCTGCATCTTTGTGCCCAGGTGCTACGCCTCGGGCCAAAGGACGAGGTCGTGTGCACGCCTCAAAGCTTCTGGGCGACCGTGCTGGCGCTGGTCGCGCGGGGTGTTCGCGTGCGCTTCGCGGACATTGACCCCGAAACCATCAACATCGACCCGTCTGCGATCGAAGCGCTAATCACGCGCAGAACGAAGGCGATATACCTTGTGCACCACGGCGGCAACCCGGCGGACATGGATGCTATCAGCGCTATCGCCAATGCTCACGAGATACCCGTGGTGGAGGATTGTGCGCATGCCATTGGCACCGAGTCTAAGGGGCGCAAGATTGGCTATGGTGATCTGTGCTGTTTTTCGTTTCAGTCACTCAAGAACATGACGACCCTGGGTGAAGGCGGCATGCTAACGACCAACAGCGACGAATGGGCGGCCGAGGCCAGGACTCTGCGCCAGATGGCGGTTATGGGTGAGACGGCCGACCGTGGCACGAACCTGATCGGCCCCTACGCCAAACCTGATTTTCCACTGCTCGACCATTCTGGCGTGAGCTGGGACAAAGATCGGGTACGAATCGACGAGGTGGGCACGAACCTTCGGCTGAGTGCGGTGCAGGCCGCTGTAGGCCGCGTTCAGCTGCGCAAGCTCGAGAGCTTGAACGCGGCCCGCGCGGGCGTGGCCGAACGGTACCACAAGGCGATCGCCGATATCCCGGGTCTTCGCGCGGTCAAGGTCCGCGAAGATAACAAGTCAGCCTGGCACCTCTATACCTGCTTTGTCCAGCCGGATTCTGGGGTAGACCGGGATGTGTTCATCAAACACCTTCAGGAGGTGCACGGGATTCAGATCATACTGCGCTACTGGCCGCTTCACCTGAACGAGGCCTTGCGCTCTGTCGGCCACCAGTTTGGCGAATGCCCGGTGTGCGAGCAAGTATGGTTTGAGCAACAGGTCAACCTTCCCATCTGCGCCGCAATGGCGGAATGGGAGATCGACGCGGTCAGCGAGGCATTGGCCGATGGTATGAAGAAATGCCGCAGATGAACGCGCTCTTGCCTTGAGGTGCAATTCGGACGCAAGCGCTCTGGTGGCGGAGAGGGGCCACGTGGGTGGCGCCGTCCGAGGCCGTGCTAGGTGGCTCGGCAGCTTGAACGACGGTGGAAACCACGGAGGGTTGCGTTCCTGCTTGCAGGTCGCTTCGGTAGGAGCTCGCATCAAGCCGGCCGACATTGGCTCGCAGGACTATTAATGCTCTCCCATCAGCTTGCGCTACACAACCGGACCCTAACGACCTCCAATAGCTAGCCGGGGCGCTCAAGGAATGCGCCTTGCTGGCAGGCCTGCCTGCGGCGAAGTGGGGCGCGCCACTTTGCACTCCGAGCAGGTACAGGCAGCCGACAGAACAGCGTGCTGACTGGGCGCACGATAGATGCCCAGGACGTCATCGGACGTTCACGATGCGGCCGCCGTTTATGCTTTTCAGCTCGACCTCTGCCATTCTGATGGCGTCCGCGCTGGTCCGGGCGGTAACCACGTTGGGGGCGCGTTTCTTTCGGACGCAGTCGAGGAAGTAGTCGATCTCTCCTCGCCAGCCGTCGGGGCCCTTGGCTGGCAGTTCCTGGACTCGGCCGGTCTGGTGATAGACCTTAACGGTCTCGCCACCGCTCATGATCCATTCGAGGGTGGCCTTTTGGCAGCGAAGAGTAATGCCCATGTAGAAGGGAAACGCCGGCGGAAAGCTCCATCCGCCCTCGAGGACGACTTGTCTGTTTCGGCCGTAGTCCCACAGCGCTTCGACGTGATCGATCCCGCCGGAGGGGCCAGTCGTACCTTGCGCGAAAACGCGTTTGGGCTTGCCGAACAGATACAAGGCGAAATCGATGTCGTGCACGTGCAGGTCGAGCAGGGCGCCGCCCGAGAGCTCGTGGCGCAGCATCCAGTTATTGCTGCTGTAATCCGGCGTCGCCGCAAGCCTGCGAAGGGCTGCGGAAACCGGCCGGCCGAAGTGCTTCGCGTCGAAGAGCGCCTTGATCCTGACGTATTGAGGCCAGAACCGCAGACACTGACCGACCATGTAATACCCCTTGGCTCGGTCGGCAGCGCGTACGATCCGCTGACATTCCTGGCCTGTCAGGGCCATGGGCTTTTCGCTCAGTACGTGTTTGCCGGCTCGGAGGGCCTTGACGGCCATTTTCGCGTGTAGGTTGGTTGGCAGACAGATGTCCACCAGGTCGATCTGTTCATCAGCGATCAGTTCGTCCGGGGTTCGATACGAGCGCCGCCGCCGCATATCAACCCGCTTGGGCCAGGATGCTGGCAAGTTGCCGAGCGGCTGTCGCCAATCCCCGCGCCGACGCCTCGTGTCTCTGTCCGCCAAGGCAACGACGCGTACGTCCCTGTGCCTCTCGTAATTAGCGAAGTGGGTACGTCCCATGAACCCCAAGACACATATGCCTACGCGGATCATGGTTTCTGCCTCTCAAAAAGAGCTTTGCGACTTACCCGCAACACAAGCCGAACATGCACTGAGCCAGAGGTTAGTGAGGGCGGCACGGCGGGGCAAGCGTTTCTTGCCGGCCGGTCGGGGTTGCCCCACGTAGACGCTCCGGGATAGCGGGCGAGTAGCTTCGGCAGCGGAGCGTTGTGCGCCCTGCAGCCAAAGGACCTGCTGGCGGGGAGTGAAGAGCAGGGCAGGCGCCTGGTGTGAACAGCGCGGCCTGCCGCCTCAGCGGAACATGTCATGGATGGCCCCGCTTTAGCAGAGCCAGCCGTACTGCGATCGGAGCTGAACGTCGTGCGGGAATGCGTGCCGGGGCGCGGCGATCGCACTCATCCTGTGTGGGGTTCAGCGGCGACGCCCGGGCTGCTTCTTTGAGAACGTGCTGCTCGTCTTTACTGGAAGAGGCGGCGGGTCAGCGTGCCCGTATTGAGATGGCGACGCACTTCGAGAAAACCTCACACTCCCAGTTCCTGGTCTCCGCGGCATGAGCTCCCGATTCGATGGATTCCGGTGCTAGGCTACAATAGGATTGGTCAACACGGCAACGTGGAGGGGCTTTGGAATCTCTGGGAGGCGCTGCTGTCCGCGGCGCCAGGTTCTTCGTTAGCGGGATGAAAGCAGAGCTATTGGTCCTGTTCCACTCGCGGTTGCTGCCGGCGCCTCGAATAGAACGTATGCGCGAAGCGCTGCGATTCCTCGGGTTTTGCTGCTCGTGGCATGACCTAGCCGACGGCATGCCGCGCAATGATCCGGGCGAACACGCTGCTGTCCTGGCCTTGCACACGGGCGTGGAAGCATGTTGGGCTCCGGCCTTTGGACGCTCGCTCGCGCAGGCGATGCGCGCGGGAACGGGGTTCGTGAGTCTCGACCGCCTCTTCCCGTCCAAGGCGCCGTGGACGAAGACCATCGTGCGGGACGGCGCGCGCGAGATCCGCTCGTTCTCGTTCCCGCACGCAGACCACTTCATCACCGCATGGAAGGATGCTGGCGAGCAGATCGCTTGGCAAGCTGAGATCGAGATGAGTCTCGTCCGCGACCACCGAGACTATGAGGTCCTGGTCACTGCCGATGGCGAACCAGCTGTTCTTCTTCATCGGCGCCGTCCGGAGGTCCGCTTTGTCTTTGACTCAGCCTACTGGTTCGCTGC
>CAYGAN010000143.1:2098-12093 GCA_964347585.1 uncultured Planctomycetales bacterium | reverse complement strand
AGTGGCACGCCTCCAACTCTGGGGCGTCGAAGCGATGGCAACGGAAATGTGCGGGAATCGCACCAGGAGAGGGTATCATCTGGCCCGAGGATCGGACGTGACGAACGCCCACAAGCTGGCCGAAGTGCGTTCATGAGGTCCAAACGGCAAACGTCCGTTGATACGTTTGGGCAACGACCGAACGGATGGAAGTGAGGTACATCGTGCTTGAGTGCGCCGCGCTCCTCTTTGCAGCGATCACGCTGGACCGAACGCCGCGCCCGGACTGCTTTGAAGGCAAGTACTTCCGCGGGCAAGGCGACGTCGAGTACCTGCGCTTGCTCGATACCGCGCGGCGCATGTTCAGCGCGGACCCGGAATTCCAGAACGTTGCGATGCTCTACACCCCGCAGTGGAACGGTTTCACCGAAGGGCCCACGTGGAACGGGTGGTGGGTCCAGAACAGCTACGGGACCACCTATTGCGCGCTGCCGTTCTATCTGGAGCCGTATCTGACGTTCCTCCAGAACTCACACGACCTCTGGTTCAAGCAGATGGGCGACGGCAAGCGTAAGGGTTACAAGGATTGGGTCGCACCCGACGGATCCCTGTGCGACTGCGCAACGGCCGACTCGGTCATCTACAAGCAGGGGGACGGGCGGACGGACATCCACGACTGGGGGTTCGAGTTCACGGCGGCCGGTCTCCTCATGCAGGCCGAGCTCCTACTCATCAGCCGCGACACCCGAGCCATTGAGCACTATCTGCCCAAGCTTCAGCGATGCGCCAATCTCATCGAGAGCCGCCGTGATCCCAAGAACAACCTGTTCCTTGTAGGCCCGGCGGCGAACCTGCTTGCGCCCAGCTACGCCGGCTGGAAACGCCCGGACGGGACCTTTGACCGCGCTTACCTGGCCGGGCTCTCCATCACCTACATTGCTGCACTGGACCGACTGATCGAACTGTACAAGCTGATCGGCGATGCCGGCAAAGCCCAGCTGAACGAGCGGCGGCGCGATATGACAAGAAGGGGCCTTGCCCTGCTGACCACCGACGAAGGCTACTTCATCAAGAGCCTCGACCCGGACGGTACCCGCCACGGCGTCTATGGCGCGAGCAAACATGGCTACTTCGAGGCCTCACCGAACCACGATGCCATCGCCTTTCGGGTCGTCGATGACGCGCAGGCGAGGCGCATCTACGACAAGATCGCATCCATCCCCGGGCTGCGACCTCACCACTTCATTCTCGCCAACTATCCGTCGCTGGACGACCTCTACGTCGAGCCCAAGGGGCTCTGGCGGTTCGGCCACTGGGTCAACGGCGGGCACTGGTCCACGTGCGAGGCACGGATGGTCCTGGCCTACTATCGTCTTGGCGAGTTCGAAGACGCCCGTCGCTCGATGCAACAACTGCTCGGCTTTGCCAGACGGTTCCGGATGGACAACCCGCTCACCGAGTTCGGCAGCGCCGTCTATCAACCGAACCAAGCGATCAACCTCTGTTACGATACGTTCGGACCCGCCGCTGCCATGGTCCGCGGACTCTTCGAGTACATCTATCGCGCCGACAGTCTCACGCTCCTGCCGCACATCCCACCCCGCATCGCGCACCTGGAGCAGTTGTTTCCGATCCGATTCGGCAGCAGGAAGCTCTACATCGCCGCGACCGGGACCGGCCCCGTGACGGCCGTCTGGATCAACGGCAAACCGTGGACCACCTTCGACGAACACTCGATATGCCTGCACTACGAGAAGCTGCCGGAAGAGGCCAACATTGAGATCTTGCTCGGCAAGGGCCGGCGTAGCGCCTCGTTTACCCGCCGGAAAGAGAAGGCGACCATTTCTCGAACCCAGGATACGACGATCCCACCGGCGTTAGCCGAGCTGGACGCCCGCGCCGTCCGATGGCGCCGCTTCCACGAAGAGCTCGTGCAGGCCGGCCTCGGCGAGACATACGAAGCCGCCCACGCCGGGCTCGCCTCCGACTACGTCGCTACCATCCATCTACGCCGGCAGCTGTTGACGGAGCGGAAGATCCCGCGGCTGGAAGGTCGCTCCCAAGCCGCTGCGGATCAGGCCTACCTCGAGACGGCCAGAAAGCTCGGCGAGGGGGTCGAGAACTTGATCAAGTCGCACGGAGCATCCGAGGGTCCCCGCTAGGAGGCATTCTCGGATGCGGCCCGGCATGGCAGAAGTGGCGCCGAGACCTGGCAAAGGGGCCGATCGGCACTCCGTCGTTGCCTGGTGTGCCCGGTGGGGCTCAGGCTCTTGCTTCATCCAGCCGCCTGTTCTCAGAATCCCGATTTTCTTGCCTCGTTCGCCGAACTGGCGCACTCTTGTATTAAGGAGCTGCGACTTCAAGGAGCATCCGGCGGGTGCGCTCAGACGCCGAGATCGTCCAAGCGGTGCTCGGAGGTGACGGTGCTGCCTTTGCGCTTCTGGTGCGGCGGTACCAGTGCGCGGTGCGCGCGACGGCCCTGGCCGTGCTAGACAACCATCACGCGGCTGAGGACATCGAGCAGGAGGCATTCGTGGCCGCCTACAGGAAGCTGGCGACGCTCCGCGCCGGCTCTCATTTCGGCCCGTGGCTCCTGACGATCACCCGCCGCCTCGCCCGAACCACACGCCTTCGTCAACGCCGCCAGATCGTGCCGCTGGAGGGCGTGGCCGAACCCCCGGCCGAGCCGAGCGACGGGCGTCTCGATGAAGAACTGCAACCGCTTCTGGCGGCGGTAATGCGGCTTCCGGAGCTCGAACGGCAGGCCGTCATGCTCCGGTACTTGGCCGGTCACAGCGCTCAGGACGTGGCTGAGATCATGTCGCGGTCGGCCGGGTCGGTGACCAAGCGACTCTATCGAGCCCGGCAGCGGCTGCGCAGGTGGCTTGAGGAGACCGAACGATGAGCGCGGACGAAGACAAGGCTCTCGAGCAGCGGCTCACTCGGCTGGGCGATGCGGTCGAGCCGGAAGCAACGTTCGTGGACAACGTGATGGGTCGCGTGGAGCGGACCATCATGACGCCGAGCCCGCGCGCCGGTCGCATCAGACTGTGGATTACACGATCCGGCATCGCGGCGGCGGCCTGCTTGGTGATTGCGCTGGGTGCCTGGTTTGCCCGGGTGCGGATCGAAGCACAGATCGCTGACCGCAAAGACCACCGGGCGCCAAGTGCCGCGCACGCGCCGGGGCGCGCGCCCCGCGAGCCAGTGGATGCGCCCGCCGTGGCCGCTAAGGCGAAGCATGTCGATCGCTCCGTACCGTCGCCCGAAGAAGAAGGCCAAGCGAACCGCGACGAAGATGCTGACGACCTCAACCTGCCCAAGGCGTCTCGGGATCTTTACTATCCGGCCCGGCTCAGCAAATACGGCTATGGCACGTACGGGTACAGGAGGAGGCAGGCGTACCCGCTTCTGGGCGCCTTCCAGTTTGCCCCAGGCCGCCCGGCTCAACAAGCACCGACGCGGCCTCATACCGGCACGATCGCCCACTGGCGGTTCGACAAGGGTCGGGCAGGCTTGGCGGCCACCAGCGAAGGCCCGCTCATCGACGTCGTTAACTCATTCAAGGGCACGCCCTTGGGCGAACCTGCCTATCGATCGGCGGACGGCAAGGTCGGCCTGGACTTCGACGGGATGGACGATCGTGTGTTCGTGGCGGATCACCCCTCGTTCGCGCTGACGAAGAGCCTGACCCTCGAGGCGATCATCTTTTACCGCGGCGTGGCGCCGGGCTCCGTGTCTCGCAACTGCATCGTATTCCGCGGCGACGATCGCGGCGGGTGGGACCCTTACTTCCTGGGTGTCACGCGTGATGGGCAGCTTTGCTTCCACATAGGCCAGGACACCGCGAACAGCGATTACGTGCAAGTTCTCAGCCCCGATGGGCTTCCCAAGGGCAAGTGGATTCACGTTGCCGGCACGCTGGAGCATGCTTCGCACATGCTCCGTCTGTTCGTTGATCGCAAGGAAGTCGCCGTCGCCTGCGCGACGGCCCGGCCGCTGGCGACGCTCGACGCGTCGGCCGAACCCGGCGTCGGCATCGGCAGCGTACAGAGCGGCAACTGGAAGATGAACTTTAACGGCCTGATCGCCGAGGTGCGGATCTCAGACCACGCGCGCAAGCCCGAGGAATTCCTCCCGTACTTGGGCTCCAGGATCATCCAGGGCGATCCTGAAACGATCGAAGTCTATTTCAACCGCAAGCAGTTCGAGACTCGGCTGGGCGGGGCTGTCCGCGTCGTGGACTTCGACGACATCGAGACGACAAAAGACGAGCCGATCGCGTTCGACGCAGATCGCTACGCGTCAAGTTGCGGGATCATCATCACGGGCGCGGATGGCCAGTACGTGGGCCGAACGTTCGGCTTCCCCGAGCAGTTCATCCCGACTTCCCCGCCGAACACGTACGCTCCCGGCCCGACGGCGCCGCGCAATGCCAAAGAGGCCCAAGGCGGCCACGACACGGACGTCACGTTTACTGTGAAGGGGACACCGGCAGCGGTCGCGGGTTTCGGCGCGGTCTTCATCGACGCCGACTTGCCCCATCGCGGACCCAGCAGCCTAGCCGTCTACGACCCCCGGGAAAGGCTGTTGGCCGAGGAAGAGGGCTTCCAAAATGGCAATGGGGGCCGGTTCTTCTGCGGCATGGTCGCTATAGATAGGCATGGCAGCCCGGTTCCTCTAATCGCAAAGGTCCACCTGACCAATGGCAACTCATGGCCCGCCGTGAATGTGGGAGAGGGTGTAAGCCTGGACGACTTTGTCTTCAGCGCGCCCGCGCAACCCCCACTTTGGGTGCAATCTCCCATGCTCGACTGACAGAACCGCGTGCTGTGACAAGCCGGCGCTCGCCCGGCCCAGGAATCCCAGGCGCGTTGGCCTTCCCGGGTCTCGCGTGTTCACGCGGATGTCACAGCCTTGTCGGACCTGGCCTCCGAAGCGCGACGACTCCGTTCAGCCAAGGAATAGAGGAGGAAAAGCACCCCAGGCACTGCGAGCGAGGGAAATGCCCACCCGCCGGGAAGTCGGCCCGACCTGAGCAATTCCACAAGGTAGAAACCGATCAGCGCCCCCAGGCTCACGACTTCGCCGAGCCCGTCCCACTTCCATCCCACCAGGAAGCCGAGCAGAATCGCCACCAGCAGCAGACAGTGGACGAGCCCAACGGGCCCGGCCTTGGCCAGATTGGGGCCGCCCTCCACCATCCAAAGCATGGCGATGAGCAGAACGCCAGCCCGGTCAGCCTGGCACCCTAACGCAGACCCAGCTCGCACCCCTTCTGACCTCCCGGGGCAACCGTCATGGCCGTTCTCCCGTGCCAGGCTATCCGGCGTCATCGAACAGGGCCGCCGGATCGAGCTTCTTGTACAAGATCTCAGGCTGGCCCAGCGGATGGCCATCAGGGAGCGCAACAAGCGCCTGATCCCATGCTAGGGCCTCCTCACCGAGCCGCAGCATCGACAGGCACTTCCTGGCTGAGAAGGGCAGGAACGGCGCGGCGATCGTCGTCAGGGTCCTGACCGTCTGCAGACAGACGTTGATGGTGGTGCCGCACGCAGCCAGGTCCTCCTTGCGCTGGACCCAGGGGCGCTTGGCGTCGAAGTACACGTTTGCTGCCTGAGCCAGGCCCATCACCTCGGCCAGGGCGGCTTTGAAACGGAAACGTTCGAGCTGCTCCGCTGCTCCTTCGGCGGCGCGGGCGCACGCGGCAAGCTGCTCTCGGTCGGCTGGGGCGCGCGAGCCCGCCTCAGGTACCTTCGCGCCGTGGTAACGGTGGGCGAACGTCGCCGTGCGATTTACGAAGTTGCCGAGATTGGCCAGCAGCTCGCTGTTGTTGCGGCTGATAAACTCGTCGATGTCAAAAGCCGTTCGCTGGGACTCAGGCGCAATGACCGTCAGGTAGTACCGCAGCGGATCGGGATCGAAGCGCCGCAGGTACTCCTCGATCCAGACGGCCGTGCCCCGGCTCTTGCTGATCTTCTCCTCTTCCTTGCCGGGAAACTTGATGTTCAAGAACGCGTTGGCCACAACGTTGTCAGGAAGCTGGTAGGTTCCCTCGGCCATCAGCATGGCCGGCCAGATCAGCGCGTGGAAGATCGTATTGTCCTCACCAATAAAGTGAATAATCTTGCACTCAGGATCCTTCCACCAGCGCTCGTATTGCCGCCAGTCCCCGTCGTGCAGCTCACAATGCTTGGCCGTGAACGACACATACCCGATCGGCGCGTCAAACCAGACGTAGAGCACTTTGCCCTTGGCTTCCGGGTCGTCCAACGGTACGGATACTCCCCAATCCAGGTCACGCGTCATCGCCCGCTCGGGCAGGCCCTCGGCGATCCGCGAACGAGCGAAATTCAAGACCGTCGCACGCCACTCGGGATGGGAATCGAGCCAGGCCGCCAGGGGTTTCTCGAACTCGTGCAACTGCAGGTACCAGTGCGTGGTCTCGCGGATTTCGGGCTTCGTTCCGGTGATCGTACTGACCGGGTCGATCAGGGCAATCGGGTCCATACTCTTGCCGCAGCTTTCGCACTGGTCTCCGTAGGCCTCTCCAAAACCACAGAGCGGACACCTGCCCCTGACGTACCGGTCGGGCAGGAATTTCGCCGCCTGTGGATCGTAGAGTTGCCTGGTGCGCTTCTTCGCGAAAAAGTTTTTCTCGAAAATCGTCTTGAAGAAGCCCTGGCTGAGGCGATCGTGTAGCTCAACGAAGTCGGGCTGGTGTGTTCCGCCGTAGATGTCAAACTCGATGCCCAGGCCGGCGAAGTCGGCCTGCTGACGCCAGCAGTAGTGTGCTGTGATCCGCTCGGGCGTGGACTGCTCCCGCAGGGCGGTCATGAGCGCAGCGACACCGTTGTCGTCGCTGCCGCAGATAAACCGCACCTCGTCCCCACGCGCCCGCAAGTAGCGGACATAGATGTCACTGGGCAGATAGCATCCGGCAATGTGCCCAACATGCAATCGCCCGTTCGAATAGGGCAAAGCGGCCGTAACCGTGAATCGTCTCTTAGTCATTCACGCACCTTGAATGGTCCCAACGTGATGCAGTCGTCAGGAGTAGTTTGGCCATTGTAGCCGGCTCCACGCCTGGAACAACCGCGACGCCGCGACTGTTCGCGCAACACCTCGTCGCAGCCCGCCGAACGGCTGGCCAGGCGGGTGCGACACCATTCTCGCCAGATTTCGAACAGTCTGTGGAACGCCCGCCGGGGCAGCTAGTCCATCCGCTGAGTGCTGGAGTTGGCAATAAGCTCGGAAGACTCGCGCAGCGAACCGGCCCGGCCGCCCTTACCCGCGCGAAACGGGCGCAGGCTCGGCGGGCCGACGCATCGGCATGATACGATGAAACGCCCTGTCCGCGTGATCTATCAGCGTCATACCGTCACTAATGCTACTATCGGCAAGGAACTCAGGCAAGGCCAATAATGGTCATTCTTCCGCGCGGGTACTGCCGACGGATGCCTGCTCGCCCGATTCGTCGGGGCGGGCGGCACGATTCATCGCCAGCTCGATCGCCAGGCGGATGGCGGCTTTCATGCTTCCGGGATTCGCGCCATTGCGCCCGACGATGTCGAAGCCTGTGCCGTGATCGACGCTCGTCCGGATGATCGGCAGGCCGAGGGTCACGTTCACCGACTCCTCGAACGCCAACAGCTTGATCGGGATCAGGCCCTGGTCGTGATACATCGCCACGACCCCGTCATAACCGCCTTGGCGAAGCTTCCAGAACAACGAGTCAGCGGCGAAAGGTCCTTCCACCAGCACGCCGGCTTCGCGGGCCATCACGATCGCCGGCTCGATGATCCGGCCTTCCTCGTCGCCGAAGTGACGGTCCTGCCCGGCGTGTGGGTTGAGCCCGCAGACGGCAATTCGAGGCCGCTGTATGCCGAACCACTCGCGCAGGGCTCGGTCGAGCAGATCGATCGGCTGGTACACCTTCCCGATGGTGAAGCTGTGACGCAGCTCGAAGAGCGGCTCGTGAATGCTGGCTAGCGCTACACGGAACCCGCCGCCGACGAACATCATCGTGACACGCTTCGTGTTGAACGCCGCCGCCAGCCGTTCCGTGTGGCCCGGGTACTTGTAGCCGGCCAAGTGCCAGCTCGTCTTGTGGATCGGACCGGTCACTAACGCGTCGAGCCGGCCCCGTTTCAGCGCCCCGATGGCCTCATTCAGGAAACGCATCGAAGCGCGTCCGCCGTCGGCGGTGGGATGCCTGACGGCTGGCCCGAACATCGAGAACTCGTCGAAATCGGCGACAACGACCCCTGTCGCTATGCGCCCGACAAGCTCATGCGGCTGTCGGAACCAAAAGCAATTGATCTCGGCGAGATCGGCGGCGTAGCTGAGCAGCTCGTTCAAGCCGTAGATGACGAAGCGGCCGCGCGAGCGGGCCTCCGGGCTGGCCAATGCCTTAACGATGACCTCGGCACCGATACCGGCAGGGTCGCCCATGGTGATGCCGATTGTCGGCTTTCGTTCGCCACGGTTTCCGGTCGGCTCGCTGTCTTGAGATTGGCCACCGCGCATCTCATCACGCGAATCCCAATGTCTTGAGCTTGTCCATCGTAAGCATACCCCCGTTGGTCCGTAGCTTCAGCTGTCGCGCGATAATGCGGGCGATCAGGTCCGTCTCGACGTTGACCAAGTCCCCGACAAGTCTATCCTGCAAAGTGGTGCGCTCCAGCGTAGTTGGGATCAGCGCCACACTGAACCGGCGCCCCGCGACATCGACCACGGTCAACGCCACGCCGTCGATAACCACCGACCCTTTCGGCGCGATATAGGCCATTAGCTGCTCGTCGGCCTCGAACCACAGCAGGAATCGTTCGCGCGCGGCCTGACGACTGACGAGGCGCGCCGTACTATCAATATGACCTTGGACGAAATACCCGCCGAGCCGGTCCCCCACGCGCAGCGACCGTTCCAGGTTCACCCGATCCCCGGTTTGTAACCGGCCAAGGTTCGTGCGATTCAGGGTCTCCTCGATCACGTCGAACTCGGCAATCGGCGGATGGATTGCGGCGACGGTCAGACAGGCACCATTGACACTCAGACTGGCCCCCTCGGCCAGCTCGCTGGCAATCGAGCCCACCTCGATCGCCAGACGCTTTCCGCCAACCTGCAGATAGGTGGCACGGACGGTCCCGGTTCGCTCGACGATTCCCGTAAACATTGCCTTCTCAAAGATTTAGCCGGGTTCTGCCGGCGGTTCTTCAAACTCATGCTAGCCGTTGCGGACAGCAGGTGTCAAGCATACAGCATGGCCCACCGACGCTCGGCATGCCGGCGGCGGCTGGCCCGGCAAGGTCGTTTCGTACAGCAGGTTCCGAGCCCCCGCCTGGACTCAGGACCCGCGGCCGGCCCGCGAGGGGAGTTTGGCGGGCTATGGCTGGGGTAATTGGTCGGCCTGTTGAATGAGCAGGTCGATCAGATCCTCGTCGACCCCCTCGACCCGAAGGGCCTCTCGCTTCTGCTCGTCTGTCAGGGCGTCATCGGTAACGATCCCCACGATGGTCGGCAGCCGAATCGGCTCGCCCTCGTCGTTACGGATCGCGTTCGGAAAATCGGATACGCATCCGACCAACAAGGCCAACGCCAGACCGGCCGAGCCGGCTATGCGACGAAATGATCCGCGTTGGAACAGATCCGTGAACATCAGCCCATGCTCCCGCGTGACGCCCTCGCCAATAGCCCCCAGCCTACGCGCTACACATAAAGATTATTCTCCTGCCCGGTGTAATTCAACCCGCGTTGTGCGTCCGCCATGCTATCCCTACTGACTTTCGGCCATTCCAAGCGGCTTGTGCACACGGCGGCCTGTTGAGTAGGCAGCTTCTCATGCGTATGATCCCGGCTGTTTCGGAACGCTCGACAGTGCGACCCTCATCGGGAGACGGCGATGCCCG
Source organism: uncultured Planctomycetales bacterium (assembly GCA_964347585.1). Classification (GTDB taxonomy): domain Bacteria; phylum Planctomycetota; class Phycisphaerae; order UBA1845; family CAYGAN01; genus CAYGAN01. Next base: position 2,206 of record CAYGAN010000143.1, on the reverse strand, counting down.
CGACAAGAAGGAACCAAGTTGTGGAGGAATTGGTGGGTCAGCGTGTAGATCTCGGTGGTCGCCGTATCATTAAAAAATGGTCCGGCCGTGAGCGGAAACAGATCACGT
>CAYGAN010000143.1:258-2088 GCA_964347585.1 uncultured Planctomycetales bacterium | reverse complement strand
CTCGGCCAACAGCCCCGTTGGGGTGCTGAATCCGCAGCGAGAACAAGACGACTGCCCGCTGCACCTAGGCGTCGCGTGGGACGAGCCGCGAGACGTCAGCGAGGTCGTGATCAGCTATCCAGAGGACAAGGCACTCGACCCGGAAAACGTTCACGTCGAATACTGGCATGAGAATTGGCCTAACCGGCGGCGTGATCGCCAGCGCGGCGGCCATCGCGGTTGGGAGGGGCGCGACGATCCCTTCCACGGCCGGTGGCGGCGTGCGCCCGCGGAAGTACGCGTCAGCGGGGACAGGCACTATTACCGATTCCACCACGCGGACATAACGGAACTGCCCGACCAAGACCGTCTCGAGGAGGCAGAGGACCTCCACGCTCAGTTTCGTCGGACCTTGAAAGTCCGGCTGGTCTTCGCAAAGCAGCCCCGGGGGGGAATTGCCGGCTTTGAGGCGCTGGCGCCGCAGCGGTGGCACGATGATGAATTCGACGTGTTGTTCGGGTGCGGCCGGAAGCAGGACGAGGACTGGTCGGGATCCGCCGAAGTCTTTAACGGGCACCTGATGGGATTGGACCCGATCGAGCCCAAGCGCGACGACGCGATGACCGAGAACGATGCGTGGCGGTGTCGCGCTCCCCGCGGGAGAAGGGGGTTGCGGATCCGCGTGCTTCACACAGCCGCGAACTCAGACTCGGCACAGCGCACAATCGTTACGCTTCGCACAGCGGCTGCAACCGCGTCATTTCGCACGGCCGACGTGCTAAGCGAGGGACCCGTTCTTGTGCCCGACTTGGGCCTATTCATTCGCAAAACCAACGATCCCACGCAACCGGACGATCTGGCCCAGCAGATCGAGCGGGCCGGCGCACGCTGCATATACGACCGCGTCACAGAACAGCCCGAGCAGACTCTCGATCGCGCGATGGCCGAGACGCCCCGACTGGCGAAGATCCTCCAAGGCCACCCCGTCGGGCGGTACGTCATCCTCGGCTGCGAAGGTAACCGTCATGAATTCATGCTCCGCCACAACGGGCACCTGTACTTCGACAAGCCGGCCATCAAGCCGCGAGGGCGCGACGTAGTCGATCTGATCTGGCCGTCTCTGCGGTGGCAAATGCGATTCGGCACGGGCGACTTCCCGGACTTCCGGGAGCACGAGGACGGCGCACTACAGGAGCTGCTTGACGGGTACCTCCCGATTGTCAAGACCACGTGGATCGACCGTGACGTGGAGTTCATTCAGACTTCCTTTGCCTGCCTGCTCGACCAAACCATGGGCGCCCCACTCGAAAAGCGAGGCGACGAACCGATCGTAGCCATGATGCGCTTCGAGATGCGCAACGTCGCGCACGACGCCCGGTCGGCACTGCTGTGGGTGCGGATCGACCCACCGGAGCTGATCGACTTCGACGCAGCTTTGATGTTGGCGGCGGGACGACTCGTCAAATACGAGGTCAAGCCGAAACCGTCGTTCCGCCTGCATTCCAACCGGCTTGAGCCTGACGCTCGCCACGGCTGGCGAGTGCAGCATTACGATGAGCCGAGGATCCGATGTATCATCGACAACCACGGGCGCGGCCAGTTGCGCGCATTGCCGTGCCCGAACAGCCCGGATGCACCTCATGGCGTGCCCACGGCCGTGCTCTACGAGGTCCAACTGCGGCTCTATGATTCTGACGCGGAGGTCCAGACCTTCAAACCGGCCGACCTGAAGACCTGGTCGGGCATGACTTCTTCGAGTTCATCCCCGAGGAAGAGCGGGAAGATGTGCGGCGGCATTACACCTCCCTGACGCCCGAGAACCCCGTGATCACCTACGAGCATCAGATACTG
>CAYGAN010000143.1:0-248 GCA_964347585.1 uncultured Planctomycetales bacterium | reverse complement strand
CTGCGGCCTGGCGAGTCACATGCGATCGACCTGGCGGTGCCCTTCGCTGCATACATCAGGCAACAGCGGGGCATTCCGTTGCTGAACCTTCGCTTTGATCAGAAGAAGAAGGAAGTGACGCAGTACTGGCGTGACGTGCTCGTCTCGGGCGGCGACATCAAGATTCCGGACCGGTTAATCACCGATTTCTCACGGGCCGTGCCGTATCACGTCCTCGTCACGGCGGATAAGGATCCGAAGTCCGGCCA
>CAYGAN010000142.1:11624-12145 GCA_964347585.1 uncultured Planctomycetales bacterium | reverse complement strand
CGTTCATTCCAGCCAAAAGCATCCAGGCTCTGTTGGCTTGCGTTAGCTTCAAGCCGATCCCGCCGCCCACCGCCAGGCGTTCCAAGGCTGGCCGGGCGTCGCTGTCACCGAGCCAAACGGCCGATACAAACGTCTCGCTTTCGCGCTCTTCGAGCGGCCTGATGCTCAAGTGCTTTTTCTGGACTGTCCTGTGGTACCCGTCCTCAGCGCGAATCGTGTGACGCTCCGGCGCGACCGGTACGATCGTGACAGACTCAGGCCCTCGGCCAATCACGACGCAGCCATCTTCGCCGACGACGAAATCATCATCGGGATGAAGCAACGATTCGTAGCGGTGGATTCCGTTGCCTTCCAGACGATCAGCGACGATAAGGAGCTGCGGCGGCATGAAGATGGCCTCGCGACGCCAACTCTTCAACTCGTCCGGGTAGGCTGACCGAAGCTGGCCGCTGACGCTGCCACCGGTGGGAGACGAGAGAACGAAATCAATGCGGCCGTCCGCGCGGACCTGGTCTTTTCCG
>CAYGAN010000142.1:9096-11614 GCA_964347585.1 uncultured Planctomycetales bacterium | reverse complement strand
AAGGATCAGGTTGTGGGCCTTACTGCGCGACAGGTAGCTGCGATAGATCCGACCGGCGTAGTCCGCGCTGCCTGAGTCGATCAGGATCGGCTGGCGGCGATACACAAAGAACTGTCCAAGATCGAGATGACCGCGGTTCTGATGGAATCTGATGGCGAATAGCGGGTCCGACAGGCCCCAGCCGGTCCGCATGACGACCTGACCGATGGTACGAAAGTGGCGCACGGGTCGCAACGTGGCGGGGGGACATTCTGCGACCGACTTGTCATGCCATAGCAGGCTGCGAGGCGTGAACGGGATGGGCGTGATTCGGCGGAAGAGCCACTGTGCCCGCCCGTCACGACGGTGCTTGATCAGGGCGCAGAACAGGTCGATGTACTGTGGGCCGGGAGAGCAATCGCCGAAATCCACGGTCCACGGCCGGACGTGATCGTCCTCAGGAATCGCAAAGACGTTCCACGTGAACGGCTCGAGGATCCTTTCGGGCACGTGGTCGAACAGGTTCTCGCCCGTCACTCGCCGGAGCGCATCGGCGAAGTAGGAGACGTACATCATCGCGTAGTTCATGTAGCTGAGGCTTTCCTTGTAGCCGCCATCGAGACCGAAGTTCGGCTCGGACGGGCCGATCACCGGGACCGGTCGCGGGCCCGGATACGGATTGTCAACGAAGTAGTCGCCGCCGCGATCATGCAGCCACCACCGTACCTCATTCCTGACGTGCCGGACCCATCCGCTTGCCTCAGGATGTTCCCCGAGCAACGCCAAAGCGCCCACACCTGCGCCGCCGCTACATACCATCACCCAGTTGCCGGTGGCCGTCTGGTGTCTCGGAATCTTCGAGGCCCCGAGCGGATCGGCCCAGTCGTGCACGAGCGGGCGAACGCCCTTTTCGACGATCGCTTCGCGCACGAGCTGACGCTCACCTTCCGAAAGGACCTCATAGAGCAGGTCGTACCCGACGGCCACCGCCTGGGTGGTCATGGCCGTTTCCAAAGCGGCGTTCCAAGGCGGATCGAAATACTTGCGGTCGGGAAAGAGCGGGCCGAGCCACTTCTCGAAACCGGCAATCGTGAGCAGCAACTGGCGGGCCTTGTCGGCAAACCGGCGCTGACCTGAAACGTGGTAAACCAGCGCCAGCTTCTCCAAGTGGGCGTGATTCCAGGTGGCCACAACGCTGTAGTAGCCGTGCTGGCCCGTCCCCGTCCGTGCATAGGCCTCGTCGGGTGGATCGATATCGAGCATCGCCTCGGCGGCAGCGTATAGATACCGCCACGCAAGCTGATAAGCTCGATCCGATTCGATCTTTTCACGCAGGCCTTCGATCTGGTCTTTCGAGAACAGCAGGTATGGATGCGTCAGCTCCGCTCTTGGCTTTATAGCGTCGCGATCTTCAGGGGCGACGAAGAAGGTGCGATAGTTGGCCCGGGCGGTCCATTCGCCGTCCGCGGACGCGCAGAACGCCCGCCAGAACCACTGCCCGTCCGCCAGCGGCTCGCGGCTCCAACTGAACGTGACCGTCGGGGCGATTTGATCTTCGTCGGACATCTTCCAGCCGTCGTTAACGACGGTCGAATCGCGAAAGTCGGCGTGCCGCGACAGTTCCAGTCGGTAGCGGTCTGCTCCGAAGCGTCCATTGATGCGAAAGGTCGGTCGGCGAGTGGTTATGATCTCCAGCTCCACCGGCCAGATCGGTAGTGGTGGCTTCAGCGGCATCTGAACCTTCCTTCCCGCACCGCCTGAGCACGTAAGACAGAACAAGCACATCACCGCATGGTCAACGCGCTTGAACATCCTCGTTGCGCCCTGCGCTTGCGCCGGCGGCTTGGCTCGCCGAGCGCCCGGATCGTCTCGAGCTCTGTCCGCCCTACGGTCCCTCTTGAGGCGAATGGAGCCCTGCCTTGCCGGCGCTGGAGAGCTTTGCGGTCATTCGCCTTCGATTCTCAGGATGCTATAAATCGGGTATTTGAGCAGCTTGTCGCGTCCGTTGAGGAACGACAGCTCGATCAGAAACGCCACGCCGACGATGTCCCCGCCGAGGGATTCGACTAATTCGCAGCAAGCAGCCATCGTCCCACCGGTGGCCAGCAGATCGTCCACCATGAGCACGCGGTGACCCGGTGCGATCGCATCGGCGTGAATCTCCAGCCGGTCGGTACCGTATTCAAGCTCGTACTCTGCCGAGCGGGTCCCCGCCGGCAGCTTGCCGGGCTTGCGAATCGTTGCGAAGATGAACCCGCGAGATTCGGCCCCGGCGACCAGATCTATCTTCTTGTCGCGGTAGGGCTGAGTGAGCAATTCGACGGCCAGCGAGAGGCCGGCCGGGTCGCGAAGCAGAGGAGTGATGTCTTTGAAGACGATGCCCGGCTTGGGGAAGTCGGGCACGTCTCGAATGAGCCTTTCCAGATCAGCTACGCGGACGGCGATATTCGACATACAAGCTTCCTGATCGGCGCGCATCAGGCCTGATGATAGAAACACCGCCCGCGTTCCGCAATGCCAGGCCGTCGGACAAAACGGA
>CAYGAN010000142.1:502-9086 GCA_964347585.1 uncultured Planctomycetales bacterium | reverse complement strand
TCGCCTCCGCTGGGCACGAGCTCGGCGAACACACCGCCGATGCGGGGCCATGGCAGGCCGCGCTCGAACCACAGCGCGCATCGCGACCACGCGTGCGGGTGCCATCGGCCCGCGCCGGACGGGCCCACGTCCAATCCCCTCAGCAGGTAGCCGGTCGTTTCGTCAATCAGTCGTATGAGTGCCACACCCTCGATGTGTTCGATGCGCCGAACCTCGCCGACGTTGCGCGCCAACCACATGTACTCGGAGGTGTCGATCCGCGGGCCCCACTCGAAGCGAAACTGCATTTCGACGCGGATGCGAAGGCAATCCTCAAACTCGCCGGCCGGGACGATTTGATCTTCGAGCCCCTCGAGCGCGACCCGCCGGTCGGCGTGCCCCTTGAAGCGCAGCCGGCCCCTGCGATCGTAGTAGTGCACGCGGCGTCTCCAATGGGCGGGTTCATCCGGGCTGAGCCTGGCCGGGAGGAACGGCATCGGCGGGTCGAACTCCAGGAAGAACGCAGCCCCCCCTTGCAGCGGGGGGACGGGCTGAGTAGTCGGTGCGGAGCTCGGACTCTCGAGCGGTTCAAGGTAGCTGGCTATCGGCCCGAATTGCCGGCCGATCAGACCTCCCTCGATCTGGCGATCGGCATGCACCTGCCGCTCGTAAGCGCCCGGCACGGCTTCGGCGCGCCGTAGGTCGGTCCGGGCGTAGTACCAACGGCATTCCTTGCCCGCGCGCTGGTAGTCGGGCAGATCGAAGACCCGGGTGGCCACGACCAGGCGCACGGCGTCCATCGGCGGTCGCCAGTACTGAACACACCCGCTGCAGGCAAGCACAACCACGCTCAATCCCCAGCGCCCCGCGCACGCGAACTGTCTGACACAGGCGTGGGCATGGTGGGAGTTGGTGCGCCGGCGGGCAGCACGTCTGCTTACGGACGGGCACGCCGACCTGGCGGCAAAGTTCGCGGCTAGCCCTTGACCGGACATGACACCGCCATATAGTGACGAAAAGTCCTGCCCGTTGGAAGGTTCCTGTCGCCCCGGTCCGGGCCGGTGGGCCGATGCGGAGGTAGCCCCTGCATGCCGGGCAAAATCGTCGGCCAGGGCATCACGTTTGATGATATCCTGCTGGTTCCAGCGCGCTCCGGCGTCGTGCCCAGGCAAGCCGACGTCCACAGTAAGCTGACTCGAAACATCGTGCTGAACATCCCTCTCGTGTCCGCACCGATGGACACCGTGACGGAGTCGCAGCTGGCCATCGCCCTGGCCCAGGAGGGGGGCATCGGCATCATTCACAAGAACATGTCCATCGAAGCCCAGTGTCGCGAGGTGCACAAGGTCAAGCGTTCGGAGAGCGGCATCATCCTGGACCCGGTGACGCTTCGGCCATCCGACGCCGTGGCGAAGGCACAGGAGGTCATGACGCTGCACAACATCTCCGGCGTGCCGATCACCGTGGAAGGAAGCAAGCTCGTCGGCATCTTGACCCGCCGTGACCTGAAATTCCTCGAATCCACCGACAAGCGGATCGAAGAGGTCATGACGCGGACGAACCTGGTGACCGCCCCGCCGCACACCACCCTCGATGAAGCCGAACGCATCCTCAACGAGGCGAAAGTCGAAAAGCTCTTGCTGGTCAACGGGGACAACACGCTCGCCGGCCTGATCACGATGCGCGACATCGAGCGCAGCCGGGAATTCCCGCGGAGCTGCAAGGATGCACGAGGCCGACTTCGTGTCGGGGCGGCGGTGGGCGTTCACGAGTACGAACGGGTCGAGAGGCTGATCCAGGACGACGCGGACGTGATCGTGGTGGATACGGCCCACGGGCACAGTGCCAACGTGCTCGAGACGGTCAAGAACGTCCGTCAGCAGCACGACGTGGACATCATTGCCGGCAATGTCGCCACCTCGGAGGGTACGGCGGATCTGATCGAAGCCGGGGTTGACGGCGTCAAGGTCGGGATCGGCCCGGGATCCATTTGCACGACTCGCGTGGTCTCCGGGGTCGGCGTGCCCCAGATCACCGCCGTCATGGACGCTACGTCTGTTGCCGGACCCGCCGAAGTGCCGATAATCGCTGACGGCGGCGTCCGCTTCTCCGGTGACATCACCAAGGCTATCGCTGCCGGAGCCCACAGCGTGATGATTGGCTCGCTCTTTGCCGGGCTCGAGGAGGCCCCCGGACAATTGGTGATCTGGAAGGGCCGGCGATTCAAGGAATACCGGGCCATGGGCTCGCTTGGCGCCATGGTGCATGGCAGTGCCGATCGTTACGCACAGGCTGACGTGAGGGAGCGCGACAAACTCGTTCCGGAGGGCGTCGAGGGACGCGTGCCCTACCGCGGGACGTTGGCAGAGTACGTGTATCAGTTAGTCGGCGGACTGCGAGCCGGCATGGGATACTGCGGCGCGCAGACAATCGAAGAGTTGCGCAGCAAGGCTCGTTTCATTCGTATTTCCGCCGCTGGGATGGTAGAATCCCACCCGCACGATATCTCTATCACGCGGGAGGCCCCGAACTATGCGATGGAATATCAGGTCGAACAATAGGCAGCGGGTTGCAGGCCCGCGTGCGGAACGAGCGGCGATGTTGGTCGCCTTGTGCAGCCTCTGCGTGATTGCCTGGGGGTGTCAGCACACGATCAACCCGTTCAAGGATGATCTTCCTCCCACGGAGGCCATCTCGACGGCTTCCGCCGACGGCGTCCGCGCTACCGGCAAGGTCGCCGAGGTCCGGCGCCGGCCTTTGGAACCTGGCCGCGTGGAATATGCCCACGGCGGCGTGACCCATTGGCCGTTGTGGTGGGAAGACCCCTTCGAGGACAAGGGCAGCCAGGATCAGGTCTTTGCCTGGACCTGGGAGGACTATCTTGCCTGGCCGTACTCGTTCGGCCGATTCCTGCTGAACACGATGGGCTGGCCGGTCAGCGCCGTCGTGACCCCGCCGGGTACGGTCATGATCAGCGACGGCCGCCTGAGCCGGCAGGCTCTCGGATACGACCACGACGCCGAACGCTACCCCCCGGCCGTGGTCGCCGTCGAAGAGGATCACCCGTCGCCCGAGCCCGCGCCACCGCCCGCCGAATAGCTCGCGCCTCCCGGAAGCGCGCGTGGCATGGGCAGCGCCGGCTCGCCCGTGTTGCTCCCCCGGCGCACACCATTAGCGCTCGAGCCATCTGGTCGGCAGGCGGGACACGATATTCACGACCTGATAGACTGAGCGCTGATGGCGCTGCGCGATGAGCCTGTCACCGACGCCGGGCTGCGATGCCCCGAGTGTGCGTACAACTTGAGCGGCCTGAGCACGAGCCGGTGTCCCGAATGTGGCCTCGAGGCGGCTGTGGACCTCGCCGCCGCCGGAGCGTACCTGCCGTGGTTCCGCAAGAAGACGGTCGGCTCCTACCTGCGGAGCGTCTGGCACGTCGTGCGCCAACGATCGCTCGTCTTCGCAGGCGGCTCACGCGGGATGCCCATCCGCGGAGCGATCAGCTTTGCCGCCATCAACGTCACACTCGGCGCGTTTGTTCCTTGGCTCGCGCTCGTCGTGGTCGACTTCCGTAATGTGGACTATCGCGGACCTGGGGGGCGCCAACTCCAAGTCGAGCACTTCCAGGGGTGCTACGATGTCATCTGGCACCGCGGGGTCAAGTTCGAGTTCCACTTGCACCCCCCTAGACTTGCTTCGGTCACGAAGGACGTTGTGGGGTTCACCTGCCCAGTCATGCTAGGCACCCTCTTGCTGGGGGGCTCGGCCTACTTGGCCTCCGCAACCGGGTTCAAGCTCACGAAGGGCGCTCGTTGGCCGATCACTGCGTATTTCAGCGCCACCGCTTATTGGCTCATCCTGAGCCTCACGTGTGCGGTAGGCAGAATCGGCCTTGTCGTTCTCTTGTTTCTTGGACATTGGACGCCCGTGGCGAAATGGGCCGTCCTGATCCCGATGGGCGTTGGCTACTTGCCCGGCGCATGTGTTCTCGTCGTCGTCGTACTTTGGATGGCGTACTTGGCCAGATGGTGCAGGTCGGCCTGGCCACCTCACGTTCGCGGATGGTCTTGGGCGCCACCTATCCTTACAGCCGTAACGTGTTTCCTCGTCGTAGTGAGCGCGGTGGTTATCCCGGAAGTTTGGAAAGCGATCCGAGCCGGTGTGACGTAGCCGGAGAGGACAACCCGCCCTTCGGGTCCTTGCGAAGGGCTGGCGACAGACCCAGCGGCACGTGCCGTCTCCGCGGTGCCGAGCAGGCTGCGCCGCCGCGAGCGGTATCGCCGTACCCATCTCACGACCGTCTGTTACTGTCCGTCAGCGGGCTTGCCACCGATCACGCCGCCGGGCCATCGCTCGAGTGTCAGCGGGTCGTGGGCCGGCAGGACGATGTCTGCCAGCGAGCGGATCTTTGCCATTGCATCCAAGCACTCCCGCTTGTTGCGGCTGCGGCCCGGACGATTCGTCTCGATGTTCTCGTACATGTAAACGACATCGCCGGTCAGCATCACCGGCCCCATATGCGTTTGGACCAGGACCCCCTGGCTCCCGCTAGTATGGCAGCCCAACGGGACGGTGCGGACGCCGGGAACGATCTCTTCGTTCTCGACCAGCTGTAGGGCGCCGCGCCGCGACGTGATTGCCTTCATCACGTCCCGGTTGAGCCGATGAACGTTCTCCTCAAACTCGGTCGTGTTCACGACCAAGCGCGCATTTGGAAAAGCGTCGAAGTAGTCGTAGTGGTCGCCATGCAAGTGCGTAACGATGACGTGCCTCACATCTGCAGGCTCGATGCCGTGACGCTTGAGCGCAACGATCGTGTCTTCCTCCGGCCGCTGCTTGATTCCGCCGGGGATGTACTGGGCGGTGGCCCGGTTGAAGCCCTGGACGTACTTCGGATTCGGCCCGGTTTCGACGATGACGGGTCTGTCGCTGCCTTCGATCACCCAAACGTACAGGTAGTATGTTCGGGTCGCCTGGCTGTCGGTGTCGTGGAAAGTGATGTAATCCCGGACCTCGCACTGGCCGACTTTGATTGCGCGAATGCTGTACTTGGGCTGGTGCTTCGGGGCCGGTGGCCAGCGGTCAAGCGTGTCGGGGTCGTGGCTGGGCAGTACGATGTCGGCCCTCTCACGGATCTTCTTCATGCCCGCTGCGCACTCTTCTTGGTTCATGCAAACGCCGACCGGGATGTTCTTCTCGATGTTCGCCAGCAGCGAGACCGTGTCGCCGGTAAGCGCGACCTTGCCGTGCGCGGTGTTCACAGCGTATGCCGTCGAGCCCAGCGTGTGTCCGCCGATCCAGAACGACTCGATCCCCGGCAGGATCTGCTGATCCTCAACGAGGACGAGCCGCCTTTTCCATTGGGGATTGCGGTTGAACGCCGCCACGATCCCGCCGTGGCCCCAAGCGCTGCCCAATTCCCATTCCTTCTTGCCGACATACACCTTGGCGTTTGTAAGATCGGTCAGGCCGTCCACGTGATCGAAGTGCAGGTGCGTGATGAACACGTGGCCAATGTCTTCGGGTGTCAAACCGAACTTGGAGAGTTGGGCCCGGACGGTCTCCTCGGGGCGCTGCGTGATCGGCTCGCGGAGCACCTTGGCGGCTCCCCGGTTCATCTCCGCCACGTCATTGAGGCCCGCATCGACGAGCATGGGCCTCTCGCCGCCTAGGATCAGAAAGACATACAAGGCGTAGTCGAACGTCTCTTCTTCGTTGCCGCCCAGAAACGCGTGGTGACCGCCAATCTTCAACATGCCGTTACGAAGCGGGTAGATGCGATACGTCGGAGCTCCTGTTCCGGTGCTGTGGCCTTTCTTTCTCACCGTTGGAGTCGAAGCACCCGACGGGGCGGCGCCCGCCGCGTGCCGCCCAAGCACCCCGAGCGCCAGGGCCTTGGCCAACGCAGTATTGATCTCGCGTCGCGTTACCGGCTTTGGATGGTCATCTGTCATATGACGACCTCATTATGCTTGCCCGAGTTCTGTTGGAGAGTCTTGCACCAGCCGGCCCGGTTGCTTCGCCGCCGACGGCATCTAACCCGGATTTTGCATGACATCGTGGGCGAGGGGACGTAAGAGTGGCCTCTCGGCCCTGCGTATTGGTCTTAGGCGCACACAAGGCACGGAGGCCAACGGATGACAGAGTGTACCCGACGCCCCATCGTTTTTTCCAGCCTGAGACGGCAAAAAGTGGTGGCCAATTTCGACGGCGGTCGGCTCACCTCCGACGCCGGGGCGATCCTGCTACGGCAGGTGGATCGTCGGCTTGGCTTAACCTCAGCTCTGGCCCGGTGCATCGCCGATCCGCGTGATCCGGCCAAGATCCGCCACGAGCTCTCGACCATGCTGGCGCAGCGGATCTTCGGGATTGCCCTGGGCTACGAAGACCTCAACGATCACCATACGCTCCGGGGCGATCCGCTTTTTCAGGTGCTCGCCGAGCAGCCGGTGGCTCCCGACAAGCCGCTGGCTTCTCCCGCGACGCTCTGTCGCTTCGAGAACAGCCTGACCCGCTCGTCGCTGGCCCAGATCGCCGAGGTCTTGCTCGAGCAGTTCATCGGCTCCTGGAAGCGTCCGCCTGGCCAAGTGATCCTGGACTTCGACGCGACGGACGATCCGGTCCACGGCGAGCAGGAACGCCGATTCTTCCACGGGTATTACGACCACTACTGCTTCCTGCCGTTGTACGTGTTTTGTGGTAGCCGGTTGCTCTGCGCCTACCTTCGCCCGAGCCACATCGACGCGGCCAAACACAGCCGGGCGATTCTCAAGCGGATCGTCCGACGGCTTCGCGAGGCGTGGCCGGCTGTCCGCATTGTCTTTCGGGGGGATTCAGACTTCTGCCGCTGGCGGTTGCTGCGTTGGTGTGATCGGCATGATGTGGGCTACGTGGTGGGCGTCGCGCGCAACCCCGTCTTGGAGCGGCTGGCCGAGCCGTTCATCCAGCAGGCTCAGGCACGCTTTGAACGCACGGGCGTCAAGCAGAGAGACTTTCACGAGGTCCGGTACGCTGCGGCCACCTGGGACCGTCCGCGTCGGGTCATCGTCAAGGCGGAGTATCTTGCCAAGGGTCCGAACTGTCGTTTTGGGGTCACCAACCTGGCTGATCCGCCGGCGGCTATCTATGACCGCTGCTACGCGGCCCGCGGAGACATGGAGAATCGCATCAAGGAACAACAGCTTGGCCTCTTTGCCGATCGGACGAGTTGCCAGAAATTCCTGGCCAATCAATTCCGCCTGTTGTTGGCCTCGGCGGCGTATGTGCTCATCGAGCATCTCCGACGGGTGGTGCTGCGAGGCACTGAACTGGCTTGCGCCCAAGTCGAGACGATCCGCCGCAAGCTTCTGAAGATCGCCGCCCGCGTCACGAGTTCGGTTCGGCGCGTTGTTGTTTACCTATTCAGCAGTTATCCGCATCAGGCACCTTTCCTTCGCTTCGTGGCTCGTCTGGTGCCCAACTGAGTAGTGCACAACTCGGATTCGCTCTGGGGGAAAGGGGGTCCTCTGCCCTGCCCGAGCCCGCCGCTGCCCGCACCGGCATGCCTCAAGCCCTTCAAGCCGCAAACCCACAACTCACAGCCATTCGTGCAACATCCAGGCTAGGCCCCTTACGAACCGCGCGGTGGGTCGCGTATGAGCACGAGATCTGCCCATGTCGAGTGATTGCCGAAAGCACCTGGTTCTTACGGCGCCGAGTGCGTGAACATAATCCGACACTCGGACAGGTCCAGCGCGTTGATCGTCCCGTCCGAAACGATGTCATACTTTGCGTTGTCCCCGACCGTCACGTCGGCCGTGAACTTCTGTCGAACATCGCTGAGATCCAGCGCGTTGACGACCTGGGAGGATCCGCCGCCGTTGTCCACCTCGCCGCGAAGCGCGCGGATCAGAAAGTCGTTGTCGCCGGCGATCACGGAGCTGGTCAGCGTCACCGTGTAGGTGTCCTCATCCGGCAGCGGCGTCAGGTCGATCGTGATCACGTCGGCTGCGGCCGTCACGCTGAGCACGTTGGCCGTCACGTCGCCGTTGTTCACGCCCACGATCGACGCCACCAGACTCTCCGGCGGATCCGGCAGCGTCACGTCCCCGTCGCAGTCGATCAGGAGCTTGCTGATGCCGGCCTCGCGGCTCTCGGTCGTGACCAGCGCGCTATCGTCCGGCAGCGTTTGAGCTGTCAGGTTCACGTTGAGTCCGAGCTCGCCGGCGGCGCCGTGGTCGGCCATGCTGGCCACTAACTCGATGTTGACCGTCTGGGCTGCAGAGGTGACGACGAAATCCAGATTGTCGATGTTGTTGAGGCTCCACCACCACGAAGCATCGTTGTACATATGGGCGCGAACCGCGACACCACGCAGCCCGGTCACACCGGTGATCGTGCCGTTTCCGGTCAATGCGTAGAAGTTCACGTTGTCGTTACCGGTGTAGGTCCCGTCGATGCTCGCGACGACCTGGTAGTTGTCGCAACTCTGGATACTGGCCGGTTCCGACCCGTCGTCATTCCAGCCGATCTCCCAGACCTGGTGGATGCCCGTGGGGTTCGGGTTATTCTCATGCGTACAGTTGAGCTGGACGTACACGCTCAGTTGCCAGTCTGCTTCTGTGCTGTT
>CAYGAN010000142.1:0-459 GCA_964347585.1 uncultured Planctomycetales bacterium | reverse complement strand
AGTGCGTCCCGAAGGTCGTCGTCGGCCCGAAGGGATTGCTATTGTCCAACGGCGGATTGTCGGGTCCTTCACCGCCGACATGGGCGATCTCCCAGCCGTCATAGGACCCGCCGTTGTCCTCGAAGCTGGGGTTGTCCACGCCGGGGACCGGCGGGAAGCTTCCGACTTGGATGAAATCGGGCTTCTCCTCCGTTACTGGTCCGCCAGTTCCGGTGACAGTCAGACGGACGGTATAGATGCCGTCCTGCGTGTAGGTGTGCGACGGATTCTGATCCTCGCTTGTCCAGCCGTCGCCGAACTCCCAGAACCACTGGCTGGCCCCCGCAACGCTCGATTCATCGGTGAACTGCACCGTCAGCGGCGCCGGGCCCTCGGTCACGTCAGCAGAGAAGTCCACGGAATCGGGAAACGTCTTATCCACCGCCTGGAAGGCGTAATAGCGCTGTCGCGGATTAAGGT
>CAYGAN010000141.1:10815-12150 GCA_964347585.1 uncultured Planctomycetales bacterium | reverse complement strand
CATGCCTCCTACTTCGTTCGCAAGAAGGGGCAGCCCGCACAGGGATCTTTCTCGCCCGCATCCGTGCCCGATCACCAGAAAAAAGGCGACTAAAGGTAATCGACCTCGAACGGGAAACCATCTTCGGGAGCTGGAGGGCTTTGTGGGACTCGCTCGGCCATCTCGCACAAGTGGTAAGGAACAAAGCCCCGCACTCGAAAAGAGGCCCGGAAATCCCGACGGACCCACGGGCTGCCACGGCTGGCTCAGCGCGTGGGGCTGCTACGCGTGTAGGCGCCACGGGTCGGCGCTGACGCGACTCGGGACGCAAAGCCAAGGACTGCATTCGTCCGGATTCAGCAGGCGCAGCGGGGACCGCTTCTTCCTACTCCCGCCGGGGCAGAGCCGAACGGCTGCTAGATCTGGATCAGTCCGGAGCCTTCGACGGGGCGACAGACGTGCAGAGTCGCCCTGAGCTTGGCGGGACGATAGTAGCCGTCGATCATCGTGCGGCGCAGGGCGGGCACCGCGTCGGTGCGGGCCAGGATCATGATGCACCCGCCCAGCCCAGCGCCGGCCAGTTGAGCGCCGAAAACGCCCTCGACCGTATTGGCCAGATCGACCATGCGATCGATCTGCGGCGTGCTGCAGCCGTAGCTGCCCGGGACGCGGTGAAGCTGCGCGGCGGCGACGCGGGCCGGGTCCTCGCTGTGCAGGTCAGCGATGCGATCGGAGAGGTAGCGGTCGGTGGGCGACGCGTCGAATTGGCCCCGGCGGAGCCTCGGCGTGGGCGTCTTCCGACGCGAGCGCGAGCTCGGCGGCCGGCGATCGAGGCCCTTCGCCACGCGATCACCGTCGTGCGAAATGTTCATCAGTTCCCCGAAGCCGACGAGGTCGCCTCGCGCCAGTAGCTCGATGCACATCCGACTCCGCTCGCACTCAGAGACGCCGTACAACAAGACACCCCGCAAGTCGTAGCATCTGCGTTTCGCATGCGTCGCGAAGATGCGCTCAAGTCGCCGGCCGTGCTCATCGGCGAGTTCCGTCTCGACATCCCTGCGGCTCATGCGCACCGGCACGCGCGACAGGAGCGAGTACACCTCGGCGACAGAGCACCCCAGGTGCGCAGGGCTGATGTCGCGAACGTGGTGCAGACGCGGGGCGTACTGCAGGCATCGCGCAATGATGCAGAAACTGCGTCCTACGGGCTCTGTGTCGCAGGCTGTGGGCCGATCACGTCGTTCTACTTCCGTGATCCCGACGCCAACCTGGTCGAGGTCGCGACCTACGACGCGGTGGGGTGACGCGCGGCGGGACGGGTCGCGGCCTGGGGGCCGCTCCCGCACGCTGCCGGTG
>CAYGAN010000141.1:0-10805 GCA_964347585.1 uncultured Planctomycetales bacterium | reverse complement strand
GCGGCGACCGAAGCGGATGGCGGCGTGATCGGCATGACCGCCTCGCGAGCCGACGAACCATTCCCCCTCGCCACAGAGGTCAACGAACTGACTGGCGGCCACCTGCAGGTCGTTGACGGCCACCGCTGCGTGTGCGGCGGCGACCACCACGGCGGAGCTGCTCGACAGTCCGGCTGCCATGGGCACGTTGCCCGTTACCGCGCAGTCCATCCCGTCGATCCGCAAATCCGCATACTGCTGCTGGAGTCGCAGCACAGCGGCTTTGACGTAGTTGCTCCAATCGCCGGCCGATTCGAGCACCATCCTCTGGACGAGCTGACTGTTCACGTAGCTGAGCCAATCGTCCCAGTCCATGGCGGAGATCAACTCGCCGATCCGGAACTGCCGGGCGGGGAAAGCCTTGGCATTGGTGTTAACCAGTTGGACGGTGTCGTCGTCGCGTGGGCCGGCGACCATGATGATCTCCCGGTCGATCGCCATCACGTTGACGAACCCCCCCCGATGATCGACGTGCCGTCCCATCAGGTTGATCCGGCCCGGGGCGCGCACGATGGCCACGCGTCGGTTCGGCCCGTAGCGTCGGGCAAACAGTTTGAGCACGCGAATGGTCACGTTTCGCCGTTCGGCCAACAGCGCGCTGTCGTCTCCGTAAAGCCGGACGAACTCGGCCCGCAGAGGCCGAGCAAACCGCTCGAATGCAGCCAACCACCGCTTGGCCGGCTTGAAAACGTGCGGATCGAACGCGCGGACCCTGGCCGCACGCCGCGTACGCCGTCGCCGCAGGTAATCCTCGATGGCCAGCAGCTCGTCAGGCGAGTTGAACGCCATGACCTCGTGTCGGGTTTCCACAACCAACTGCTCGACGCGAAACCGGCGACGGCCGCGCGAATCGACCGCCCCGGCCAGCATGCCCACGACGTCGGTCAGGTAGTACTCGTTTTGCGCGTTGTCATTGCGGAGCTTCGGGAGCATCTGATAGAGCGGCTGCGCCCGGCAGAGATAGACCGAAAGATTCACCGTCGGGCTGGCCCGCTCGATCTCGTCAGGCGTGTACCGCCTCGTGCCAACCACCAGATAGCCCGGCGACGGCCCGAGTCGTCTGCGCAGCGTCGCCGCCGAGATGAGGCGGTCGCCTTGCATGAATCGAAACAGGTCCCCGACTGCGCGCTGGAGCTTTTCCTGCGGGCGGATGTATTTGAGCCCGACCTCGAGCAGCTCCGGCGGACGTAGATCGCCTTTCCTCCCGGCCAAGCCGGCCAGCTCGCCGAAGAGCCTGCTCCTGGTCAGGTCCCGCAGTTCGACGTCGGCGATGATTCGGCCGTTGCGATCGGTGAGCACCCGGCCCGAAGTGGTGGTTGGCGTCTTGGGGCCGGTCACGAACACCATGTCCGCATCGCTGGATACGAACTGGCGCTTCAGGCGCGTCAGGACGTTCGGCTGAATCCACTTGTCGCCCATGACGATCAGGACCGGGCCGGCGTGACCCATCGTCTGCAGCGCCGCAACGCCCAGCTGGGCGGCGTGGCCGGTCCCGAGCTGATCTGGTTGGTACACGAAGACCACGTCGGGGAAACGCCGCCCGACCGTCGCGACGACTTTACCCGCCATGGCGCCGACCACCACCACGGTCCGCTTGATGTTGGCGGCCCGGAGCGTTTCGACCAAGCGGCAGACAGCCGGCTCACCGTCCAACGGGAAGCAGACCTTGTGCGTCTGACTGGAGCCCATCCGCGTGCCCTGTCCACCGCAGAGGATCACCGCGGCGATCGGCTCGGCGCCATCGCATGTGTCTTGAGGGCCGACCTGGCTGGAGTCTCGATCAGTTGTTCTGACGGGGGCGTGTCTGAGCATAGCAGGCAAGCGGCTTGTGCCTCCTTCCGGATCACTACCGGCGTAGGGGTGAAACCTTGGGCCCTTGCGCGGTGTCTTTAATGCTGAACCCTTCGGCAAGGACGGCGTCGCGCAGCTTGTCTGCCTCGGCCCAGTTCTTCCGGCGCCTGGCCTGCTCGCGCTGGGCCACGAGCTGCTGAACGTGGGCCGGCGTCTCGCTCGACAGGCTGGCCAGTTGGTCGATGCCCAGCCCGAGCACGGCGTCGAAGTCGCGGGCCAGAGCTAGCCGCGAACTCGGCGACAGCGTCTCGTCGCGCAAAGCGGTCCAGAGAGCCGCGATCGCGCTGGGCGCATTCAGATCGTCGCAGATCGCTTCTCTGAAGGCCTGACGGTGCCGGCCCTGTCGCTCGGGCTGATCGTCCTTCGTATCGGGCGGGGTCTCGGCCGCCAACTCACCGATCCTCTCTGCAAGGTGCACGTAGCCTGCCCTGGCGCCGTCGAGCGCGTCCCAAGTGAACGTCAGGCCGGAGCGGTAGTGGGCCGTCAGGCAGAAGTAACGATAGTCCATCGGCTCGTAGCCCCGCCCTTCGAGCTCAGAAAGCGTCAGGAAAGTGCCGGCCGACTTGGCCATCTTCGCCCGATCCAACTGGAGGAACTCGCCGTGCACCCAATAGTTGACGAATCGCTTTCCGGTGGCGCCTTCGGCCTGAGCGATTTCGTTGGTGTGATGGACGGGCACGTGATCGATGCCCCCGCAGTGGATGTCGAGCGTTTCGCCGAGGTACTTGACGGCCATGGTGCTGCACTCGATGTGCCAACCGGGAAAACCCCGTCCCCACGGACTGTCCCACTCCATCTGTCGCTGGCGGCCGGGCGGCGAGAATTTCCACAACGCGAAGTCGCTCTTGTTGCGTCGATTCGGATTGGCCTCGATCCGGGCGCCTTCCATCAGACCTTCCAGATCGAGCCTGGCCAACTCGGTGTAACGATCAAACTTCGACGTGTCGTAGTACACTCCGTCGTCGGCCGGGTAGGCCAGCCCGTTCGCCTCCAGCCGGCGAACCATATCGATCATGTCCTCAATGTGGTCGGTGGCGCGGCACCAAACGTCCGGCGGTAGGACGTTGAGCTTTTCGATATCGCGCTGGAACGCCTCGGTGTAGAACTTGGCGATCTCCCAGATGTCCTTGCCCTCACGCTGTGCGGCGAGCTCCATCTTGTCCTCGCCGGTGTCGGCGTCGGAGGTCAGGTGTCCTACGTCGGTGATGTTCATCACATGCCTGACGGCGTAACCAAGGTAGAGCAGCACCCGCTTCAGCACGTCCTCGAAGACATAGGTGCGGAGGTTGCCGATGTGCGCGTACGCGTACACCGTGGGGCCGCAGGCGTAGAGACGTACGCGCCCCGGCTCAATGGGGTGAAACTCCTGCTTCTCGCGGCCCATCGTGTTGAACAGTTTCAGCATCGTCAGCGTCTTCGTTCGCTTACGGCGGCAGTGCCACCATTACATTAAACCCATGCGGGGCGGAGCCGGCAAGTCAGCTCGAACCATCGTCTGCGAAACGCAGACCCACACCCACGGTATGCACTGCCGGACCCACCCGCCGGCAAGAGGACTTAGCGACGGACAGGCTGCCCCCGGCACCGACGGTGCCGGCGCGGCGGTCTTCTTCGTGATTCATCTCGCCTCGTCGAGCATGGCCGAAGGTTTTCGCTTGCCGTTGAAGACCATCGCTGCTACACGCAAGCGATGCGCACATCAGGAAAGTCGATCGATACCCGAGCCACGATGTGTCTGGTCGGCGCTACGCTGTGTTGGAGCTCCGTGCCGCTGTTTCTCAAGTACCTGACAGTCTTCATTCCCGACGGCTGGACCACCAACGGGTACCGCTACCCGCTGGCGGCGGTCCTGTATCTGCCCTGGCTGATCGGCGGCGTCAGAAGCGGAAAGGTCACTCGTGCGATCTGGCTGGCGGCGCTCGTGCCCAGTGCAGTGAACCTGACGGCTCAGTGCCTGTGGGCTTGGGCACCGTACTTCATCGACCCGGGGCTCATGGCGTTCGCGGTCCGGCTGTCGGTGGTTTGGGCGACGCTGACGGCCTTCCTGATCTTTCACGATGAGCGCGCGCTGCTGACGAGCAAGCGGTTCTGGTTCGGACTGCTCTTAGCGATGACGGGCTTCGTGGGAATGGCTCTCTTCGGCGGGGTACTAGAAGCGCGAGCAACGGCGGTCGGCGTGGTCATCATGTTGGCGTGCAGCGTGTTCTGGGGCATGTACGCCGTCTCCGTCCGGTGGGCGATGAAACAGACCGACGCGCGGATCGCCTTTGCGCTTGTTTGCCTGTACACCGCTGCCGGCACGGTTCCGCTGATGCTGCTGTTCGGCAGCCCGGCCCAGATTGTGGCCACACCGCCGAGTGCACTGGCTTTGCTCGTCGTATCAGCGATTCTAGGCATTGCGACCGCGCACGTGCTCTTCTACGCAGCCGTCAAGTCAGTCGGTGTGGCCATCGGCTCCAGTGCCGGTCTGGCTGGCGCCGTGCTGACCGCGTCGGCGGCTGTCTGGCTCTTTCCGGCACAACGGCTGAACGCCGGTGAGTGGCTCAGTGGTATAGTCCTGCTCGGCGGGTCGCTCCTGTTGATATGGTCCCAGGAACGTCTGCGCACAAACGCCGTGCCGACCCACGACACTACGGAATGATCAGGCTCGTGCCCACGCGGACCCTGTTTGGATCGGCAATACGCTCTCTGTTTGCGTGCCAGATGCGACGCCATTGGGTCTGGTCGTTGTAGTATTGCCGGGCGAGGCTGTACAGCGTGTCACCACGCTTCACAACATGCACGCGAGGCTGCGCCGGCGCTTCCGGGGCATAGGAGTCTTCGGGCAGCGGTTGGCCCTCTGCGTCTGTCCACACGGGTTCGTCCCGCGCGTCAGTTATCTCCGGTTCATCCGGCGCAAGCGACTCAAGATTCGTGCTCTGCGGGTCCTGCGCAACCGCCGGCTGCTTCTTCTCGGCGCAGCCGGACGCGACCATGCCCATCAGCGCGACGATCAAGAAGCTTGTCAGGTTCCGATGCATGCGTCTGTACCTCCGCTGAAAGATCGGATAAGCGTCCAAGCGACGCCGCTGAATATACCGCCCCAGTTGCGCCAATCAACTGCTGACTGTGAACCATTTGCAGTAAGCTACCCCCGGTCGGACGTCAGCGGCCGGCAGTGTCTGCGGCCCCCCGGGCGGGTGCATATCGCCCTGGGCGCTCGGCGGGGCGGGGCAACACATCACTGACATGTGCTCCAAAAGACCCCGGCGTACCGCCCCCAGGCTGTAGAGACGATTCTCATCGTGCCGCGGGCGCCTCGACCGGCGTCGCGGTTCGCAACGCGTGGAAGAATGCCGATCGGGCGTCAGGTTCCACCAGGAGATATCTAACCATGGCGCTGACGGGCACGCGCAAGTCTTTGTTGGCGACCGTATTCCGCTCGGGCTGCCCGAAGCAGTTGACCGCGCGGGCCCTGTTGCTCCAGCCGGGCAACAGGTACCACTCGATGCTCGCACCGAAGGGTCGCCAGATGAGAGCAACGCCCCCGCCGTCGGACTTCTCGAAACAGAGCGCCCGCACGTCTCGGCGCAGGTCGATCCACTCGGCCAGGTAAGCATCGTTCAACATCTCGGCGAAGAGGTCAAAGGCCACGACGGCGGGCTTTGGGGCGTTGTCATATTCGTTCAGCGCCTCATGGGACCGGGCGTTGAGAATATCGAGCGGCTGATGCGAAAAAAGCCCACAACAGGCCCGTTCGATGCCGGCCAGATAGCGGATGGCCAACGATCGAACGAGTTCGGAGGCCTCCAGGGCCGGGTCGGACCGCGCCGGCCAGATCGAGCGCAAGCGCGGGCCGGACGGGACGCCCCGGGGAACGTACAAGTAGGCTGTGCCGGCGTGAGCTGGCACTTCTACATCCCACCGGTGTTGCGATGCCTTCTGAGTGGCAAGAGCGGCGAAGTCTTCAAGGACCGATTCGACCTGTTCGGGCGGCCGGAATGGCGGCAGTCGGATTGTAAGGGCGGCGAGCGCCGTGGGCAGCCCGGAGTTCACGCACTTGCGCAGCCACTGCAGCTTGGCTCCTATGGGCTCGGTCCGCGAGGGAGCGGCGATCTTCAACCTCGGAGCCAGACGCGTGATGTCGGCGGCACAAGCGTTGAAGAACTCCAGGTATTCGCCTGACGTCAGGTCGGGATCGTCATGAGCAGCGATCTCGATCGCGGCACCGCCGTTGGCTGCTGCGCTCACCAAGGCGCCCAGGAAACGTCGTCGTTCAGATTCCTCACGCGGGACCTGGTTAATGGCTACGACGGTTTCGAGGCGAGCCCGAGCCGCCGACGAGAGCGATTCGGAGAGCCAATCGACTGCAGGGCCGTTCCCGGACGGCGGCGCGGCCAGGAAGCGCACCCACCCGCCGCCTAGCTGCGTTAGACGTCGGGACAGTCTGCCCACACCGGCAACGAAACCGAACGGACTTCCGCGGGGCACCGCGTCGCTCAGGTTGACGACCCCGAACGCCCGCTCCGCCCGCGATCCCGGGCGCCCGTGCCCGATTCGTCCCGGCCAGGCCGTTGCCAGGATTCGATAGTAGCCGCGCGGCAAGTGCAATTGGCTTGGGAGTTCCTGCATGTCGCCCGGCGCGACGGTCTGCTCCGAAGTCTTCGTCCAAACCAAACGATCGAACGCATCCACAACATCGATAGCCAATGTTCCCCGGAAAGGTTGTTGCGCGTGGTTGATGATCCTCGCTGCGAACGACACTGCCTGGCCGACCTCGATCAGATGGGCCAAGTCAACCGGATCGGGCGCCGGGCCCAGAACACCAACCTCCACGTCGCTGGCCGCCCGATAACCGGCAACTGGGTTCCCGGCGGCGTACAGGGCGACGGCATCGATCCAGAGATGACTCGGCTCTGCCGAGCCGGCACGCTCCGGCTTGCCCTGGGCTTTGATCGCGAGGCGGGCCAAGCCTTGCGCTGGCCTAGTAACCGACAGCAGTTCCTGAAAGCTTCGCCACGTATCGGAGGCCGGAAACGTAGCGGCCCCGAGCCGGCCCGCTGCGTCTGTCAAGGATGCCTCGACTCGCACCGGTCTCGCGGCGCGGAGCTGCAGACTCAGCATGAAGCTCTTAACGCGCGCCGGGGGCCGCAGGCAGGCGAACTCGACCCAGGCCTGATCGGTCCTCAGCGGCACGAGAAGGCAGCTTCGGTGTACCGGCGCGTCATGATCCAAGAACCACGCGTGCGGGACGATCCCTCGCCGCCCGTCGGGGAATCGCCGGACCCCATAGACGCTGAAACCCTTTTGGCCAACCTCGAAATCGCCGTTGATGACGAGGTTGCCCCCTGCTTCAGCTACCGGCGGTGCGGCGGTGCCTATGAGAGAATCGAACTGTTCGACGCGCAAATCGTCGAGTCCAATGACTATACTGGAGCCGACCTGCAGGGCCTCGAGGGTTGCGCTCTCAAGCTCGGCGGGCACCTTGCACAAGAACTCCTGGGTTTCCCAGCCCGGCGAGGGGTGCAACGTTAGCGGCCACGTAACGATCTCCCGACTCAGCCGAGGCGAACAGAAGACGAAGCGAATGGTGGGCATGCCGACGCGACGCACGGGCAGCAATCGCGGCAGATACGTGCGGACACGGCACCGAACAACACGTCCTGAAAGGCGGGCAGGCGGCAGATCCCACGCCAGACCATGCGCGTCGCCTTCCTCGGACCGGCCCAATTCCAAGTATCGACCGGCGCCACCGGGCTGGCCGGTGGACCGCGGCAACCGGGGCTTGACCTTACCGACTACGCGCCAGGCAGTCTCGCCGGTGGCGGATGACCGCTCGAAATCCTCATCAAAGATGACGGTCAAAGCGCCGGGCGAGTCATGGCCGTGTCGCTCGCGCAGATACGCGCTCAGGCGGCCGCTATCGGGTCGCCATTCCGCGGCCGGTCGGTATCTCGGCTCGGCCGTGTCTAGAGGTATCAAGTCGCCCCCGCCGCTCTGTGCCGCGCGAGTCGAAGGAGGGGACTTCTTCGGCGCTTCACACCCGCCAGGCACCAACCCCACAGTGAGTGCCCAGAGGATCGGCCATGGAAATCGGAACCCGCCGTGATTCATCTTCTTGTCCGGCAAGCGAATCGTCGGTTAAGGTTGTCCCACAAGTGGTCGGCCCGGTCAGTTCTCCGAGCTCTACCGGCGAGCGGATCCGGCCGTCCCGAAGCGAATGTGACAATACAATCTTATCAGCTCGCGGAACGCTCGTGCGATGACTCGCAGATTCGCACCGGTCTGCTCGCCGGCGACACGCGGGTAGTGGTGCACGCCGGTCTGGCCGATTCGATACCCGAGATACTTCGCCTTGGCCAGCACTTCCGTATCGATCAATGCGCCCGTCGAATGCATCTCGATCTGGTCGAACAGCTTCCTTGGGAAGATCTTGAAGGCACAATCAATGTCGCGAAGATTCAAGCCGAACATCAAACCGACGAGCTTGGTCCAGCACCATGCGTTAACGGCCCGACTGATCGAGTCCTTTCGGTCGATGCGATACGCGGAAATGATATCAAACCGCTCGAGCATCGGCACTAGTTTATCGATCTCTTCGAAGTCAAACTGTCCGTCGCCATCGGTGTAGAAGACCCACTCTTTTGTGGCCTCGCGGAACCCCCGCTGGAGCGCCCCGCCGTACCCGAGGTTGGTCCGATTGTGCGCCACCCGGGTGCACGGATCCTTTTCGGCCAACCGTTCGGCCAACTCGCCGGTGCGGTCGCCGCTGCCGTCGTTAACGATGATCACTTCAAAATCGTCGGAAATCCTGCGGCACGCGCGCAGGGCGGCCTCGGTCGTGCGAACGACGTTCGCCTGCTCGTTGTAGCAGGGAAAGAACACCGTTAGAGATAGGGGCTTGACTGGATCGGGCATGGCCGCCGTTCGTGGACTCACACAGGATCGACTACGCGCGTCCGTTGCCTGCGTATAGTTGTAACGTGGCTACCTGCCTGGGCCAAGCGCGCGGTGAACTCGGAATCCCGAATCGGGCTCGATCGACTATAGGCTGCGCTGTCCCGCATCTCGCCCGAACGGAACGGGGCCGAGCCGTTCCTGGCGGAGTTTCGGCTATTTCGACTTGCGGGTTCGTGACTTTGGGGGCGGCTTCTGTGAGCGCGGCGGGCGAGAGCCAGGCTTGGCCGGTGCCTTGTCTCCGTCCGGCCGAATGTCGCAATGACCGACCAGCGAAGCGCCGTCAGCCACCGTCAGACGCGGCGCGCGGATTAGCCCTCTGACATAGCCGGTGCGGTCGATCTCAACCTTCCTGCGCGCTTCGACGTTTCCCCAAACCTTGCCGTGTACGGTCAGACGCCCCGCCTTCACATCCGCGGCAATCGTTCCGCCCTTCTCCACGACGACGTCGCCGCACGTGATGAACTGCCGTACCGCGTGATACGTCTTGATCGTAAAGTCCTCCAGAATGACCCGCTTCTGGCAGTGCGGACAGAACATGGACATGGTCCGGACCGTCACCTCCAGCTCAGCACCGCAGTGCGTACACGGTACAGTCTTGGTAAGAGTCACAGATTTCTGACGGCTACGAGCCATGGCTTAGCCTTCGCGAGCCTGCCGCCTGCCGGACCGTTGCGCGCGCTGCCAACCTCCGGCCCGGGCGGAAGCGCCGTGCTTCGCGAGCGTTGGTTCGTCAGGCCCCGCTGAACAGGTCGGGGGCGCCGGAGTCAGGACTTCTTGGTGGCGTGGGAACCGGCCGGCTGGGCGGGTTCGGGCGTCTTGGCCTTGGCTGTCTCGGGGACACTTGGCCGCGACCCCGGCTTGACCTCCGCCTTCGGGCCCACCACGCAGTTGCCAACGAAGGACGCGCCTTCCTCAACCTGTAATCGGCCAGCGCGGACATCCCCCTCCAACTTTGCCGACGCCTTTAGAAACACTTTCCCATTGGCGGTAAGGTTGGCCTTCACCTCGCCTTCCACCTGGATCTCCCCTGCCTCGACGTCGGCGAAGAGCGCCGCTCCCTCAGCCACGTGAACGCGTCCCTTCGTCGAGATATGGCCCTCCTCGAATCGTCCGAGGAGCCGAACGCCCTTCTCGAACTTGAGCGTGCCCTTGAAGACAGCATCAGCCCCGATTATCGTCGGATACTCCCCGTCCACTTCAGGCATACAACTCTCCTCTGTTGTGGAAGAGGCGCCATACAGCGCACAACACCTTCATTATACCGTACCGCCTCGACGCTTCAATGCTTCGCCAGCAGTGCAACTGTCCCAACGATGTGCGGCCTTTCTGAAGTCCCAAGACTTGGTGCATCGCCCGGCCCAACTGGCACCAGGGACGGTATGTTTCGGCGCGATCCCACGTCACTTGGGACCTCTACCGCGGGGCCCATCTTCCGGCCAGGGCCGACAGACACGCAAAGAGGCATCCTTGCTGGCCCGTGGGGATCTGGGGTTCCCTTCACCGCGCCCGCGAACCCGCGCAGCCGTCTCGCGACCGTTTTTCTCAGGATCGCTCGCCCAGCTTGCCAGCCGAGCCGGACGAGGCGCGCTCCGCCGGCGTTGGGGGGCCGCGCCCCGCTGGCCTGGCCGGCCGCGATCGGGACATTTCTGTTCTCGGTGCCCGGCTGAATGTCACCATCCACATCAGCAATAATGTGCCCGCGAAGCTGCCGGCGGCTGTGACGCCCGCTTGCCACATGCGGTTGCTCGCATTGGCCAACTCAGCCTGGCCGGCGGATTCGACGCGTACGGTGTCGGGCTTGGCGATCACACTTAGTTCAGCTTCTTTGGTCTTCAGTTCATGCTTGAGCTCCTCGCAACGTGCGAGGGCTCGCCCACGCGCCAGCTTGACCTCATAGTACCGATCGATCGCCGGCGTCAGCTCCTTGATCTGCCGTCGGACGGCGATCACTTCGTCAATCTGTTGCTGCTCTTGAG
>CAYGAN010000140.1:11468-12154 GCA_964347585.1 uncultured Planctomycetales bacterium | reverse complement strand
TGCGGATTCGTAGATCGCCAAGCTGAGCGCCAGATCTTTGAGCCCTTCGATTCCGTCGATCTCCACGGGCGTGCCATTCAGAACCGAGTCGATGAACTCATAGAGCTCGATCGCGATGCTGTTGGTAATGCCCCTGGGGAAGAGCTGGTCAAGCTGCTCGCGGCCGATTTGGGACCGATGCAGTTCGATCAGCTCGTCCATGGATAGCTTCTCGCTGCGCGTTTCCAGCCCGGTGCCCCATTTGATCGATCCGGACTCCCCGTACACCGCCCGCTCGCTGAATTTGTTTCCGGGCGCGGCCATGGTAGAGCACCACACGCCTGTGGCTTCATTCTCGAACGTCATCAGCGCCATCGTCGTGTCTTCGGTTGTGGCTGGGATGGGGCGAGCCATTTGGTCGGGCTTGGCGTAGCGCACCGGGTGATAGGCCTTCGAGTACGCCACCATCTCGGTGACCTCACCGATGTGATAGCGGAACAGGTCGGCGAAGTGCACCCCGCCGTCCATCGACCAGCCTCCACCGGCCTGGTCCACGTCGTCGCGCCATCCCCAATGCCATAGCCGCTCGCCGACGTCGATCCAGAAGATCATCCGCAGCTTGCCGATGCGGCCTTCCATCAGGACCGGGCTGCGGGCGATATAAAAGCCGGTTGTCTTGTCTTCCAGCTCGGTTGTCCCGGCCTCAA
>CAYGAN010000140.1:0-11458 GCA_964347585.1 uncultured Planctomycetales bacterium | reverse complement strand
GCCTTCCTTGATCGCCCAGTTGATAGCGCGCTCGCCAGGGGCGCGGCGATAGTTCTCAGCCACGTGGAGCACACGGTTCCGTCGGCGGGCCGCCTCGATGATGCGCTGGGACGCGCGAATGGTGATGCCAATCGGTTTTTCGATGGTCACATGCTTGTTCGCGTCCAGACACGCCACAGCGACGGTATGATGCAGTCTGTGGGAAAGTGAGATGTCCACTGCATCCAGGTTCTTCTCGCCCGCGATCATCTTCTCGACGTCGTCGTAGATCTTCGGTTTGCGGGACTGAAACTCGCCGCTTTGGTTGGCCAGTTTCTCAGCACGGCCCCGATCGGTATCGCAGCACGCCACGATTCGAAAGTCTCGCATCCCGTGTTGCCACAGGTCGCGGAAGCTCTCGACATGCCCGCCCATCATTCCCCCGCACCCGACCAATCCGATTGTCAGAGGTTCAGCCATGGCCTTCCCACTCATCCGTCCAGACTCGTTCACCGCCCAGGATACACGCGGCAGTATACAAGGCTTGCCAGCCGACGCCAGCGTCGCGCGAATGCGATGGCCCCGATCGACCCGTCCCGAGCAGAAGTCCTGCAAGAACGCCCCGGCCGTCCGCGGGACGGGATCCAGGGCGCGCGCAGCTGTCAGGGTCTTAAAGGGAACGACCGCGAGACGGGCTAGCGGACGAGGATATCCGGCCGCGAGAGTGAGACGTCCGGCCACTCGGCGCGGACAGCGGGCCAATCCCCACCCCCTGTTAGGATCTCCCTGTCCGTCCGACCGACGAGGATGGTATCCTCGCTCTTGGTTCCGGTGATCGAGGGGTTCCACGCGAAGGCTTGGTTTCTCAGGATGGGCAGGTCGCTGCCAGGCAGGGCCCGCGCCTCGCGGGTGGCGTAGCCCGTCGGGCCGCCCTGATGGTGCAGGCGCCATTCATCGGCAAAGCCGACCTTCGCATACGCCTCCGTCATGGTGTCCCATACGTCGCCGAGCGTTCGTCCAGGCCGGGTGGCCGCCATCATCGCGGCATCAACCCGGCAGACTGCTTCGTGACGGCGGCGGAGGTCGGCGTCCGCCGGACCGAAGCGGAACAGCCGCGTGGCTGAGCAGATCAATCCCGCCCGCTCCGCGCAAACGACGACCATAGCCATCTGCTTGACGCGCGCACGGGTGGGAATGGGGTGTCGAAACTTCTTGATTCGATCGTCCGCGGCCACCAGAAGTACATGCGGCCTGGCGTGTCGGGCCAGAAGAAGCTCGCTCAGGCGGCCGGCCAGCTCGAACTCGCTGCTCCCCTGCGGGAATGATCTGCAGACCTGCTCGAGACACGCCGCCGTGTCCTTCCCGAGCGCGCCGTAGCGCTCGACCTCGCCCGGGCTCAGTTGCCAGCGCAACCGGTCGAAGTCCGGCGCGAGCGGCCGGACGGAATCGGGCAGAGCAGGCAACCAGCAATCCCTAGCCGCCCGTTTGTCGCCGATCAGGTCCACGAACACTCGCGTGGCGGCCTCAGCGTCGTGCCACGGACACTCGATCACCTCAATACCGAGTCGGCCGACTTCCTCCTCCCACATCCGCTCGGCTTCGATGCTGCTCGTAACGCACACGGCACGATCGGGCGTGACGACGAGCGTGGCCACACCGACGTCGTCGGCGAAGTTCACGTAGTTCTGCCCTCCGCCGGTGTACCACGCGAAGTTCCGCCGGCGGGTCAGTATTGCCGCGTCAAGATCGTGCCGCGAGAGGTGCTCGACGACGCGCTGATGCTTGGTCTGGAGTTCCTGCTTCGCGGTCATCTGTCATGTCCCGCCGGGAGCGGACGCGAAGTGGGTGTCGCCGCTTAGCCAGCCTCGCTGCTAGATTACTTTCCACAGTAGTCGATGATCCGGGCGATCTCGATGCCGATCTTCTTGCGCTCGACAATGCGGTCGATGAAGCCGTGTTCGAGCATGAACTCCGCCGTTTGGAACCCGTCGGGCAGCTCGGCCTTGATGGTATTGGCGATGACCCGCGGCCCGGCGAACCCGATCATAGCCCCCGGCTCGGCGATGATCACGTCGCCCAGAAACGCGAAGCTGGCGGCCACGCCCGCCGTCGTCGGGTCGCTCATCACAACGATGTAGAGCCCTCCGGCTTCGTCGAACTTCGCTAGGGCGGCGCTGGTCTTGGCCATCTGCACCAAAGAGACCATGCCCTCCTGCATGCGGGCCCCGCCGGACGCCGTGACCATTACCAACGGCAAATCCTCCTCGGTGGCCCGTTCGACGGCTGCGACGACCTTCTCCCCGACAACCGCGCCCATGCTGGCCATGATGAAGAACGGATCCATTACGCCGAGGATCACGCCGCGTCCCCTGATAAAGGTCTTGCCGACGACGATGGCCTCCTTCTCGTCGGTTTGGGCCCGAATGTTCGCCAGCCGCTCGCCGTAGGGGATCCGGTCGCGGAACTTCAGCGGATCTGAGGAGACCAGGTCCGCTAGGAACTCCTCGAAGGTTCCCGGGTCGGTCAACTGGGCGATGCGGGTGCGCGCACCGATGCGGTGATGATGGTTGCACTCGGGACAAACGTGCAGCGATTCGGCCAGGGACTTACGATAGACCATAGCCCCGCACGCTTGGCACTTGTCCCACAGACCTTCAGGAACGTCAGTTTTCTTGCCTGTCGCTGCGCCTTCCGGCGACATTTGTCAGCGATCTCCTTTCGTCGGATGGCTCGCCTCACTCGAAGGTTCCTGTTCGGGCGACGCGGGACGCTTGCGTTGCTGCCCGTGCCGGTAACCGACCTTCAGGTAGCTCATACGAATTACATCTCTCAAGCTTGTCAACACTATCCCAGAAGAACTCGTATCCCCTCCCATGGCCAGGCGCCTCGCCACCACGGCCGTCGCGGCTGGCAATCCGCCCGGGCCCACGGAACGAGGATCGGCGAGCTCACGATCCGGGCTTTCGTGCTTCGGCCTCGGCGACATGCCGAAGCTCAGCTATGGCCTCCGACGGGTTGCTGGCACGAAACACGGCTGAGCCGGCCACGAGCGTGTCCGCCCCCGCGCGTGCACATCGGCCAACAGTCTGCGCATTAATCCCGCCGTCCACTTCGAGCCGCTGGTCGGCGCGAAGCCGCGACCGCAACAGCTCGATCTTCGCCACTACGTCGTCGATGAAATCCTGTCCGCCGAACCCCGGCCAGACAGTCATGGCAAGTACCAGATCGACGCGATCGATGAAGTCAAAGACCGCCTCTGCCGCTGTGCCCGGATTCAGGCACACGCCCACGCTGGCGCCCAACGAGCGAATGTGGTCGATCACACGGTTCGGCTCGCCGGCCACCTCGACTTGGAACGTAATGTTGTCGCTGCCCGCCTCGACGAACGGCGCCGCATACTTGAGCGGGTCGGTGATCATCAGGTGCGTGTCGAAGAACAGCTTTGACACCGCGCGGATGCTCTCAACGACCGGCACGCCGAAGCTCAGGTTCGGCACAAAGTGCCCGTCCATCACGTCCAGGTGGAGCAGGTCAGCACCGCCTTGTTCGACCCGTGCGATTTCCTCCTTCAGCCGGGAGAAGTCGGCCGCCAGCAGTGAGGGCGCGATACGAATCCGCGGCTCGGCCAGGGCAAACGCTGCACTCGTGCCGGTGGCTAAGGCTTCTCGTCTTGGTGTCCGAGCCATCCTTCGCAACTATGCCTCATCGAGAATCTCGATCGGTTTAAAGGGCCTGCCCTCCAGGAACTCCAACGACGCGCCGCCGCCGGTGGAGATGTGCGTCATGCGATCTGCCAACCCGGCGGCCTCCACCGCTGCGGCACTGTCGCCGCCGCCGATGATGCTGACCGCGCCTGCATCCGTGGCATCCGCGACGGCGTGAGCAATGGCTTCGGTGCCCGCGTCAAAAGGCTTGACCTCGAATACGCCCATCGGCCCGTTCCAGACGATCGTGTTGGCCGAGGCAATGACCTCGCGAAAAGCGGCTGTCGTTTTCGGGCCGATGTCAGCCCCGGCCATGCCTTCAGGAATCTCACCCTCGACGACTTTCGCTTGTGCTCCCTCTTTGATCTGATCCGTTACCACCACATCGACTGACAGGCGAAGTTTGCCGCCAGCCTGTTGCCTGAGTCGCTCGGCTTCGTCGGTCTTGTCCATCTCGACCAGGCTCTTGCCTACACGGACGCCTTGGGCCGCCAGGAAGGTAAAGTTCATCGCGCCGCCGATCAGAATCGCATCGCACTTGGGGATCAATGCTTCAATCACCCCGATCTTGTCAGAGACTTTCGCTCCGCCGAGGATCGCGACGAAAGGTCGTTTCGGCTCCGTCAGGGCTCCGCCGAGAAACTCCAGTTCCTTCTGCACAAGGTACCCCGTGACTCGTGGCTTGCCGTGCATGAGTTGCGGGACGGTCAGCATGCTGGCGTTGTCGCGGTGGCAAGTGCCGAACGCGTCGTTGACGTACACGTCGGCCAGGTCCGCCAGCTGCCGAGCGAAGTTCTCCTTCTGGCTCTTCTTGTCGGGGTTCTTGGCGGCGTCTTTGTCCTTTATCGTCTCTGCTGCGTGGAAGCGGAGGTTCTCCAATAGGCAGCACTGACCGTCCGCCAACGAGCCGACGGCTTCTCGAACAACCCTGCCCACGCAATCGGGCACCATCTTGACGTCCTGTCCGAGAAGTTGGCTCAATCGTTGTGCCACGGGCGTCAGCGAAAACTCCCTGTCCGTTTGTGGATCCCCGGTGGGCCGGCCGAGATGGCTCATCAGAATGAGCCGCCCGTCACGATTGAGCACGTCGCGCATCGTCGGCAACGCTTTGACGATCCTTGCCTCGTCGGTCACGCGGCACTTGTCGTCCAGCGGCACGTTGAAGTCCACGCGCATGAGCACCCGTTTGCCCGCGACATCGACGTCTGCGATCGTCCTCTTGGCCATCGTGCTAGCTCCCGGTCTCCCACTTACCAGACCACTTGCCCCTTCAAACGCCAATCCAACACCGCGGCAACCGCCTATGGCCCATCCGAATAAAGGCCGAAGGCCCATCCGGATGGCGGATGAGCCTGCTCCCGTATCGACGCGCTCGTGGCGCCGATGGCCTTGGCCGTTATAGACCGGCCATCTTCTCGAAGGTGCCTTTCTTGTCAATCACCACGGTCGAGAGCGAGTCGAATATGCTGCTGGCGGGATTGCCGATCACGTCTCCGCTGACGATCGGCTCGTCGCAATACTCGAGTATCCCCTTCAGCTTGCCGTCCGCAGCCGCCTTGATCGCTGCGTTAATGCCGTCGGCGGTCACGGCCTTTTTCAGCTCCACCGTCAGGTCCACAACGCTACCGTCCTGAACCGGGACACGCATCGCGAAACCGTCCAGCTTGCCCTTCAACTCCGGCAGCACCAGTCCCACCGCCCGCGCCGCACCGGTCGTGGTCGGGATAACGTTCAATCCGCCGGCTCGGGCCCGCCGCAGGTCCTTGTGGATCAGGTCGAGTATCCGCTGATCGTTCGTGTACGCGTGAATCGTCGTCATCAGCCCACGGTTGATCCCGAAGCTTTCGTGAAGGACTTTCGCCAGCGGTGCTAGACAATTCGTCGTGCAACTGGCATTCGAGATGAACTTATCGTCCGGCTTCATGTCGGCGTCGTTGACGCCCAAGACCACCGTCCGCACGACGCTGTTGCCCCACTTGCTCTCGTCGGCCAGCAGGGCCTTGTCATCCTTGCTCGGAGCGGTCAGGACGACCTTGCGGGCCCCGGCTTTGATATGATCGGCGTAGCCGCCCTTGCTGCTTTCGACGGCCGTGAAGACCCCCGTCGATTCCACGACGATCTCGGCGCCCAGATCCTTCCACGGCAGCCTGGACGGGTCGCGCTCGGAGAGGATCTGCACCTTATCGCCGTCAACAGTGATGCTGCTGGCATCGTGCTCGATCTTGCCGCTGTACTTGCCGTGAACTGTATCGTACTTGAGCAGGTGAGCCAGGGCCGCTGCGTCCGCCAAGTCATTGGCGGCTACCATGTCGAACCTGTCGCCTTGGGCGCGCATCGCCCGGAACGCGAGTCGCCCGATCCGGCCAAACCCGTTGATGCCTACGCGAATCGCCATCGTCGCTGACTCCTATCCAACCTCAGACAAGCTCCACGCTTCGCCTGGTTCTGACTCGATAGGCTAGGCTCTCGGTGTGTGGCGGTCAACCCAATTCGCTCCCCCCAGCTGGTGCGGGCCGTCGCCACCGGTGGTTGGCAGGGGTCGCCCGTCCTCTCCATTGATGCGAAAGGCGGAGGACTGACTCAATTGTGGACACGCTCGTTGCACGCCGGCCAATCCGTCTTCCCCCCCGGGCTGCGCGCGGATGGAGCACGGCTGTCGGGTGGCCCAACTCCTCCGGAGCTGGGGACACGATTGGATGCTGCCGAACCGAGACCGCCGCCGGTGCGCGAATCCCTTCTCGCTCCACACACCGCTCTGTCCATACACGGCGTGACGTCTTCGCTACTGAGCTGCTGCTTCAATCCGACGGCGGTCGCGGTGCATCGCCGATCCCGACGAACTTGACCGCGTCAGCGCACGTCGCATCACCCTGATCCCCATCATCCACCCAGGTGATGCTTACATTGCTCGCTGTCCCAGCCTCGAAGCTGTACGTGCTGAGCAATCTCCACTGACCCGAATTCAGGTCCTGATCCGCCGTTACTCTTGACGAACCATCCCGATGCATGATCACGTGGTCCGCCGACGAGCCATGGTTCGAGTACCCGCCGTCACTCTTGGTTGCGGACCACCAGCCATAAACCTCGTGCCCACCCGGATCCAAGAGATTACGCAGCCAGGTGGCGTATTGGCTGACTAGAAGCTCCCTTCGATCAGCACGATGTCATCGAACCATACGTCCCCGGACCCCGGATACCCCTGAAGCGACACCTTGATCCTCGTCGTACCCGACGGAGCCGTCCCGTTCGCCGTCACGTACGTGTAGCCACTATTCCCCGTCACCGCAGCGCTGTTGTCCGATTCAAGATACGTCGAACCGTTGTAGTAGCAGATCCGAACCCGGGCGCTGCCCGAGGACAGCGACGTCCTGATGTACCCCGACGCAGAGTACTCCGTCCCCGCGGAAGCATTCACAAACTGATTCGCGTCCGGATACGTTCCCGCCTCGCACGTCAGCGTCACGCAGCGCGAGCCTGTACGCGGATTCTCCGTGGTCACAGAGGCGTTCCCCACGAAGCTCCACCCGGTGGACCCCTCTTCAAAACCCGGGTTCGAAAGCAGGTTGTCTCCGGGCGGCTCGCCCCCGCTCGGCGTTGCCGAGGCCTCATTCGAGTACCCCGACTCGCCGTTCGCGTTCTCCGCCGTCACCACGTAGTAGTAAGTCGTCCCGTTTGTCACGGTGTAATCCGTGTAGTTCGTCGCCGTCACATCCGTCGTGCTTATCTCTGTGTAGCCGGAACCCGATGTCTCCGAGCGGTACACATTGTAGTAGGCGGCGCCGGAGGCGGCGTTCCACGTCAGGTCCACCTGCCCGTCGCCCGCCGTCGCAGCCAGATTCGACGGGGCATCAGGCGGCCCGCCGAGGCTTCCTTCCACGAGCACGATGTCATCGAACCATACGTCCCCGGACCCCGGATACCCCTGAAGCGACACCTTGATCCTCGTCGTACCCGACGGAGCCGTCCCGTTCGCCGTCACGTACGTGTAGCCACTATTCCCCGTCACCGCAGCGCTGTTGTCCGATTCAAGATACGTCGAACCGTTGTAGTAGCAGATCCGAACCCGGGCGCTGCCCGAGGACAGCGACGTCCTGATGTACCCCGACGCAGAGTACTCCGTCCCCGCGGAAGCATTCACAAACTGATTCGCGTCCGGATACGTTCCCGCCTCGCACGTCAGCGTCACGCAGCGCGAGCCTGTACGCGGATTCTCCGTGGTCACAGAGGCGTTCCCCACGAAGCTCCACCCGGTGGACCCCTCTTCAAAACCCGGGTTCGAAAGCAGGTTGTCTCCGGGCGGCTCGCCCCCGCTCGGCGTTGCCGAGGCCTCATTCGAGTACCCCGACTCGCCGTTCGCGTTCTCCGCCGTCACCACGTAGTAGTAAGTCGTCCCGTTTGTCACGGTGTAATCCGTGTAGTTCGTCGCCGTCACATCCGTCGTGCTTATCTCTGTGTAGCCGGAACCCGATGTCTCCGAGCGGTACACATTGTAGTAGGCGGCGCCGGAGGCGGCGTTCCACGTCAGGTCCACCTGCCCGTCGCCCGCCGTCGCAGCCAGATTCGACGGGGCATCAGGCGGCCCGCCCCCGCTCGACGTCGTGAAGGTGTCATCCGAAGACTGCGCGTCGTTGTAGCTCGCGGCGGTCGAGGTGACCCTGTAGTGATAGGTCGTGCCGGGCGCAAGGCCCGTGAGCGCCACCGAGTGGTACAGCACCGGCGTGCCGTCGGACTGCACGGACCCGTAGCTCTGGTCGAGCCCGTAGTCCACCTCGGACGTGCTGGCCACGTTCGTCGTCCAGTTCACGACGGCCGACGTGTCCGTGATCTCGCTGACGTTCAGGCTGGCAAGGTGGATCGTGCCCAAGTCCGTGGTGGCGGTCTGGTCCGTTGAACTCGCCGGCACATACCCGTCACGCGTCGAACTAACCTGATAGTGATACGTCGTCGCTGGCGAGAGATTCCGCAGCGTCACCAAGTGCTCCGTCACCGGGGAACCGTCGTGGATCGTCGCGCCGTAGCCGGCATCCGGACCGTACTCCACCTGCGTGGTGCTGGGCACGTCCGTCGTCCAGGTGATCTCGATGGAGTTCTCCGTTACGTTCTCCGCCGTCGGGCCCGCCGTGATCACTATCTCACCCAGCGTGACGAACGTGGCGTCGGCCGACGAAGCGGGATCGTAGTTAGGGGCGGTGGAACGCACCTGGTAATGGTAGGTTGTCTGGGGCGACAAGCCGGTCAGCGTCACCGAATGATTGGTCACCAGAGAGCCGCTCGATTCGTACGCGCCGTAGTCCGTCGAGACGCCGTAGTCCACACGCGACGTGCTGGCCAGGTTCGTCGTCCACTGCACCACCGCCGCGCCGGCCGTGATGTTGCTGACGGAAACGTCGCTGATCACGACGGTGTCCAGCGAGGGCACCAGTTGCTGGATCTGAGGCTGGTACAGCAACTGATCGTACACCCGCCAGTCGTCCAGCTTGCCGTCGAACTGACCGACACGCACGCCCCCCTGCACCGTCCCGCCGAGCATGAATGGGGCCGAAGAGTCGCGGATGCCCCCCGAGACAATCCCGAACGTCTTCTGGGCATCGACCTGGCCGTTCAGGTAGATCGTCATCGTCTTGGTGGACGTGTTATAGACCCCCGCCACGTGCCACCAGCTATGCGGATCCAACACCGTGGCGCCCTGAAGGGACACGCCCTGCCCGGAGGCGAGCTGGACGTACATCTCGATCCGCGGCCAGTCCGGCACGTCCCCGATGCCGATGACGTAACTGCGATCGGAGTTGTCCTCCTTCCACTTGCCCGCCAACGGCGTAAAGCCCGGCTGCACGCTGTCGAACTTCATCAAGCCGCTAACCGTCAGGTTGCCGGCCACGTCCAGGCCCGTCTGGCTGGCGTCGGAGATCCAAAGGTACTCGTTGTTGGCCGGATTGAAGTCCGCCGCGCCATCGACTCGGCCGCTCGTCGAACCCACGCCGCCGTTGTCGGTAAGGTTGTTGCCGAATCCCGAGGAGTCGTAGCGCGTCCCACCGGCCTCGTCCAGTCGCCAGTAACCGACCGCATCCTCTACGACGGCCTCGTTCTCCGTCCGGAAGCTGTGCTCGGGGGAACGCCCCTCGCTGTACCCGCTCGCGGTGGACGTGACCATGTAATAGTACGTCGTCCCGGGCGACAGACCCGTCAGCGCAACCGCGTGGCCGGTCACCAGCGCGGCGTCGGACTGGTACGAGCCGTAGCTCGACGTCGTGCCATAATCCACCCGCGAGGTGCTCGCCACGTTCGTCGTCCAATGCACGACCGCCGAGGCCTGCGTGATAGTATCCGCGTAAACGTTGCTGATCATGACGGGAGGAGGGCCGGTCGTGTACACCTGAACGGGTGATACCACCCCGCCGCCTGTTACCCAGTAGTAGTAGGTCGTCAGGGGGTTCATCGCGACCGAAACGGAGTGGCTGGCTTGCGAGCCGCCGTACGCGCAAAGCGTCCAAGGCCAGGACGAGGTGGTGGTAAGACACGCCGTGCCGCTCACCGCTACGCTGGTTGTCCAGTGGATCACAGCCGAATCCCCGTCGAAGCCATCCACATAGATGTTGCTGAACTCGATCTGCGGACCCGGGTCGATCATCTGGACCCGATCGAACGCCACGAGCAGCCAGTCCGCGTCGGAGCCGCCTACCAACTCGTAGCGGAGGAAGACCGTGGCGGTGCTGCCGGAAGGCGTGACCTGCGGCGTGGTGATGTATTGCCAGGCCGCCTGGCTCTCCGTCCAGCTCGACCACACGACGCTGCCGGAGTCGGGATTCGTCCCGCCGGTGGGATCGACCCCGATCCGACCCCGGGCGTCGAGCGAGCTGCCCATCATGTTCGATCCGCCGTCGTCGCGGCGGGTGTACAGCCAGACCCCGGCCGCGTACTGCGCGCCCGGCGTCGTCGTGACGGTCTGATAGACCCCGCCCGTGATCTGGCTGGCGCCCGCCCCGTTGCGAGCCCGCTGAAGGAAGTAGCTGCCCGACGCCGACGGCATGCCGTAGAAGCCCGTTCCGCTCTCTGCGATCCAAGGAACCGTGCCGAACTCGAGCCAGCCTATCCGGTTACCGGTTTCGAAGTCGTGGTTGACGACGGTGTTGTTGAGGGCCGACTGGGGCTGCAGGCTGAACGAGACGACCGCGTTGCCGCTGCTGCCGACGTTGACGCCCAGCGTCTGCGACTGATATCCGGGCGTGGAGGCCGTTACGTCGTACGAGCCGTTGGGGACCCCGCTGATCAGGTACCCGCCAGCGCTGCCGGACGTGGCCTGATGGCTCCCCGGATCCGTCACCACGGATACGCCGGCCAGATCGGCCCCGCCGCTGCTGCCCGTGTGACCACCGATCGTCGCCGGCCGGGAGTCATCCTCCCCGTTCAGCAGGCGAATGTATCCGTTGAGCCAATCGCGCGCCTGCCATTCGCCTGGCGGGTCCACGTATTTCATGCCGCCCATCTCGTAGTAGTCGTCCTCCTCAGAGATTGCTCCGGCCAGCAGCCAGATCGCGACCCCACTGGCTCCGCATTGATCCGGATTGATGAAGTAGCGCAGATCCTGCTCGTAGTAGCCCGACCACCGATACGGGTAGCCGCACACACTCTCAGGACACGTGTCGCTGCGGACAAACGCGTCCCAATCCGGCCATCGAGCAAGCACGTCCGGCAACCATCCCGCCTCGGTGATCCGGGACGGCCACTGCCCGCCCCCGGGAGCGATTGCAGTCTGCAGCCAGGGCGGAAACCACTGA
>CAYGAN010000139.1:11242-12238 GCA_964347585.1 uncultured Planctomycetales bacterium | reverse complement strand
CTGATTTGCGAGAGGTAGGGATCACCGTCAGGGGCAAGGCGTCAAGGCCAGCGTTGCGTGCGACTGCGGCGGCGCTGCTGCTTCTATTGCTGCTGATACTCCTGGCGGCGATCCTGCTGCCGAGCCTGGCGACGATGTGAGTTCGGCGTAACGCTATAGTTCTGCAGCATCCAGACAGGTAGCAAGGAAGGTCTCCATGTTCTGTTCCGCACCCACAGCCATCCTGCTCCTCTCCGCTGCTACTTCTTGTGCCGCCACCCCCGTCCTCTCCCAACACTCCGCGGCAAAACGACTCGCTGATGAGCTGTATGATCGGGTTGGATACAGCGATGGCGTGGTGGCTGATGTGCAAGACGAGTTCATCCTGACCAATTGTGGGGACCGGTCGGACCCGCAAGGCATAACCATCAGTAACACTACTGCGGTGTTGAAAGGCATCGCGATCAGCGGGCCGCTTCAAGTGGACGAGCATTCGTCAGCGGACTACACGTGCACGGCGTACTACGACGATGGCTCCTTTGAAGATGTGACCGAAGAGGCCGATTGGCTGGACGGCTCGCCTTACGCCGAGATCTGGAAGGGCCATCTGAAGACCCGGAACACCCCAAAGGACACAGTCATTCCGATCCTGGCTTATTACGGCGGCAGATCGGCCGCGCTCGACGTGAGGCTTCGCGTCGTGATTGCCAGCCTCACAGTTAGGTCCAAGACTGGGGACCAAGATTGGGTGACGCACGAGATACGGGAATACGAGAGAGGCGCGGTGGCGACCGTTGCGGTACCAACAGTATCGGATCCGTGCGACCGCTTTGTCGTATGGACCGGGGATGTGCCGGTAGGCCCGGTAGGCCAGGAATATGATGATCCGATCGAGCTCGTGATGGACTGCGACAAGTCGGTCACGGCGAACTTCGCGGACGTTGTTTGGCACGAGAATCCCTGGGGATGCGGAGGCATGTGCGTAGTGTCAGTAAGCATCATGGCGATGGGTTTAGT
>CAYGAN010000139.1:0-11232 GCA_964347585.1 uncultured Planctomycetales bacterium | reverse complement strand
AGTATTGATGAAGCTGACGCGCGCAGCGACACCTCGCGTGCTCCTTGGTCCGGCGAAAACTCAACGGCGCCTGTCTCGGGGCGGACATTAGCTGTTTCTTGTTAGCGGGTGCCCCATCCACGCGAAGCGTGGGTGGCGGACGGATCACCCCTTTCCGGTGCGCGCGTCGCGGCGGACCATTCCCATGAGTCCTCGGCGCGCCGGCGGCTTCTCTGCTGCCAGCCGCTGTCGTACGTCCTCCCACTTCTCATACTTCAAAGATAGCCTGCTGCAGAAGCTCTTGACGTGTTCTTCGGGAACGTCCTTCGAAAAAGACATGCCAGCGTCATCGAGGATCGTGGACTCCCACTCCAACAGGACTTTGCCCTGCCTGTGAGCGTATACGTGACTGGCGACCTCCCCATTATGCAGCTGGTCTCTCAAGGCGCCGGCCACGTCGGCCAGCTCGGACAGATTCTGTCGGGTAGCCGGCAGATGGTAGAAGCCCGGGCTAGGCCAGATGAAGAAGTCAATCCCGACCCGGGTATCCGCCAGCACGCAACGGTTGGCCAGGAACGAAGCGATCTTCTCTTGGGGGAACCCCACGAGACACAGAATTGCGTCTTCTGGAATGAGCTCAGGAAGCGCCCTCAGGAAAGACGCGATATCGACGTTCGAGCCGACTGACCAATACGCATCCTCTCCGAGGGAGATGCCCTCCCGCTCTGGCTTCGTCATGATCCCAAGAAGCCTATGCAGCCAGCCCATCGTCTTGCCCCCTGCATCGGACCTGCGCGATTCTACCGCGCGTCAGGTCCTGCGCGCAGGCGCCGGTTAGCAGGCGCGGGTGCCCCATCCACGCGGAGCGTGGGTGGGGGACGGATCACGACCGAAGAAGGCTGAAGGCCGAAGGCTTAAGGCTGAGCGAAGGCGCGTCCGGGCTCGCCGACGAAGTCCGTCCCCTACCCTTCGCCGCGACGGGAAGGACGGGGCACCCACGCCAAAAGGGAAACGCGCCTCTCTCGGTGCAGACAAAGCCTGTTTCTTGTTAGCTCTTAGCCCGCAGCACCGGACCTTGCGTACCGAGTCTCACGCAGTCGCCGATTCCTGATGGCATAGTTGACGAGCAACGCGCCGGAGACCACGGCGTGCGCCGCAATGCCACCGTAGAACGCCCATTCCGAGACACCGAGCATCGCCGCACCAAACCAAGGCTCCGGATCCGCCCCGCCTATGACTATGGCATGTCGGAGACCAAGCCTGGGTAGGACCGAGTAGGCGGTTATGTCGACGCTGAACAACGAGATCACCAACATGGCGACGCGCAGCAGCCCCTTAGGCTTCCTCACGTAGAGAAACAGAATGCCACAGTACCCCAGGACCGCATTGGCACCGGACCCCATGAGTAGCGCCAAGCCTTCCTTCCAGGCCGGCCATAGGGGGTCGTACTTAACGACCCCGATGCTCCTGTCTGAGTTAGTTAGCGCTATCCTCGGGTAGAGCTGGATCCCCGGCGTCACTTCCAGGTGCGTTATGCTGCTTCCTAGGACCACTGCCGTGAGTCCATGGCCGAGCTCGTGCGAAAGGATCCCCAGGAATAGGACGCAGGCGACGATAAGAGGATAGGTGACCGCCAATCTGAGCGCCGTTATCTTTCTGCTATTTCCACTGGCAGTCATCAGATGCTCTCGTCAGGTCGCCCCTGCACAGGACCGAATTGCACGGGTGCCCCATCCACGCGGAGCGTGGGTGGGGTACGGATCATGCGCGAACGTTGCTTTCTAGTCCGACAGTCCGTCCCCCGCCCTTCGCGCGGACGCGAAGGGCGGGGCACCTGCAGAGGCTGACAAACACCAGTACGTTCACGTACGGAAACACGGCCGTGTCCGCCTTCGCGCCACACGCCGCTGTCAATATCGGTGTGCGTGCGCCACGCGGAACATCGCTTCGTAGTTCCGGACGGTCTTCTCGTCGAGCGGGACGTGCACCGGCATCGAGGTGGGCAGCAGCACGAACCCCCCGCCCGGCGCACCGTCGCGGACGGCGCCCTCAGCCTGCTGCGTCACCTGCTCGACCGAGCCGCACTCGAGCGTGACCGCCTGCATCCCGCCCATCAGACACATGCGCGAACCGATCCGCTGTTTGATCTCGGCCATCGTCACGTCGGCCGTCGTCACCGGCAACGTTTCGAGCGGCTCCAGACCGTCGGGGCCGATCTCCAGGATCGGCTCGAGCAGCTGGGCGAGCCGCCCGTGGCAGTGGATGACGCTCAGGTTGCCCGTTTCATGGATCAGGTCCGTTAACTGCTTGTCCGGCTCGACAACGTAGTCGTGAAAGAACCGATCCGGGTTCATCAGCGGCGCGCCGCAGTATTCCGGGCCCCACAGACGCACGCAAGCGTCCGAGACAACCCGCCCGATGGCGACCGCGCATTTGCAGAGCTGCCTTTGAGCCTTGGCAATGAGCTCACGCACCAACGAGTCGTCCTCGTAGCACCGCAGGACGAAATCCTCGAAGTCGAACAGGCCCACGACGTGTCCGATCGCGTCGCCGATGCTGAACACCAGCACCCCTCGGTCGCCCGCTCGGCGCTCGGCGCCTCGGATCGCATCCGCGCTCACGCGGACCGGCGGATCCGAAATGGACAGCAGCCGCTCGATATCCTCATCCGACTTGACAAGCGGCTCGACGCGCCAATGCGTCATCAGCCCGGCATCGCGGCGCGACACGCCGCGGACTTCGCCCTTCGGCGTTTCGATCGTCGTCGTCCGCACGACGGACCCGTCGGCTCTTCGCTCATCTCGGCCGTGCATCGCATTCGGATCACCCTGGAACACCGGCGCACCGATCGGAACCCACAGGAACGAATCACCATACTCCCGCTGAAGGCGCACCAGCGACTCGTAGGAAGGCTCACGATGGTACCACTCATCCCCGAACGGGCTGACCTCATAGATCGTCACCGGCACGCGGTCGGGTTTCCCGCCGCGGATCGCCGTCAGCAACCGCTCTCGTGAAGTCAGCTCGAAATCCTCCGGTGTACTCGTCCCTGCCGCCACCGTTGCTTCCCGAACCAGCCGATGCCGGGGCGCAGTGCCGCCTACAGCATACCGCGCGCACGTTGTACGGGTAGCTTCTTGGATGGCTCAAACTGGTTAGGAGCGAATCAGGACGCGACCCGCGTGGCTAGATCGGCTTGCCGAATTCCTGGACCCAGTAGATCCCATACGTGCCGCCCAGGCGCACCCCCACGCCGATCTCCTCCCACGCCGAATGAAGGATGTTCTCCCGGTGCCCCTCCGTACTGTTCATCCAGTCGTCCATGACCTCTTGCGGCGTCGCCTGACCAGCGGCCAGATTCTCGCCCAGCGTCGAATATGCATACCCGACCTTGCTCGCCCGCCCGCCGGGGCCCTCCCCGGTGTATGGGTTCACGTGTGCGAAGAAGTCGTACTCGATCATTTCACAGGCGTACTGGTCGGCAATCCAGGCCAGCAGCGCGTTGGACCGCACCGGCCCCAGGCCCCGCGCCTGACGCTCGAGGTTGACCAAGTGCACGATTTCGTGCTGCCACTCGTAGGCCTGACTCGGGACCTCACACGGCTCGTCCGAGAGCTGAGACGAACGTACGTCGGACGGCGCAGGCTCCGGACTGTCGGCGAAACACGCAAGCCAGAGCAAGAGCGAGCCGGCCAGGCAGGCCATCGTGAAAAAACGCTTCTGAACTTGCCTCATCGGAAATCGCCACCCCCTGTGTGACGGCCACTCATCGAGCTCGCGGCCGAGATCGCAACCGTGACCCACACCCAGGGCGCAAGAACTTCGCTGCTTACGCACTTCTACTGTAACCGATGCGAATGTCTCTGGCAACCCTCATCGCCTCGCGGAATTCTGCCGAATTGCCCACCGCCAGCGGCCAACTTAACCGCATTGCGCCCTGCGACCTGCGTCCGTACTCTCGACAACATGTGCACACGAATTTGATCCCGCGCCTGGCGGATGTCCAACCGCCAACGGCCGACTTATCGGGCCTGATCCCCTTGGTCACTGCCCAGATCCCACGTCGGGCGAGTCCTCGTCAGGCCGTGCCGAGACGTAGCGATTCCCCGCCGCGTCCCGCAGGTCGCCCAGATTCACCCAAACCAACTCCCCGCACTCTTCGCAGTAGAAGCCGCCAGGATCATAGCGGCTCGGGACGACCACAATACGGCTCAGGTATCCGCATCGCGTACAGCGGAAATAGACATCAATCGGCTTTCGCGGCATGCGGTTCGCCCAACTCCTAAGAGTGTACGTTATACGCGACCGGCTCCGCCGTCCACATCGGTCAGGCACGCCGGAGAGTTTGACCACCTAACCCGAGCGTGTTAAAGTTGCTAGGTCGGCAGACACATCGGGGGCCGTGGAGCAAGATGATGGCCGTCAGTGTTCAGGCTAGCCAAGGCACGTTCTGTCAGTTAAGCAGGCAGATGGGCCGAATGATGGACGAGATGCTCCGGCGCCGGTACTACCGCTTCTCCGGCGACGAAACGTGGAACCCGCCGGTCAATCTCTATGAGACGCCCGACGCATTCATCGTGTGTATCGAGGTGGCCGGCATGTCGCCCGAAACGATCGACGTGCGCGCCCACCGCGACGCCGTCATCATCAGCGGGCATCGGCCGAATCCACAGCCGAGCGAAACTCCCGAACAGGTCAGCATTCATCTGATGGAAATAGACTCCGGTCGCTTCTATCGCGAGGTCGAGATTCCCACGAACGTCCAAGCGGATCTCATCAAAGCCAAGTACCGCGACGGTTATCTCTGGATCACGCTGCCGAAGACGCCCCACCCGAGCGACTGATGCCGAACGAGACTGACCAGGTCGAACCGTCCGATCCCCCCACGCCACCGAAGGAATCGGACGGCCCGAAGGTGCCCGTCGGCACCGCACCCGAAGGGCGCTCCGCGACGCGACTCGAAGTACCTGGTGAGCTGCCCATCCTTCCCGTTCGCAACATCGTGGTTTTCCCGGGCATGCTCATCCCGCTCGCCATCGGCCGCGAGAAGTCCAAGCGTCTGGTGGACGCTGCCCTGTCCGGCAACAAAATCGTCGGCGTCGTCGCTCAGCAGCGAGCCGAGACCGAGGATCCCAGCCCGACGGACCTCTATCGCGTCGGCACCGTAAGCATCGTTCTCAGATTGTTCAAAGCCTCGGACGGGACTCCGAACATCCTGATTCAAGGCATCGTACGCTTGATCCTCCAGGACTTCGTTCAGACGGATCCGTACATGGTAGCCCGCGCCGAGACGCGCTACGACGAAGTCGCCGAATCGACCGAGCTGGAAGCGCTTGTACATGGCGTGCGG
Source organism: uncultured Planctomycetales bacterium (assembly GCA_964347585.1). GTDB lineage: Bacteria > Planctomycetota > Phycisphaerae > UBA1845 > CAYGAN01 > CAYGAN01. The sequence goes on along the minus strand of CAYGAN010000139.1, from coordinate 5,903 downwards.
CAGGCTGCCGTCCGCCTCGTCGAGCTGAGCCCCAACGTGCCAAGCGAAGCCGCCGACGTGATCAATCAGATCGAAATGCCCGGCGCTCTAGCCGACTTCCTCGGCTCCAATCTGCCTGTCGAGATCTCCGAGCGCCAGGATTTGCTTGAAACATTCGATGCCGTCGAGCGGCTCAAGAAAGTCAACACCGCCGTTGCCCGCTTGCTCGACATGCTCGAGCTTTCTCAAAAGATTCAAGGCCAGGTCAAAGACCAGATCGACAAGACCCAGCGAGAGTACTACTTGCAGGAACAGCTCAAGGCCATTCAGAAGGAGCTCGGGCGGGAAGACGCCCGGACAGCCGAGATCGACGAGCTTCGCAAGAAGATCAAGGCGGCCCACATGCCGGAAGCAGTCGAGAAAGAAGCCGACCGAGAGCTCGATCGGATTCGGCGAATCCCTCAAGCCTCGCCCGAGTACTCCGTCGCCCGCGACTACGTCGAGTGGCTCTGCGAGCTGCCTTGGGCCATCAGTACCACCGACTCTCTCGACATCACCAAGGCCGAACGCGTCCTCGACCAGGATCATCACGACCTGGAAAAGGTCAAGAAACGCGTGCTCGAATTCCTAGCCGTTCGCAAACTCAAGCCCACCGGCCGCGGGCCGATTCTGTGCTTTGCGGGTCCGCCCGGGGTGGGCAAAACGTCCCTGGGCCAATCGATCGCGCGCGCGCTCGGACGCAAGTTCATCCGCATATCGCTCGGTGGCATCCGCGACGAAGCCGACATCCGAGGCCACCGGCGCACGTACATCGGCGCCCTTCCTGGGCGGATTATTCAGGAGATCCGCAAGATCGGCAGCAACAACCCCGTCTTCATGCTCGACGAGGTTGACAAGATCGGGGCGGATTTCCGCGGCGACCCGGCGGCCGCTCTGCTGGAGGTGCTCGATCCCGAGCAGAACCACAGCTTCACCGATCACTACCTCGACGTGCCCTTCGATTTGTCCAAAGTCATGTTCATTGCGACGGCCAACTACACCGATCCGATCGCGCCGGCCCTGCGGGACCGCATGGAGGTCATCGAGCTGCCCGGGTACAGCCACCAGGACAAGCTGCGCATCGCCAAGAAGTATTTGGTGCCTCGCCAGCTCGATCAGCATGGCCTGACGGCCGCCAAGCTGACGATCACCGATCGGGCCCTCAGCGAGATCATCGAGTCGTACACGCGCGAAGCCGGCGTGCGGAACCTCGAGCGCGAGATCGGCGCCATCTGCCGCGCCATGGCCACTCAGATCGCCAAGGGCACGGTCAAGTCGGGCAAAGTCACCCCCCGCCAGCTGCCGGACACTCTCGGCCCGCGGAAGTTTGAGCCCGAAGCGGCTCTGAGGACCAGCGTCCCGGGCGTGGTGACGGGCCTGGCGCGTACCCCCACCGGCGGAGAGATCATCTTCGTCGAAGCGACGCGCATGCCCGGCAGAGGCCACCTGACACTCACCGGCCAGATCGGCGAGGTGATGAAAGAGTCCGCCCAGGCCGCCTTCTCGCTTGTTCGCAGCCGGGGCAAAGACTGGTGTATCGACCCGAAAACACTCGCCGACAGCGACATTCACATTCACGTGCCTGCCGGGGCCATTCCCAAAGACGGCCCATCGGCTGGCGTGACCATGCTCACCGCGCTTGTTTCTCTTGTCACCGGGCGACCCGCTCGCGCCGACGTGGCCATGACCGGCGAAATTACTCTCCGGGGCCTGATCCTGCCGATCGGCGGGCTGAAGGAGAAAGTCCTCGCCGCCCACGGCGCCGGGATCTCTACGGTCATCATCCCCGATCGCAACAAGAGGGACCTCGTCGACGTGCCCAGAGAAGTTCGACAGAAGATCGACTTCGTGCTCGCGCCCAACATCGACCGTGTGATCGGCGCCGCTCTGGAGTCCCCGCCGAAGCCCGTTTCCCGCACCCGCAAGAGAACTGCCTCCGCCACCCGTCGCCGCCGACGCCGCGCGACGACAGCGCGCTAATCCACGCGCTCCCTGTCGCCGGCCTTCGGTCGGCCCGGCTGCGCCCTCCCGGACTGGCTCGGCGCATTCTTGGTGGCGTCTGCTGTGCATGCACGCCCAGCGCAACTTCTGCATCTTCCTCTCAACCGCGCGCCGGCTGCCAGCGCCTCGGGTGTCCGGCACTTCAGCCACTTGAGACAGCCCGCGACAACGAATAGAATTGCAGGCGAGCCAACAAGGCGGCGTAGCTCAGCTGGCTAGAGCGTGGGATTCATAAACCCAAGGTCACAGGTTCGAGCCCTGTCGCCGCCAGTCGAGTCAATCGTTGTCAGCTTGTCCCCGCGTCGGACGTACGCTTTCCCAGGCCATTAGCTTCGACAGAACTCACTCGCCTCTGACCTCGCTGCTTGCCACGCGATGCCACGCCTTGCCCTTGGAAGCCAGAATCTTGTGCAAGCGCGTTATCGGAGCCTGTACGCGAAGCTCGATGTATCTGCTGCCGATCAAGCGGCAGGTCCGGCAGCGCATCGATCGCCGCCGTAAGCCTGCACCCGACAACATGCCTCTAACGTGTCATCGTCAGGCGCCCTGAAGGTGTCGAAGCATACGGCCCGACGCCCGGCGAAGCTTACGAACTGACCCGCCAGGTGGAATTGTTGAATGAGACACGCCCAGGAGTGTCTGAGACCGAGCATCACCGGTTGCTGAGCCGCGCGAGAAGGAGCGGACCCCGGATCTTCTGTGCCGATGAACCGAAGTAGTGGCTATCTTTGGGGATCCTGCGGCAGGCGGAAGAACGTAGCCCGCAATGTCAACCAACGAACGAGACCGTATGGCGTGGACCCCTGGCAACATTACTACACCCGAGGCACTTCAAGAAGTATCCCTCGGGCGTAGGTGGCTGACTCTCACCGTCGCTCCCACACCAAAGCGAACCCTCCGATCGCCAGCAGAGAGCACGAAGAGGTCGAAATACGTGAACCCCACGTTCAGCCACGCGGACGACGCCAATCGGCCCTGCCCGCACGGTCTTCTGATCTTGCCCCCGGTGGCCATCGTGGGCTGAGCGTTCGGCCAGCCGTCGAGCGGAAAGCAAGAGGCCCCGCGCCGTGGCAGGGACCTTTTGTGCGCACCGTACGTGTCAACGACCGTTGACGACTATCGTCGAAGCGGCAGCGCCGCCAGGCCGGTCAGCGCCAGCAGACCTATGGTTGCCGGCTCAGGCCTCTGGAGAATATGCAGGGGCTGGCCCGTCCAGCCCGTGCCGAGCGTGTAGTCGATGCCGGTGACCAGATCCGGCGCGAACAACAGAAGCTCCGTGCTCGGGGTCAGGATCATGATATAGTCCTCGCTCGGACCCAGGCAGTGGACAATGATGTCCGAGACAGGATACTCGGCCGTCCCTTCGATCGCGGGACCCGCGCCAAGGACGATCTCGGTCAAGCTCCACGCCCCGGCGCCGCCGGGCACGTTGTTATAGTCGTACCCGGGTGCGAGGTCATCGCTGTAGCCGACGATCGCGATATCGGTCGGATCGGTCGTGAAGTCGCCCGGAAGATCCTCGTAGAGACTCAGCGCGTACGTCATCAGCCGGAGCACCTCCGGTTGCACCGGAAAGCCGCCCTCTTCGAGCGTGAGGTAGCAGTTGATCACCGCGGTCTCACTCGGATTCAGCACGATGTCAGTCACACCCCTCGGCTGGGGCACGCCATTGGCCGAGGCGAACTCGAAGTTGACCATCGCGGCGTTCGTTGCCCCGGCCACCAAAAGAACACACATCGAAACAATCAGTCTGCTCATGCCTCTTCCTCCGACATCTCCTAATAGGCGCCCCTTGCGCCTTTCGGCACTCCCCAGGCCGCCTGTACGCCCGGGCCGCCGTGCCGCTTTTCGCTCAGGTGTCCCAGGCGAGGGCTGCTCATGAAGAGCAACCCAAGCCTGGGAGGGAGAGAGAGCTCTATGCTTTGCCCCGCACGCCGTAGCGGGGGTTCGTCTCAGGTGTCCCAGGCGAGGGCTGCTCACGAAGAGCAACCCAAGCCTGGGAGGGAGAGAGAGCTCTATGCTTTGCCCCGCACGCCGTAGCGGGGGTTCGTCTCAGGTGTCCCAGGCGAGGGCTGCTCACGAAGAGCAACCCAAGCCTGGGAGGGAGAGAGAGCTCTATGGCATACCTGTCAGAGCGAAGATCGCTGCGACAGGACTATCCTCGCCTCCCGGCGCGAGTGGCGAGACGATTGAGTTGGAATCAAAGGGGGTGCTCACTGCTCTCTCCACTCGTGCCCTCGGTACGCGGTCCCTAGCCAAGCCCAGCCTTCTGTTGCCTTGCGGGCACCGCCGGCCTCAGACGGCTGACAGGAACGATCAACGGCGAGAGAATGCCTCGCACATCGATCACAGCGAAATGGTCTCGGTGGCTGCCGCAGTCGCTCAGAAACAGGATCCGTCCGCAGACCTCCAGCTCGGGCGTCATTTGGTTGGCGACCTGTTGACCGTCGGGGCAAATGACATCGCTCAGCCTGAAGGCTACAGCCGCTCCTGACTTGGCCGAGATGTCCAGCATAAGCGTCTCCATTTCGCCTCAGTTGGTACCGGTACAATCGCTGTGCCAAACCGTGCGGCGATGGCGCAAAGATTTCCCTCCATGTAATCTCAGGCGACGGCGACGGTTATGGAATACATGCATCCAGGCTTTTCACACCCTTGGCCTTGAACGGCGGGACAGTGAGAAGCCACTTACGCGCGACGAATGTACCTGCCCCTAGCCAAGTGTAAGCGCGAGGTACTCGGAAGGCGGTACGCGGCTACCGAACCGTGTTGCCACGTCCTGCTGCAGGCACCGCGCTCGCGTCCCCCCGATGTGAAAGGAATCGCACACACGAGTACAACATTGCACGGCCTGCTCGACACACTGCGGGGCGTGGGCTAGTTCGTTAGCCGTGTGGGCCGGCTTTAGTTACGAGGCCTGTATCGAACAGGCGCGAGCGACCTACGCGTGGACCTACTATCGCTGGTCGAAGGGGATCCCAGAGGGCGGCAAGAACGGACTGATGTTCGCTCCCTCCACTACGCAGATCGCGCCGCCTCCTGCCGCCACAATCGGAACCACGCGAGTTAGGTCCTCCGTAACCAGTGAGATGCCTAGCGGATTGAATGGATAAGGGATGAGGGTATCGGTTCGAATAGCATGGTTGCCCGAGTCCACGGAATGGATCTTGATCCGACCCGCAAAGACGGCGGAGCCGCTCAGTCGCAGCGTAAGCGTTTGGTCTCCTGCCTCGGCAGCAGCGACGGTATAGACGCAGGAGTCATGTTCATTGTAGATCCGCACTCGCCGGCCTACGAGCTCCGCCGCATCCGGGGGCGGCGTGGTGGTGGCACCGGCCGCTTGCCTGCCAGTGTGCTTGGGCAAGCCACCTCAAAGCATTGTGTGAGACGCCCAAGCGTCAGCGCGGACATGGTCGTCCCCTCTGCCTTTACCCACCCAGATGGTGCTCACTCGTGGGCCGGACCGGGATTGGAACCAAGCCACATTGCAGCAGGCGGACAAGGCTGGCCGCATGCACTACGTCTCGTCCGCGATGCCTGCCCTGCTGCCCGAGTTCCAGCCGTCGCGCGAGAAGCAGTCAGGCGGCGCGCCGATGACGGAATACTTCAACGGCAAGAAGCCCGCCGAGCGCCGGTCGGAGTAACGCAGGACAAGGCCGAAAGTGGCCCCTATTCTTACGGCGCCGCGTTCGAGAACAATCTGCGACACTCGGACATGTCCAGCGCGTTGACGACGCCGTCGTCGTTGATGTCGTACTTCACGTTGTCGCCCTCCGTCACGTCCGCGCCGAAATACATCCGAACAGCCGACAGGTCGCGTACGTTTACGGCACCGTCCCCATTCACGTCACCCAGGGCCGAATAGACCGCCTCGAGCATCTGGT
>CAYGAN010000138.1:8665-12333 GCA_964347585.1 uncultured Planctomycetales bacterium | reverse complement strand
AGGGAACCACGATCTCTGGACCGACCAAGACGATTCCTTGGCGCGCTACGAGCACGAGCTTGCCGCCACGGCACGCCGGTGCGGGTTCCATTATCTTGATCAGGCTCCCCGGGTACTGGACGGCGTGGCTGTTGTCGGGAGCATGGGCTGGTACGACTATCAGTTTCGCTCGCCCGCGCTGGGGGTTCCGCTGCGGTTCTACGAGGCTAAGGTCGCCCCGGGTGCCGCGGCCATCTTGCCCGAGTATCGCCACCTGTTGGATAGCTGCGACGACGTGACGGAAGACATGCTGGACATCACAACACGTTGGATGGACGGGCAGTTCGTTCGCTTGCCGTTCGGCGACGTTGAATTCAGCCGGCGGCTGGCTGAGAAGTTGGCCTCGCACCTCGAGCGGGTCTCGCCTCAAACGGAACAGATCGTTGTCGCGCTGCATCATCTACCCTTTGAGCAGCTCGTCCGCCGCTCGGGCCATCCGAATTGGGATTTCGCCAACGCGTTCATGGGCAGCGAGCTCTTCGGGCAGGTGCTCACTTCATGCCCGAAGGTCCGTCACGTGGTCTGCGGGCACAGCCATCGTCGTCAAATGTTCGAGCAAGATGGCCTGATGTGCACGAACGTGGGCAGTACGTACACAGAAAAGCGGTACGAGGTTCTCGAGTTTTGAGGGCGCCGCCAGCCCTGCTAACGCGAGACGGGCAGCGGTCGCGCCCGGAACGTTCCGGGAGCCGCAGATGGCCATTGAGATCCGCATCGTTGCAGGCGACGTGACGGTCGAAGCCGAACTCGACGATTCCGCGACGGCCAAGAAGATCGCCGACGCACTGCCGATCGAGGGCACAGCCAACCGCTGGGGTGACGAGATCTACTTCTCGATTCCCGTTCAGGCCGATGAGGCCGAGGACGCCCGGACGGAGATGGCCGTCGGCGAGTTGGCCTACTGGCCCCCCGGCAGCGCCTTCTGTATCTTCTGGGGCCCGACGCCCGCGTCGAAGGGTGATGAACCCCGCGCATATAGCAAAGTGAACCCCGTCGGTCGGATCAAGGGCGACGCCACCGGGCTGGGCGACGTAACAGACGGAGCGGCAATACGGATCGAAACGGCCTGATCCCCTCGCAGTCGATGTGGCTGGCTTGATTGTCGGCTGGAACGCACAGAAGGGGCATTTCGCGCGAAGCAGGTTCCTGCCAAACGGCACTAACCTTTTGGAGCGGCGGGCCGGGGAACTATCCCGGTGAGCCAGCCCTGATGCAATGGGCCCGTTAAGGAAAGGTCTGGCGTTGCGGCCAGGATGGCTTGCCCAATCCGAGAGGCGCTTCTTGCGTCGGCTGGCAGCGCGGGACCCTTGCGCTGTTCAGGAGCTGTGCGAGCGGTATTTGGAGCCGCTTACGGGATTCGTCGCTCGGCGGATGGAACCCAGCCTCAGCGGCCATGACGTCGAAGATGTGGTCCAGCAGACGTTCCTGGAAACGCTGCGAGGCATTGGCAGCTTCGACGGCCGAGCGGGCCTGTTTACGTGGTTGTGCGCGATCGCTCGCAACCAGATATCGCACCGATGGCGCAAGATCGCCGCGGCCGGGCTGTCAGAGCCGCCGGACGGTGTCACGGAGGCCCTCGCGGCCATCAGCGAAATGCCCCTGCCCGAGAACGTCCTTGAAGCCCAGGAGGTGGCTGAGATGGTCCGCGGGGTGATGAACCGGTTGGACGAGCGGCATCGCGTGTTGCTGGAACTCAGATACATCGACCAGATGTCCTCACGGCAGACGGCCGCTTTGCTGGGCGACTCCGTCCGGGCGGTCCGGTCGGCCACCCATCGGGCCAGGGAGGCGTTTCGTGAGGCGTTCCTGACAGCTGTCCGCCGGGCGGGGAGGCAACGGTGACCTCATGAAACGGAAGCTGCCTAGTCAGGACGTTCTTGGCCAAAACATCGTGGCACTCTTGAATCGCGCGTACCCGACGAAGCCCAAGAGCGCAGACGCCAAGTCCAAGATGACGCGGGCTCTGCTGGACCAGCTTGGTCTTGCGCGCGCGGAATGGCCGATCAGGAGTATTCTGGGCGGCAGGCATCTGGCGTATGCTGCTGCTGCGGCCGTCTTCACCGCGCTCATGACGACTTGGTGGTGGCCATCCGGATCTGACGGAGGTGCCACCAAGTCCGCAGGCGTTGCGTGGGCTCAGGCCGTCGAGGCCATGCGCCAGGCCGAGTGGATACGCCTCCAGACTACTGGCGCTGATGCGGGCGAAGGCGAGGAGACGTGGTATTGCTTCGATCCCCCGGTCGTCGCGTCCCGAAGCGCCGATGGCCGTGCTCGTTACGCGGACGGGGCGGCGGGAATCGAGTATCGATACGATCCAGTCTCCGCTCGGATCTGCGTCGCGAGCTGCACGCCTGACGCTCATGCCGGCTTGCTAGCGATCTTGGACGACTACGGCGAGCAGATCAAGAAGCTCGAGAAACAGGGCGCGACCGTTGAGCAGCGCCACGAGGTCCGGGAGGGCCGGGAAGTGAAGATCGTCACCGTGCGGCTGGACCTGAGCGACCCCTACCCGCCTTTGTCGGCGGTTTTGGGCATTGAGGCCGTTTTCGATGTTTCGACCCACCGTCTGGTCAAGTTCACAAGGCTCGCCGGTTTTGTGGGCCGCGAGACGAGGCTTGAGGGTTCAGCTGACTACCCCGACGACGGCCCCAAGAGCATTTATGACCTTGGCGCCCCGCGCGATGCCGAGATCGTTGACCAGCGTCCTACCCCGGACCTCGAAGAAGTGCTCAAAGAGTACGAATCTCATCACAAGCAGTCGCCGAGCCGCTATCGAGCTATCATCGGCGTTTCCGGCTCGCGACCACGCACCCTCGTCACGTGTCGCGATGGCGAGCGGATACGAACCGAGAAATACCACATCTATCAGATGCAGGGCTCGGAAAAGGCGGAGGTGAGTGCCGACTTCCCAAGCGATCGAGCTGAACTGGAAGCGCTGATCGCCTCGAGGGGTCCGCTGGATCGTAGGCAGGGCGCTGTTGGGGGGCTGCCGATCTCGGTGCCCTCTGAGGGGGCGGTCGCGATCTTTCACGGCCGGCAGATGCACGCGGTCCTTGGCGACCGTCAGACCGTCAGCCGAGTGGTGACGGTCTGCCGGGACGCGAGCGTTATTAGCATCGCGGGACTTCTTAGCCCTATGAAGTTGGTCGCGATCGGCGAGTGCGTCTCGCATGGCCAGCTTGCCGAGCTCGGCTGGCCGCCTCTGGCGTTGCTGACAAGCCATGAGGAAGGTGAGGCGATCATCACGCACGATGGCTACTCACTTGAGCATGGCTCCATTCTCGTTCGAGTCAGGGTGCGGGCGCGAGTCAGAGGCTCCAAGCTCTTGAGTAAGGCGGAAGAACGCCGCTACTACCTGGATCCGGCCCATGACTACATTTGTCATCGCAGAGAGATCGTTCGCCAGTCCTACCCAGAATGGCAGGAAGACAGGGATTACCTCAAGACGCTGGAGCCACCCGCCCGAGACAGCGGAGACCGCGTCTCGCGAACCGACGTGGTGGTGTATGGCCACAGCCCCGATGGCAGGTGGTATCCGACCGAAAAAAGAACAGTTTCCCACGATCTCGCCCCGGACGGCACGCTGGGACCCGAGAAACTCACCGAACGCTGGGTCATCTTCGTAGAGT
>CAYGAN010000138.1:4643-8655 GCA_964347585.1 uncultured Planctomycetales bacterium | reverse complement strand
CGCGACTGCGTTGATCAGCGTCACCGATGGCGCAGCGATTCGGATCGAGAGGGTCGGCTGATTCCGGGTTCTGGGGACGGCGCAGCCGGTTAGAGGCGCCACGAGCCTGTGTGTGCCTACCACGCTGGCAGCTCGCCGACGATCTCTTCGACCAGGTCCTTCACGGTAGCCAGGCCTAGGCAGTGCCCCGTTCGGTCGGTCACGATCGCCATGGCGCTGCGAGCGCGGCGCATCTGAAACAAAGCTGACGGGACGGGTTCCTCCGGCCGAAGGGTGAATGGCTCGCGGACAAAGGAAGCGACCGGGGCCTGGGTGCGAGCGGCGAGTACGTCCAGCACGCTGACCACCCCGATGATGCGTGCCGGATCGTCGCGATAGACCGGCAGGCGCGAGAAGTTGTGTTCGCGCACCAGCCGCATGAACTGTTCGCGCGTAACGTCGGCGTGGACCGTCGCCATGCGCTGGCGGGGGATCATCGCTGAACCAACGCGTACCGCAAGAAGATTCATCACGCGGTCGATGATCTCCGATTGTTGGCTTGTCATGATTCCTTCGGCCACTCCCTCGCGCAGCAGCGAGACCACCTCGCGGCGGGGATGAAACGGGTGCGGGGGCGGCTCGCCCGGCTGGACTCGGCCGATGAGGCGTCCGGCCAACGCCCGGAGCAACCGGACGACGCCGGAGAGTCGAAACAGCACGTCACTGACGGCCAGGCCCGCGGCGGCAGGATACATCAGACCGTCTGCGTCGCGCTGGAAGAGGTTTTTTGGCACGACCTCACCGAAAACGAAGATGATCGGTGTAACGACCGCCGCCGTGACCAGTTCGAGTTGTTCGTCGCCGAAGCCGGTCGTCTCACTGAAGAGTCGCGCGACGACGGCCGTCGTCAGATAATTGAACACATTCGTCCCGATCAGCGCTACGGCCAGCAGGTTCTGCTCGTCGGCGAGCAACCTTTGCAGTCGCAGGGCCCGGCGTTCACCGGCGTCGCTGCGCAGGCGCAGGCGGATGCGATTGACGCAGTAGATGCCCGTCTCGCACCCGGAGTAGAATCCGCTCGCCAGCACACCCACGACGGCCACAATTAGCCACACCGGGATCATGTGTTCTCCCCGCGTCCGTCACCACCGCCTGAGGCACGGGGCGGGCGGCTGTCCTGCTCGCCCGGTCTGATCGCACTAGCCCGGGCTGGATCGCCCTCGGTTCCCGGCGCCAGCTGGGTCTCCTCAAGCAGCTTGAGCCGCAGCAATTCGATTCGTCGTCGGCGCGTGCGCTCGACGGTGAGCTCAAGATTCACGAATCGCACGCGGTCGCCTTCTCTGGCGATCCGACCGAGTTGAGCCAGCATCAGACCCCCGACCGTGGCGATTCGCTCGTCGAGCACACGGACGCCGAAGGCGTTGGCCCAGTCTCGCACGCTCAAACTCCCCGCGATCAAGAAGGTGCGTTCGTCGATCTGTTGCACCGGCGGGGCGGTGATCGGCTCGCCGGGCTCGGCGATGTCCCCGACGATCAATTCGAGTACGTCTTCTAGCGCGACCAGCCCGGCCATTCCGCCGTATTCATCCACCACGATCGCCAACTGGGTGCGGGTCTGGCGAAAATGGGCCACGAGGTGCGCGAGCGTGATCTGTTCGGGTACAAACCGCACGGGCCTGACCAAGTCACGCAGCGGCCGATGGGGTCGGTCCTTGGCGGCAGCTTCGAGGAATACGTCCTTGGCATATATCAACCCGACGATGCGATCGAGGTCTTGCTCGTAAACGGGGACCTTCTTGAGCCTCGTGCGTCGCATCAGCTCGCGGAGATGTTCCGGATCGCCCGCCAGGTCGAACGCTTGCACGTCCACGCGCGGGACCATGACGTTGCGGACCTTCAGCTCGGCCAGCGAGACCACCTGCTGCAGCATGGTGCTTTCGTCGGTGTCGATCACGCCGTGGCGCTGGCTCATCTCCAGCAGCATCTTCAACTCCTCGGTGGTCACGTACCGAGCGGCCCGGCGCGGACCCAGCCACAACCTCGTTGTCGGTTCGACGAGTAGCGTGTTCAACATCCAACGAATCGGCGAGAGCACAAGCACGCAGGCCTGGATCAGCGGCGCCAGCACCGGCGCGAGGTGCGCGGCGCGGGCATAGGCCACTGCCTTCGGAAGTACTTCTCCAAACACGACGACCGCCAGGACCGACCCGACGCCGCCGACCAAGGCGCCGACGATGCTTCCGCCGCCCAGATACTGCGAAATCACGTAGCCGTCCGCGAAGATCAGCACGTTGACGGTCGTGTTGCAGATGAGGATGGTCAGCAGCACGTGACGGGGGCGGCGCATCAGCTGGGCGACCATCTTGCCGGATCGCCGCCCGCTGCGGTCGAAGCGATAGAGCTGGTGGCGCGTCAGGGCGAAAAGCGCCGTCTCACTGCCCGAGAACAGCGCTGAACAGCAAAGCAGCACCAACAGGGCTAGGCACTGTGGCCAGATCATCCTGCTGCCTCAACGCGCCGGAACAGCGCTCGGCCCCGGCCGACGTTCCGCGCCACCACGTCGGGAGCTTCGATGAAGAGAAACGTTACGGTGCTCTGAACGTTCATGGAAGGTTGCAGACCCGAAGCTTCAGGTCAAGGGCTTCAGCCGAGTGCCTCGATGCTCGCCGACAGTGTCTTGCGCCGCGCCCGCAACTCGCTCAGTCGGTCGCGTTCGCGCTGAACGACCTCGGCAGGCGCGCGGCTGACGAACTTCTTATTCGCCAGCTTTGTCTCTCTGTCGGCAGTCTGCTTATCGACCTCGGCCAATTCGCGCACGAGTCGCTGCCGCTCCGCCTCGTCGTCGATCACGTCCGCAACGAAGATCTCCAGGTCGCCAGCCACGATCGTTGCGGCGTTGGCCGGCCGGACCGCGTTCGGATCGATGCGAAGATTTCCCACGCCGGCCAGCTTCTGAATGATGTGAGCTTGGCGCTTCAGCGAATCGGCCCGCTCGGCCGAGGCTTTTATCGTTATACCGACGCGGTCTCGCGGCGGGACGTTACGAGCGGATCGAACGTCCCGCACTCCGCGGGTGGCCCGTTGAAGGTCATCGAAGATTGCCTCGGTCCGATCGTCGCACAGGCTCGGATAACCCCCGGCTGGTGGGAATGCAGCGATGGCCAAGGCTTCGGGCGCCGCCGGCTCAACCACGCCTGGCAGGCCGCGCTGTGGGGCCAGCTTGTTAAGCTCCTGCCATAGTCGCTCGGTGATAAACGGCACGAACGGGTGCAGCAGCCGGAGCGTCTGGTCCACGCAGAAGGCCAGTACTTGCTTGGCCTCGGGGTCCTGCTGGCGCTCGCGAATGCGCGACTTGATTAGTTCCAGGTACCAATCGCAAAGGCTGTCCCAAAAGAAATCGCGGATGCGCGCGATGGCTCGGCTGTATTGGTACCCCCGCAGATACCCGTTTGCGCTCGCGGCGGTCTTCGAGAGCTGTGAGAGAATCCAACGATCTTCGATCGGCAGCGATTGCGGGTCCAGTCTGCGACAGGTTACGTCGTCGAGGCTCATGAAGGCGAATCGGGCGGCGTTCCAAACCTTGTTGCAGAAGTTCCGGCCGACCTCGAACTTCTCCGAAGCCAGCGTGGCCATCGGCGGCTCAGGCAGAGGGGCAAAGTCCGGGCTCGGCAGCTGGAACTCAGCTTTGCACGACGGGCACGCCAGCGTCCGCCGACTGCGCAGCTCACGCGTCTGGGGCGTCAGATGGCCGCAATGCGGGCAGCAGTACGCCACGGGCAGCCGCACGTCTTGCGTCTCCGTGGTCATGGCTGCCAGCGAGAAGCGCAGGGCGTCCGCCCCGTACATGTTGATCACATCGACGGGGTCCACTCCGTTGCCCTTGCTCTTGGACATGGTCTCGCCCTGCCCGTCCATGATCTTGGGATGGATGTAGGTATGGCGAAACGGAACGTCCCCGACGTTGTACAGCCCCGTGATGACCATCCGCGCGACCCACAACGTGATGATGTCGCGTCCGGTGACCAGACAGGAG
>CAYGAN010000138.1:0-4631 GCA_964347585.1 uncultured Planctomycetales bacterium | reverse complement strand
CTGCTCAGGCCAACGCAGCGTCGAATGCGGCCACAGCGCGCTGCTGAACCACGTGTCGAGCACGTCCGGGTCCTGTACGAGGTTATGCCCCTGGCACCTGGGACATTCCCCGGCGCTCTCGTCCGGACTATCACCGATTAGTGGGGTCGCGCCTTCAAGGATGTGGTACGTCGACTGTGTGGGCTCGGGAAGCAGCTCGCCGGGTCCCCTTGCCCCCACTGCGTGGCTGCTCTTGAGCATGTTGCCGTCGCTTAGTTCGCAGTCCTCGCAGTACCAGACCGGGATCTGGTGCCCCCACCAGAGCTGTCGGCTGATGCACCAGTCGCGCTTCTCGGCCAGCCAATCGAGGTAGGTCTTCGCGTAGCGCGGCGGGAACACCTTCACGCGCCCGTCAAGGACAGCGTCCATGGCCACTTGCGCCAGGCCAGGCGCGGTCGATCCGTCCGCCAGTTTGACGCCGCCTTCCACGTCGCCCATTCGGATGAACCACTGGACGGACAGATAGGGCTCGATCGGCGTCTTGCTGCGATCGCTGTGGCCGATGTCGTGCTCGTAATCTTCGACCTTCTCGATCAGCCCGTCGGCCTCGAGCGCAGCGACAACCTCCTTGCGCGCCACGTAGCGGTCCTGGCCAGCGAAGCGCCCGCCGTTCTCATTGATCTTCCCCTGCGGCGTGAGAATGTTGATCATCTCGAGGTTGTTCCGCCGGCCGCACTCGTAGTCGTTCGGATCGTGGCCGGGCGTGACCTTCACGCATCCGCTGCCGAACTGCATGTCTACCAGGATTGGATCGGCGATGATCGAAATCTCACGCTCTGTCAACGGGAGAATGCATGTCTTGCCGATCAGGTGTTTATAGCGCTCGTCGTTTGGGTGGACGGCCACGGCCGTGTCGCCCAGCATCGTCTCCGGCCGAGTCGTCGCGACCGTCAGATGTCCGCTGCCGTCGGCCAGCGGGTACCGCACGTGCCACATGTGGCCCTGGACGGTCTCGTGATAGACCTCGTCGTCGGCCACAGCGGTCTGAAGTTGCGTATCCCAGTTCACCAGCCGCAAGCCGCGGTAGATCAGCCCGTCCTTGAACATTCTGTAGAACGTATGCCGGACGGCTCGGCTGCACACGTCGTCCAGCGTGAACCGCGTCCGCGCCCAGTCGCAACTGCAACCCATCAGCTTGAGTTGCGAGAGGATCCGGCTCTGGTACTCGTCCTTCCAGGCCCAGATCCTGCTGACCAGCCCTTCCCGGCCGAGGTCGTGCCGCGTCCTGCCCTCCTCCTCGAAGAGGCGCCGCTCGACCACGGACTGTGTTGCGATGCCGGCATGGTCGGTGCCGGGCATCCAGAGTGTGTTATGCCCCTGCATGCGGTGCCAGCGGATCATCACGTCCTGACAGAGCGTGTTGAGCGCATGACCCAGGTGCAAGGCGCCGGTCACGTTCGGCAGCGGGATCATGATGACGTACCGCTGGTCGCGTGGCCGTTCGTCCGGCTCAGGGTGGAAGTACCGGCCCTGCTCCCAGAACCGATAGGTCTGGGCCTCGACTTGCCTGGGATCGTACGTCTTGGAGAGAGCTTCAGTTCTGGTCATCATTCACACCGATCCTGACCGCGTGGTCGCGCACAATCTCAGGTTGCACTCTTGGCTATCATATCGTCAGCGGCCGGCCACGCCGAACGCTGCTCACCGGCTGGCCCATCTGAGAAGGAAGAACGTCGGGGCCGCCGCTTGCCGCTACCCGCGCCCACATTACTGCTCCCGATGGGATAGAACCACCACACGCGAAGAATCGAAGGTCAGGGCGCCGCCCTGCAGATTGCCGAAGAGCCCGTCGATCGTCAGACCGGCTGACCGGACCGCGGCAATTAGCTCGGCGGGCGTGTACCAACGGAGCCGGATCCTGCGCTCGGTCCGCTCTCCCCCTGGGCTCACGAACACAACTCGCTCGTCGCTCGAGCCGTCCGCCGTATCGTAACTTCGTTGCCAAAGACGCAGTGATCCGTCGGGCAGCTCCTGCCATTCATTCGGACGGAATCTGCGCAAGATCGCTACAGCGTTGAAGAAGTCCAGCACGAATCTCCCGCCGGGCCGAAGCGCTCGGTACACGGCCGCCAGGACCTTCCGATCCTCCTCTTCGCTTTCCAGGTAGCCGAACGACGTGAACAGGTTGAGCACCGCATCGAACTCCTCGTTGAAGCTCAGCGTGCGCATGTCCTGCTGAACCCACTCGATGTGCAGGCCCGACTCTTCGGCTTGGGACCGTGCTTTGGCGAGCATCTCGCCGGACAGATCCACCCCGACGACCTGGAATCCCCGCCGGGCCAACTCGATGCTGTGACGCCCGTACCCGCAGCAGAGGTCGAGGATCCTCGCCGGGGGCGACAGGGCCACCAGTGCTATGACTTTGCCCACTTCGGCCTTGGCTCGCTCGCCGTCCAGCGGTGCCCAGAAGCGCAGGTAGTTCTTGTCGAAGAACGCTTCATACCATGCGTCGGGCACCTAAGCCCTCCTGTGCCTTAGCCAGGATTCTTCCTGTCTTCGTCTTGGAGCAGCTTGTACTCGATTCCATCGACAAGCGCCGACCACGATGCGTCGATGATGTTCTCGCTCACGCCGACCGTGCCGAAGAACTCGTGCGTGTCCTCGTCGTGGAATTCAATCACTACGCGTACTTTCGCTGCCGTGCCGGCCTTTGCGTCGATCACCCGGACCTTGTAATCAACCAGGCGAATGCGATCAACGGTTGGATGCGATGGCCTGAGGGCTTTCCACAACGCGCTGGCCAACGCATCCACTGGCCCGTCGCCCTCTGCGACCTCCAGGCGCGTCTGGCCGTTGACACGGAGCTTGACGATGGCCTCGGTGGTCTGGATCTGTCCGCCCTGGTTGAGGATAACGGTCCGGTAGTGGTCCAGGTCCCAGAATTGCCGGTATCTCCCGAGCTGCTTACGGCAGATCAGCTCGAAGCTGGCCTCGGCGGCCTCGAACGTGTAGCCTTGGTTTTCGAGCTCCTGCACGCGCGTGAGTAGTTCTCGCTGGAGCTGCTTGTCCGATTCGATCTCGAACTTCTTGCCGATCTTTTCAGCCACGTTGCTGGCGCCGGCTAACTCGCTGATCAGAATGCGGCGCGTGTTGCCTATGGCGGCTGGATCAACGTGCTCGTAACTTCGCAGGGTGCGCCGCACCCCGTGAACGTGCATCCCACCCTTGTGGGCGAACGAGCCGCTGCCGACGTACGGCTGATTCTCGCGAGGTAGCAGATTGGTTATCTCGTAAACGTACCGGCTGACCTCAGTCAACTTGCGCAATCCGCCGGGCACGAGTACCTCCTTGCCGAGCTTCAGTGCCAGGTTGGCCGCGATGGTCGTTAGATCCGCGTTGCCGCATCGCTCGCCGATCCCGTTGATCGTCCCTTGCACGTGCGTGGCCCCGTGCCGGACGGCCGCCAGGGAGTTCGCCACGGCCAAGCCGCTGTCATCGTGTGTGTGAATGCCGACAGGCACGGACAGATCGAGGCGGGCGGACTCAACGCCCTGGGCGATCTGCTCCGGCAGCGATCCGCCATTGGTGTCGCACAGCACGACCAACCTCGCCCCGGCCTCCTGCGCGGCCAGAACCGTTCGCAACGCGAACTCGCGGTTCGCCTGCCAACCGTCAAAGAAGTGTTCCGCGTCGTAGATCACCTCGCGTCCGGTCGACGCACAGAACCGAACCGAATCGGCAATCATGGCCAGGTTCTCGGCCTCGTCCACGCCCAGCACCTCGCGAACGTGCAGGTCCCAACTCTTGCCCACGATGGTGATGACCGGCGCCCGCGACGCCACCAGCGCTCTCATCCCCTCGTCGTCCTCGGGTTTTGTGCCCTTGCGGCGAGTCATCCCGAACGCGGCAATCCGGGCGTGGTTCAGCCGACAGGTCCCGATCTGCTCGAAGAAGGCCACGTCCTTCGGGTTGCTCAGAGGGTAGCCGCCCTCGATGTAGTCGATCCCGAACTCGTCGAGTTTGCGGGCGATGAGCACTTTATCCTGCATGCTCAGGCTCACGCCCATGCCCTGCGTCCCGTCCCGCAACGTCGTGTCGTACAGCTCGATGCGATCGCTCGTATCCGACATGATTCGTTCCTCGCCGTTGGGCATCCGCCAATCGCAAAAAGAAAGCCCTGCCACTTTCCGGACAGGGCTGATCGCTTTCGTCTTGGCTGCGTCTGCTCAGCCCTGACCGGGTTCCTCCGCAATAATGACGACGATGACTACACCCCGGGTGTAGCTGACGAGTTGAGCCGAGTTGTTCCCGACGAGTTTCATCGCTACCCCACTGCTACACTACTACTCTAATCCCTTTATCGTCCGGGTCAAGCGGCGACCTGAGACGATTCTGGCCCGCCCCCTGTCGCGGCGCCGCCCTGCCCGCGACGGTCGGCCGGGAAGGACCGGCCCAGTGTTATCAAGGCGCGTCGGCTGCGGGTGGACTGGGCCTGCCAAGCCGGTATTGCTCTACCCGTCTTTGCTCCCAGATGTCGGTATTCGGCGCGACCGTCTTGTCCGCTGCTGCCGACAGATCGAGCGTGGCAACGGCGGATCGGTCCGTACCGGCGGCGCGGTCCAGCACCGCGCCATCCGGCCCGATGATCGCTG
>CAYGAN010000137.1:4187-12377 GCA_964347585.1 uncultured Planctomycetales bacterium | reverse complement strand
CTCCGCTGCCAGTTGCTCAAGCTCTTTCTTCTGTTCTCTGAGCGCATTGCGCTCGTTTGCCCATTGCTGACGAGCGCGTTCCCACTCAGCCCGTAGCTCAGCCTCAGCGCGTGCGAGCTGCTGCCGCGCCGCCTCCAGTTCGCGTTGGCTCTGGGCGATCTCCTCTCGCTCGTGTTCCAACGATCGGAGGCCCGCTCCGAACTGTTTCTCCCGACGGTCGAGCTCCGCCTTGTGATGTTTGATCTCGGCCCAATCGCGATTTTTCTCGTCGCGGCTCTGAGCTATTGCCGCCTCCGACTCGCGCCGGTCGCGAGCAATCGCTTCCCGGGCTGCGTTCAACTCTTGCTGTTCGCGTGCCAGCCGCAGGCGACGCTCGCTGAGCACGAGTCGCTCGGACTCGACGGCTTGGCGAGCCTGCTCCAACTCTGCCTGGGAAGACTTGATCTCTTCTTGTCGTGCCGACAGAGCCGCCAAGCCGGCCCCTTGCGTGCCAGTCATCTTGCGGGTTCGTTCAGCCGTCGCTGCTACTCTGTCCCGCTCGGCTTTGAGAGACTCACGGTCCTCCTCCAAACGTTGTCGATCACGAGCAATCTCCTCCGCTTGTCGGGCCAGCGATTCCCGGTCCCGCCGGATCTCCTCATATTCGCGAACGATCGACTCCCTCTGTCCCTCGAGCCCGGCTCGGTCACGGTGGAACTCTGCGGTTCGGCTGGCCAGTGCGGCGCGTTCAGCCTCCAGCTGCTCGCGCAGGCTTCGCAGGCGGTTGGCCTCGGCTTCGGCCTCCTTGGCGTGCTGGTCGGCTGACGCCCGCGTCCGTTCGGCTTCCTCGCGCATCTGTCGAACGTCGTCGTGCGCCGCCTCGATCGCAGCCTGACGCTTGTCGAGATGGGCCTGCTGCTGGGCTACCCGCTCGCACGCTGGCTCCAATTCCTGACGAAGCGATTCTGCTCGTCGCTGTTCTCTGCGCGCCTGCTCCTCGCAGGCCGTTGCCGCGGCAGTGTGGCGCTCACACTCTTCCTGCTCACGCAGGAGACGCTGCTGTTCGGCCTCGAGCGCAGCCCATCGCTCGTCCAATTCAACCGCCTGGCGGGCCGCCTGCGCCCGCTCGCCCGCCAGTCCTTCTCGCTCAGACTGCAATTGACGGGCAGCACCAGCTACCGCGTCTTGCTGCTTCGCCAGGGATCGCTTGGCCTGCTCGATCTCTCTCCGCTCGCGAGCCAGCGCTTCTTGTTCACTCTCGAGGGCGGCACTGCGCTGTTCAAGCTCGCGATCCGCCTGGGCAGCTTGTGCCCTCTTCGGCTCCCAATCTTGCCGTTCTGCTTCGAGCTGCGCGCGCTGCGCGTCCGTTTCCCTGACACGTTGCTCAAGCGATTTGCGGGCCTGCTCGTGGGCTTGCTCCCGTGAAGTCACCTCCGCGCGGGCCCGTTCGAGGCGGTCCCGCTCTTGCGCGAGCTGCTCGATCTGCTCCTGCGACGATGCTTCCAGCCGCTCAGCCTGCGCCCACCGCTGGGCCAGACGAGACCGCTCACCTGCCAGGACTGCTTCCTGCTCCTCCAGACGGCTGGCGCGATCAGCGAGCCCCGCGCGCTCAGCCTCTAGCTCGCGACCGAGAACATCAAGCCGCTCGCGCTCGGCGTCGATCTTGGCACCGGCCTCTGCGGATGCCGCAGCGGCTCGGCTGACTTCCTCCCGCTCGTGATGAAGGGCTTGCGCTTCGGCGGCCAGCTCCGCACGCCGCTGATCCAAATCGCGGACCTGTCGATCAACTTCTGCCTCTCGCGAGGCAAGCTCGCCGCGGGAAGCCTCGAGTTCCTCTTGTTGGGCCTGACGCTCCGCCGCCCCCTGCTCAGCCGACGTGCGGAGCTGTTCGACCTCCTCTCGCTGGTGGCGGAGCCGCTGCTCTTGAGAATCAAGCTCCTTGCGCCGCTGCTCCAACTCAGCGACACGACGATCGGTCTCCAACCGTTGAGCGTCGAGTTCCTTCCGAGCGGCCGTCAGCTCACGCTGCTCGTCCTCCCGTTCCGTGGCCCACTGCTCAGCCGAGGCACGGAGCTGTCCGAGTTCTTCCCGCTGCTCGTCCAGTCGCCGCTCCTGAGAGTCGAACTCCTCGCGCTGCCGGTCTAACTCAGCGGCACGACGATCAATCTCCAACCGTTGAGCGTCGAGTTCCTTCCGAGCGGCCGTCAGCTCACGCTGCTCGTCCTCCCGTTCCGTGGCCCACTGCTCAGCCGAGGCACGGAGCTGTTCGAGTTCTTCCCGCTGCTCGTCTAGTCGCCGCTCCTGAGAGTCGAGCTCCTCGCGCTGCCGGTCTAACTCAGTGGCACGACGATCGGTCTCCGCGCGCTGGGACTCGACTTTCTGACCAGCTGCTGCCAGGCTGACCCGCTCCTCCTCCAGCTCTGCTTCCCGTTGTTTCAGCGACGCTTCGAGTCGCTCGACCTGCTCGCCCCTCTGGGCGAGCTTGCTTTGCTCGGCACGCAGCAGCGTCTGGCGCTCGTTCACCTGCACGACGCGGTCGTTCAGCTGGCGGCGCCGCTCTGTCAACTGCTGGGCGGCCTGCGTCAGACGTCCCAGGTAACGATTGACCTGGTCTGCCTTTTCTGAGGGCGTCAACAGGCGCCGCCTGAGTTCGTCCCTCTCGTGGCGGAGATGCTCGCATTCGGCATTCAAGTCCGCTCGGAGCTGGTCCACCTCAGCCGCGCGCCGTGCGACTTCGGCCCGCTCCGCTTCCACCGTCTCCTGGGCTGCTTGGATGGCTTGGTGCTCGCCAGCCAGGTCCCCGGCGTGATCTTCGGGCGGCCCGGCCAGCGCCGCCTCACGTTCATCAAGCCCCTCGGCCTGTTGGAGCACTCGCGCCTGTTCGGACACTACGGCCTCGCGAGCGGCTTCCAACTCGCGGCGCTCGCGGTCCAGCAGTTCGGCCTGCTCTTCGTTCGCCCGGCTCTGCCGCGTGACTTGGGCAACATCCTGCTCGAATGCGCAGCGGGATTCATCGATTTGGCGCTCTCGCCGATCAAGCTCAGCAGCGCCATCCGCGAGAGCTCGTTCTCGCTCGGCCAATTCCGCCGCACGCTGTTCCACTTCGCGGAGCCGGGCCCGGAAGTCCTGCTCGATCTGGCTCGGCCCCCCGGGCGCCGCCTCAAGCTGATCTCGGTCACTTTGGCGCGACTCGAGCCTGGTTGGGTCGCTGCCCAATTGTGCCTCGCGCTGCGCGATGTCTGATGCAGCCGCCTCAAGCTGTTGGCTCCATGACTCGAGCCGAGCCGCCCGCTCGCTGAGGTCACGTTGCAGTCCCTCAAGATAGTCGGCCTGCTGAAGGAGCTCTTGGAGTTCCAGCTCACGCTGCTGTTGGCGCTCGATGCGACGCTGAAGGTCACGTTGATCAGCGGCCAACTGCTTCTGGTCGCGTCTGAGGCGGTCGCGTTCGCGGCCCAGTCTTGGCTGCGTTGTTTGCAGGTCTGACTCGCGGCGCCTCAGGTCCTGCTCTCGGCCGGCCAGTTCGAGTTGGTGCTGCTCAAGCTGGCGGACCATTTCCGCGAGTTCCTGGTGGCGGGTGTCCACCGCAGAGTCCTGCTCTTCCAGCGTCTGGCGCTCCTGCGCTAGACGCTCGGCCAGCGATTCCAGCTCGCGCTGGCGCACGAGCAGGCGCGACTCCCGGTCTGCCGGTGCCTCCGAACCGGTCTGAGAGGTGTCCCCGGCCTGGGCAGGTCCGGGCTCCGACTGTCCGCTGATGATCTTTTTCATAACCGACAGGGCGTCTCTAAGCGCCTGATCCGGCCAGCGCCGCCGCTCTGTCTCGCTCGGCCAGGATATTCTCGATCAACACAAGGTCGGCTTTGTCCAATCGCCACCCCAGCGCCCCAATGTGCTCGCACACCTGCGACGGCCTCTTTGCGCCAACGATCGCCGCCGTCACGCCCGGCTGGTTTGCCGCCCAGTTGATCGCCAACTGGGTCATCGTTTTGCCGTAGCGCTCCGCAAGCACCCGGAGCTGCTCGATTGCCGCCAGGTTCAACTCCATCCGCCTGCCCTGGAATTCGCTGCTGCGAGCACGCAAGTCGTCGAACCTGCTGTCGCAGGAGTATTTGCCAGTGAGTAGCCCCTTCTCAAGCGGGCTGTAAACGATCACGCCGATCTCATGCTCCCGGCAGTAAGGAATGACGGTTCCTAACGCCACACGATTGAACATGGAAAGGGGGGGTTGGGCCGAGTGTAGCGGGCCGTGCTCGCGCACCTGGTCCATCTGCTCACAGCTGAAGTTCGAGACCCCGATCGCGCCAATCTTTCCTTGCTCGAGCAGTTGGGTCAGCGCCGCCATAGTCTCGGGGATTGGTGTGTTGGGATCCGGCCAATGGCATTGATATACGTCGATCGTCTCGACCGCCAGCAGCCGAAGACTTCTCTCGCATTCCCGAATGATGCTCTCTTTCCGCAGACAGTGATCGTATCCCCCCCCGCCGTGGGCCTTGGCCACAAGCCCGCACTTCGTGGCAATCACGACGCGGTCGCGACACCCGCGAATCGCTTCGCCAACGACTTGTTCGCTGTGGCCGTTCCCGTACGCGGGCGCCGTGTCGATCAAGTTGATGCCTCGATCGATGGCCTCCCGAATCGCCGCGATCGACTCACTGTCGTCAGCCCCTCCCCACCAATCGGGGTCGTCGCCCATTGCCCAGCACCCGATCGCCACGGGCGAGACCTCCATTCCACTGCCGCCCAACGAACGACGCTCCATGTTGGTCTATCCGCAAGTTCGCCGGTTAGTGAGCTATTCTATTGACCTCCCTCGCCCTACACAACCGCCTCGCAAGCCCGTACGGCACGTGACACTGCCGGTTCCGCATCGCGGGCACTCACAGGCAGGGCTGAGCGAGGGGCGCGTCAAGACATTTGCCTTCTGGGCATTCCGGCGGCTTGCCAGCCGCCTGGTCTGCCGGCCGACATCGCGGAGGTCAGTCGGTGTTGCTCCCTAACCCGGGCGGATACGAGATCCTGCAGACTTTTGTGTCACGCAGTTCCCGACCAGTCAGGTAGTCCACGAATGTGGCACGTACGGTGACCTCAGGATGCGCCGGCGGGCCCGTTCGCCACGGACACTCGATCGTATAGTGGTACGTCAAGGCGCGCCCGTACCACGCCTGTCTGGCGTGCTCCACGTCGAGGACGTACTGGCCGATTCGACGTTGCCCGTTGGGATTGGCCAGATCGAACAGCTCGACGCGTATTTCACCGGCGGCCTTGATCGCATGACCTTGCTGATCGACCGGCTTGAGATAGACCGTCACGCCGTCGTCGCCCGCCTTCCCGTCGTAGTCCGCCCCGCCGGTCGGCCAAACGATCTCTACCCGCACGGGATGGTACAGCAACTCCAGCCGCTCCGGACCGAGTCGCTGCAAATGAGCAATCTGGGTATCGCGCTGCGCGATCTGCTCGTCCTTTTGGGCAATTCGGGCCTTCAGCTGCTCGATCTGCTCGGACAACCTTTCGTTCTCGACCTTGACCTGTGCGATCCGTCCCGCATCGCCCAACTCGCATCCTGCGGTCAGCCCCCCCGCCATCGCCGCAGCCGCACACCATAGCCAGGATCGCACGCACGGCTTCCGCCGGGTGCCGGAACTGCCGGGCTTCGGCATCAAGCTACTCCTCACTGGGCCTGGGTGCCCGCTCGGGCATTCGCTCCAGCACCTGGTCGGCCAGTCCATATTCGACTGCCTGCTCGGCGCCCAGCCAACGGTTCCGGTCGCAGTCCTTTTCGATCTGCTGAACGTCCCTGCCCGTGTGTCTGGCCAAGACGTCATAGATCTGCCGACGCGTCCGCAGGGTCTCTTGGGCCTCAATGGCCAGATCCGTCGCCACCCCTTCAAAGATCCCGGAGAGCGAGACCTGGTGAATCAGGATCCGCGTGTTCGGCAAGACGAAGCGTTTGCTCTTCGTCCCGCCCGCCAGCAGCACCGCGCCCATGCTTGCCGATATGCCGATCGCGTACGTCGCGACGTTGCACCGCAGGAACTGTATTGTGTCGTAGATTGCCATTCCCGCGTCGGTCGAGCCGCCCGGGGAGCTAATGTAGAAGTGGATGTCCCCTTTGCTGTCCTCGTTCGAAAGGAACAGCATCTGGGCAATGATGACGTTCGCCGACTCAAGCGTCACCGGTCCGCCCAGGAACACGATGCGATCTTTCAGCAACCGCGAGTAGATATCGTACGCGCGCTCGCCCCTTCCGGTCTTCTCGATCACGATTGGGATCAACTGACTCATCGATTGTCTCGCTTCCGGGGTCGATGGGGATTCCGCGCACGCCAGCGCGGCTGGTCGTCATTCGCTCCTCTTATCGCGCTCGGAGTATTCGCTCAGTATTTCATCAACGATCCCATACTCTTTCGCCTCCAGGGAGTCCATGAACCTGTCACGCTCGGTCTCTTGCTCGATCTTTTCCACCGGCTGGCCCGTGTGGTGCGCGAGAATGTCGTTCAACCTCTTCTTGTCCTTCAGGACCTCTTCGGCCTGGATGCGAATGTCTTCGGCTTGCCCGGTGATCCCTCCGTAGGGCTGGTGGAGCATGATCTTGGAGTTGGGCAAGGCAAATCGCTTCTTCTTTGTTCCTGCAGCCAGGATGATGGCTGCTCCGCTCGCGGCCGTTCCGATGCAGTAGGTTGCGACGTCGCACGCCAGAAAGCGCATCGTGTCATACACCGCCAACGTCTGATCCACGTACCGGCCCGGCGAGTTGATGTACAGATTGATGTCCTGATCTTTCTTGATCGATTGCAGGTACAACAGCGACATGATCACTTCGCTGGCCGTGCCCGGCGTAACCGCACCCGCCAAGAAGATGATGCGATTCTCCAGCAACATCTCCTTGATGCTCATCTCTCGGTATCGCTGATACGGTGGATATTGCTGGCAGGTCGGTCCGGAAATCGCATCGAACCAGCTCATTGCTTCAACTCCTGGATCGCCGTTTGAACCGGTCGCTAGGTGTCCTCGTCGTACTCCCCGCCGCCCGTGCCCTTGCCGCGCGTCTTCCTTCTCTTCGCCGGAGCCTTCTTGGCCTTGGCCGGAGTTTTCTTTGCCTTGGCTCGAGCCTTCGTGGTCTTCGCCGGAGCCTTCTTAGCCCTGGCCGGAGCCTTCCTGGCCCTGGCAGGAGCCTTCTTGGCCTTGGCAGGGGCTTCCTGCGGCACCTCCTTGTCCGTCACCTCGGCCTTTTCCAGCAGGTGATCCACGATCTTGTCATCGCGAATCTGAAGGTATAGCTGGTTGAGCATGCCGCTCTGCGCCAGTTCGTCGCGCACCCGGTCGAACCGGCGATTATACTGCCGGGCGATCAACCCGATCTGACCGTTGACCTCCTCCTCACTCGCCTCCACCTTCAAGACTTCGGCGATCTTCTCCATGATGAAGAAGAGCTTCAGGTCGGCGGCCGCTTGGTCGCTGGCACTCGTCCGCAACTCGTCCAGCCTCTTTTCGATCTCCGCCTCGGGTACGCCCTCGCGACGAAGTTCCAGCATCCGCCTGGCCACGACCCGTTCGGTCTGCCGTTGTGACAACCCCGCCGGCAGGTCAAGCTTGATCTCGCCCAGAAGGTACTGGAAAACCTGGGCTCGCATGCCGCGACGAATCGTCTCGTCGAGCCGGGCCTCCATGTCGCGACGAACCCCGTCGCGAAGCTCCTCTTCGCTATCAAAGCCCAAAGCAGAGAGCAGCTCCTGATCCAGCGTGGGCAGCACCAAGCGCTTGATGTCATGAACCGTCAGCTCGAACGTCGCGGTCTTGCCCGCCAGTTCCGGTCTTTCATACTCCTGCGGAACCTCGGCCTCGACGGTCCGCGTGTCCCCAACTCCGGCGCCAGCCAACACCTCGCCGAGCTTCTCGACGGCGATGTTGTCCACGCGCTGGGGCCGGGCCGCCAGGCGAACGTTCTCCTCCTGCTTGATTACCTCTGCCCCGACAGTCATCTTCACGTCCGCGATCACCAAGTCATCTTGCTCGATCCCGCCCTGCTCGACGGGCTCGTACGTCCCGCGCATTGATCGCATCCGATCGACCTGTTCGCTCACGTCTTGGTCTGTGATCTCGATCTTGGGCTTCTCGAGGGCGATCCCCTCCAACTGCGGCAGCTCGAACTCCGGCTGGACCTCCACCTCACACGCGAATGTCAGCGGCCCGTCGTCGGGAAGTCTGATGTTGCTG
>CAYGAN010000137.1:0-4177 GCA_964347585.1 uncultured Planctomycetales bacterium | reverse complement strand
CGTCACAAGTTTGTCGATCTCCGCCGGCTCGGTCGCAGCACTGCCCTTGTCCTGTTTGAGCTTCACCCAGACCAACGGATCGCCCAACACTTTCAGTTCCGTCTTGTCCACAGCTGCCAGGTACCCCGACCCGACCAACTCCGTGGTAAGCTGCTCACCGACCTCACTGCCGAATCGCTTCTCGATCAGTTTGCGCGGCGCCCGGCCTTTGCGGAATCCGGGGACCAGCGCATCGCGGGATAGCTCCCCATACTGCTCTTCCCTCCGCTCATCGATTTCCTCACGAGGGACGGTGATCGTCAGCTTCTTGCGAAGCGTGCCGATGTCTTCAACTGCGACCTCGATCGCCTCTTTAAGCTTGGCCAGTTGGTCTCCCTCTTCGGCCTGCTCGGTCGCAGCCGCCTCGGCCTCGGTCTGCTCGGCTTCTTCGGCGCCAGGTTTGTCGTTGGTCGCCAGTTCGTCTTCGGGCATCATGTCCCTCCGCAATTGCGTTCGCCGGTCTCCCCCGCGGTGCCCTTATACTGCCCTTCCGTGCTCTGTACGCAACGGGCCAACCGCAAGAGCCCGGCCAGGCGATTCGCGGCGTCAGCCTGCGCCGAGGCCTTCGCGATTGACCCTCCGCCCGATCGCAGCCCGCACCTGGCCACGAGGGGCTGACTCGCCCGCACTCCTCTCCCACTCCTCAGCGCTCGGCTCGAATCGCCGGCTAGCCCGCGCCGGTTCCCCTACCCTCAGCCGTAACTCTTGAGCCCTCCCGACCTGCTGGCAACTCGCGGACAACGCCGCCCTTCAAAGCGGGTGATGGGGTTCGAACCCACGACAACCACGTTGGCAACGTGGTGCTCTACCAACTGAGCTACACCCGCATTACATCTGCCTACTATAACGTGGCCGCGGGCGCTTTCAAGGGTGCCCCGGCGCA
The DNA here is from genome assembly GCA_964347585.1 of uncultured Planctomycetales bacterium. Classification (GTDB taxonomy): domain Bacteria; phylum Planctomycetota; class Phycisphaerae; order UBA1845; family CAYGAN01; genus CAYGAN01. The sequence continues at coordinate 3,255 of CAYGAN010000137.1, read as the reverse complement.
GTCGGCTCTTGTGTTGCCGCTGTGGACACCTGGGCGGGTGAGCTTCTCGCCACCGGATGGGCGCTTCGTGGCCGTGCCCGCACCCCGGCGTTGCTCCCGAGACGTGAGAACCGCTATTTGGCGGCGTCCAAGGTGGCCCGGGACGCTACCAGCCACACCCCCGCCAGGATCAGGACCACGCCGACCCACTGTGTCCACGACAGATGCTCATGCAAGTAGAACCCCGCCACGATCACGATGATCGCAAATCCCAGAGTGACCATGATCGGGTAGGCCACGCCGATCGGTAGCCGCTGCAATGCATACATGTATGCGATCAAGTTCAATGCAAAGCAAATGACGCCCAATACCAGCACCGGGCTGGCCAGAATCGTCAGCAGCGCTTGTACCAACCCGCCGCGCATCAACCCGCCGCTGTCGGCGATCGATCGCATGCCGAACTTCATCAGCAAATTGGCCGTTGCGTTCAAGACCAGCGCTGCGCCGAGAGCAACGAAGTATTTCACGCCGCACCCCTTCTATCTATCTGCCCCGTTGTTACACGTTGCCCGATCGCTCAGACGACCCTCTGCGAGCCGCCGCCGCCCGCGACGCGTATCCTACGCTCTTTACGTCGCCGTCGGCTGGCCAGGCCTACGGGCTCGGATCAGCCCAGCCGTCAGGTCCGGCCAGCCGGCCTCGGTCGGCGCCAGGCGTTCATACCGCCGAAACAGACGGCCCCACTCACTTTGCATCGCTGTGTCGATCTGCTTCTTGCCGACGAACGGATACCAATACCAATCATGATAGACCCAGCTCGCCGCGTACGACCACGGCTGAAGGACCGTCCGCAAGAGGATCTTCTGTACCGGCCTCAACGGCCCCCAGTACAGCGCATGCTGGCCCTTGCTCGCGAACGTCATTTTCTTGAACGGGCCCTCGAAGTGCCAGTTCTGATCGGCCAGCTCCACATCGCCCACCAACTTGATCTTGGCCGGATCCCCGCAGCCAAGCCTCATCTCGTGGGCCATACGAATGAAGTCGATCTCACGCAACGGATCGAACCCCATGAGTTTGGCCGCGATCGCATCGATCGCCACCTGGTCAGCCGACGCCAGCAAGACGTTCTTAACGTACGGGGTCATACAGCGCGGCCCCGGCCCGTCACCGGCGAACGTCCCGTCCGTCACTGCGAAGATGCCCCGATGAATCTTGTTCTGGATCATCAGTAGATCGACCAGTGTCTCGTGGATTACCTCGTGGGTGTAGTGACGGCGCTCATTGAGCAGGCCTCCGAACGCGTTCTTCATTGCTCCGGTCATCGTGGTGAACACGTGCGTCTTGATCGTTGGCAGATGAACGATGTTCGCTCCCAGGAACCGTTTTGGAATCGAGAACCCGCGCGGATAGACCTTGTTCAGCACCAGGAACTGCTTGACCAGATCCCCCACCGCCTCGCGCACGTTGACCCATTCCTGTCCGTCGTACAAGTGCACGTTGCGTAGCCCATACTTATGGACTACGTCGATATGTTTGTTCTCGCGTTCGCCTCGTCTCGCACTGACCACCACCGTCCGGTTGTGACAGGCGTACATATGCTTCCGCGGATGCCCATCGCGCAGCATCGCCGCGATCACCCCCTCGAGTTGCCACGGCGGTGTCGAGCATGCAGGAAAGAAGTAGTGCCAAGAGATGTTCACCTTCAGTGCGGTGTCGGTCTCCGGCCGGACCACCTGGCGGTACTCCGCTAGATTCATTGCCCGATGATAGTCCGCCAGCACCGTGGCAGGGCTTGTGCGAACGATAGCGACAGGCCAGCTCGACATTTTTCTGCCCATTCCTGTGACCGAGGCGACCTTGAGCGGCGACTGACGCCTCCATTGTCAATTGTATGCCCGGCCACCCCCGCTGGGGCCCTCGCGCAGCGTGCCCCCCCGCATCGAGCACATCGGCGATCTCGCACGCTTGGGCGATGAGCCGATCTCAGAACCTCGCCTGCAACCACTGCCTGATGGCCTCTCCTTGGTAGATAATCACGACGGCCGCCAGTGCCCACAGGACCACCGTGTACAGGAAAGGTCTGTCGCTGATGAGGATGTCCGTCGGCCCGGTGCCGCGACCCGACTCGACCAGCATCGCGTACCGGAACACGCCATAGACCACCAGCGGGACCGTGTAGATCAAGTAGTTCGTCCCGAACTTCTCTTCCGTCTCCATCGTGTAGAGCAGAAATGTGATCACGGCGATGCCCGCGGAGACGCTGATCAGGTGGTTGAGCAGCTCCGGTGTGTAGCGGGCGAGCGTGGCACGGTGTTCGCCGGCCTGCTGCGCGTTCACCATCGCGGCCAGTTCGCACCGACGCTTGCCGAACCCCAGGAACAAACACAGTGTAAACGTGCAGACGATCAGCCACGGTGAGACGAACACGTCCACCGCCGCCGCCCCGCCCCAGGCCCTCAAGACGAATCCGACGCTGATCACGATCACGTCCAGGATCATCCGATGCTTTAGTGCCAGCGAGTACAGCACGTTGAGCGCAAAGTAGGCGATCACGAGCGCACAGAAGGCAGGCGAGAGGCTCAGAACCGCTATCGCGACGGATGCCGCAATCAGCCCCACCGCCATCGCCAGGGCCTGGTCCACCCCGATCGCCCCGCGCGCAAGAGGCCGGTTCCGCTTGACGGGGTGAAGCCTATCGTGCTCACGATCCAAGATGTCATTGATGATGTACGCGCTGCTCGAGGCCAAGCAGAACCCCGCGAACGCCACAAGAGCCTTGCCGACCGCCTCCGGCTCGAGCAGCTTGCCCCCGAACGCCAAGCCGGCAAAGACAAAAACGTTCTTGATCCACTGAGCCGGCCGCAGCAGTAGAAGATAGTCGCTCATGCCGGAACTCGAACGGCTCCATCCTCACGTGACGGAGCCGATGATTCGGCACTATAGAGGCGCTCCGGCACGTCGTCAACCGGCAGGCCTGCCGGCAGACGCCCCAAGGCCTTTTCACGAACGGGTGCCACGAGCCTCTTGCCGTCTCTGCCAGTGCTTTCGGACTCATTAGGCCAGCAATACGCCGCCGGGTTCAGCATCCGCCGACTTGCCGTTGATGACAGCTTTGGACAATCCCGTTATCGGCGGGACGTGAACCGCGACTTTCTTGGGCGGATGATGAAAGCTCGAGCTGTACTCGACGTTCAGCGTGGACCCGTCCCCGAGCGTCTTCGACAACCCGATCCCCAGGGACGAGACGGTCGAGGCGACGCCGAGCGCCGGGCAGGC
>CAYGAN010000136.1:821-12392 GCA_964347585.1 uncultured Planctomycetales bacterium | reverse complement strand
GCCCGGAGGCGAGCACCCCGGCCAGCACACCAGTCCACGCGAGCTTCGATCTGCTGGCCGTGCGTGCCAGCCCGACCTATCTTGCGGTCTGGTACCCCCTGCCATTCGTACTGATGGGCTGGGCGGCGGAACGACTAAGCAGAGCGCCAGATCGCTGTTGCCGTCGCACGTGGACTGCACCGGTCCTGGTAACGGTGCTCTCTGTACAGCTGCTTTTCTTCATCGAGCAGCTGCGCTACACCTGCGTCCACGGCGGTGTGCCCGGGAGCCGCGTCGGGCGAAGTTACGCTGGCCTGAGATCAGACATCGCCGATCTGGCCAGCCGGATCGACGCCGACGAGGTGCGGATGATCTACGAAGGGCCCAGTTTGGGCCAGGCTGACGCGGCCGCCTATCTGCTCCGCCACGTCCGCTGGGGCGGGTACAAGGCGGCGCGCGCGCTGATCCGCCTCCGATCGGGCTGGAGCCCGGACAGCAGACCTGGTGTAGTGGAACCCCTCGCTGATGGCATCGAGCCGTCGCCACAGGCATACTTGGTGCGGCCCTGGTCGCATCCTCAGCAGGTTGGCGCTGCCATCCCGCGCCGCCCATCCATCGGGCGGTCACGTGTCTGGCCACAATTGCAGTGACGGTGCGGCGGGTCGGTTCACCAACGGGGGCAACCGGCTCTGGATAGACGGGCTGCGACTGATACGTATTACTCAAGCTCGTGAACGATCAAACGACAGAGTGTGAAATGATGGGACTGCCGGGCGTGGGAGCTGCTCGGAATGTGGCCGGAAATCGAGCGGACTGAACGCGCCGCAGCGCTCTTACGTCGCGGTTCGCGACAGTGGGCTGCACGAGGGCGCTGGGCATTTGGAAAGCCCCACTGTCTCGTCACCTGCCCAACAGTCGCCCTCGAAGCGTGGCGTTTGGTGGATTTCGCTGACGGCATCTGGTGCCCGGCGCAAGACGGCCGACCGATGGGTGAGACGAGTGGCAATCTGAGCCAGAAGGGCACACTTGGTGTTTCCGACGGGTTTGCAGCAGATGATGAGAATCGCTAATTCGCGTCCCCGCAATCAGTTCCCCCCACTGCGCCGCGGAGGACTCGAACCCCCAACCTTCGGTTCCGTAGACCGACGCTCTGTCCAGTTGAGCTAGCGGCGCGACGCTGCTGCCCTCATGCTCTGGGCAAGCAGGCATTGCAGCATTTTGCGCGCATCAACGCTGCCGAGTTGCAAGCCGAATGCTAGCATAAGTCCCGATGGTATGGCCGTCAAGGATTGAACCAAGGGCAGGCACGGCATCGAGGCCTGCGCGCGCCCGCGCGAGGCAGAGGTGCGGCAACAAACCGCGCTGGGCCCGGCTGGGCTGCGGATGAGGTAGGCAAATCTGCATCGATGGCCATGCACCCTCATCGTTGCGGCGGCGCCGGTCCGCTTGTAGAGTCAAGTCAGGGTTCGCCGTCCGCCGAGCCCCGTTCAGTTTCGGTAGTGATTTGGCGGGACGCGCTGCAATGCTCGGAGGAACTGAGGACGCTCGGCCGCATTCGTCTTGGGCACAGGAGCTTGGTCGCGATGACTCGCAAAGAACTGAATCTAGCGATCTTCGAGGGCACAACGGACAAGGTCTTATGGCAGCCGCGTCTCGAGACGTGGTACTGGCACCACAGGAACCAAGGTACGCTGCCGGATCGATTCAAGGATATGGACTATTTGCCGTTCTACGACAAGCTCGGCTGCTCGGTGCGATATGCCGCGTCCGCTGGCATCGTTCCGTACGTGGAATGCTTTCAGGAGGATCCAGAACCAGCCCATCATGTTGACGGGATTCGGCTGCCGGAGGGTGAGCTGCGTACTGTCAGCCGGAATGTCTGGCAGGACGGCAAGCTGGTCAACCGGCGCATTTGCGACTTCCCGGTGAAAGCGGCTGCGGACCTAGCCGTGCTCACTGCTCTGGTTGAGCGCAAGCAGTTCCGCGCCGATGCGCAGGCCTTTCGAGAGGCCGCTGAGCGTGTCGGCCACCGCGCCGAGCCGACGGTATTTTTAGGCAGTTCGGGGTTTACCGAGCTGATCAAGAACTGGTGCGGCCTCGAAGGCACGTTCTACCTGCTGACGGATCATCCGAAGGAAGTGGCAGCCTATCTGGAGGCCTGCGATCGTCGTGACGACCGACTGATGGACGCAGCTCTGCGACTTCCTTGCCGCATTTTCAATCTGGGGGACCACGCCACCAACGAGTTCACGCCCCCGCCCATACTTGAACGCTACATGCTACCGCGGTGGCAGCGTGTCAGCAGACGCATGACGGAGAATCACCGGTTCGTGCATACCCACTGGGACGGCAATTCGCGTCATATGCTACGCTACCTGCAGCAGACCGGCCTGCACGGCGTGGAAGCCCTGACCCCCGAGCCGATGGGCGACATGACCCTGGAGATGATCAAGCAGGCGGTGAGGGACAACATGGTCGTGCTCGACCTGCTGCCGGCTATTCACTTCCTGCCCAGCTACACCGTCAATGAGGTCGTCGAGTTCGCCAAGCGCGTAATCGACATGTTTGCCCCGCGCCTCATTCTCGGCATCTCGGATGAGATATCCCAGGTCGGCCAAATCGAGAAGATCGAGGCCGTTTCCGAGCTGGTTGACTGTACTTGCGGCTTGGCGAGCTGACCGGTGTCGCCGAGAGTTCCTACCGCGCAGCGCGTTCGCGCGTTAACCGGCCGACCATCCTTGACGGACCGCTTTCTGCTGGTATCCTCTCCCCCCGCTGGGATCAGAACGTCCGCGAGCCGGGGTGGGCGGAGGCGGCTTGCAGACGACTCGGACTCATAGGGCGGATAACGCGGCAGGGAGACACGACGGCGCGCGTGCGCGATGTGAGGTGTCTATGCTGTTCAGGGCAATCATCGGCTGTACGTTGCTATCGTTGTCTGTTCCGTTGTTCGCTTACGGTGTAGCGCGGACTTCTCGCCAAAGGCAGGAGCTGCCCCACCAGGAGCCGCGACCGTATATCTTCGGCTGCGGCATCGTTTGGGGCAATTGGCTGAATCTGCCGCCGGAAAAGGCCAAGGCGTGGGACCGCCGCAGCATGGATCGCATCAACGAGATGGGCGGGACGAATGTGCCTGCCAACTTCGCCTGGCATGACATCGAACCCGAGCCGGGTCGGCTCAACTGGGACTACGTGGATCACCAGGTGGCCGAGGCGCGCAAGCGAGGCCTGGAGATATTCGCGTACACAGGCCTGACGCCCGACTGGGCGCTGCCGCCGGAGGCACCGGAGAAGTCCGGCATCGGTTACCGCTTCCCTCCCGACGAGAAGTTTGCTCCGCAGTTCGATCGCTTCTTCCGGATGCTCGCCGAACGTTACAGGGGCAAGGTCAAGTACTACGAGTTCTGGAATGAGCCCAACGGGTGCAGTTGGATCAACGACGGCTGCGCGAACGGCCACATGGCTCACACCTACGTGCCATGGTTAAAGCGATGGTACCGAGCCATGAAGCAAGGCGATCCGGACTCCGTGTTGGCCGTCGGCGGGCTCGACTATCACGATGGTGTAAAGGAAGGCTACAAGTACATCGAGGACATTTACACGCACGGCGGCGGGGACGTCTTTGACGCGGTCGCCATTCATCCCTACGGCAAGCCTTTGCACTGGAAGGCGATTAAAGATACCTACAATGTGCTTGTCAAACACGGTCATGGTCACAAGAAGCTCTGGCTGAACGAGTACGGGTGGAATACTCAGGATGAGGTGGAGCGGGCGAAGAACCTGACGACTGTTCTGACGGAGCTGAAGAAACCTGAGTACCACATGGTCTTCCAGGCGAATCACCTGATTATCTCCGATCTACCGGACAACGACGGGACAAAGAGTGACTACGGGCTCTGCGGCCGCGACCTAAGGAACCTGACGCTCAGGCCTCGCCAGGCGTGGCACGCCTTCCGTAAGTTCGACAAGCGTTTTGGTTCCCGGCGTCCGACTTCGACGCCGCGCGGCACTCGGAAATGAAGGCTGTCTGTTCGCCTCCCGCGGCGGCGAATACTTGCCGTGCCAGACAGAGTCACGGCCGCTACGGCGCTCGGCAGAGCCGATCTTTTCTTTGCGCGACGAACTGCGCGAACGAATCCCCCTCCTGGCGCGACGTGGCGTACTCGTCCGCGAGGCGGGTGACGAGCGCCGGCATTTCACCGACGGGCACCCCTGGATGAAGTTCCTGCGCCAGCCCCGCGGTCTGTCCCTTCCCGCCGCCGGCGAGGAGCCGATAGCACTCCTGGCGCGCCCCGGCGACGGTTTTGACCCGGCCGACGAGGCCAATGTCGGCCACCGCCGCCTGCGCACAGTCGTTCGGGCACCCGCTGACCCGCACGCCGACACTGCGGCCGCTGCAAAGCGCGCCACGAATCTGCTGGGCGGCTGCGCGCGAGTCAGTGATGCCTCTACGGCACCACGCTGAGCCGGGGCACGCGACAACCCGGGGCTGGCCCACGAAAGAGCGGAAGCTCTTGCGCCATTTTAGAGCGGACCGGCCATACAAGAACACGTCATGGTCGAGCCCAAGTCGCAGAGCTGCTCCAGCTTCCTCGGCTGCGTGAGCCAACTCGATCGCAGGCTCAGGCTGGATATCCCCCAGCGGCAGCTGGAGTCGGGCCAGAACGAAGGCCTTTCCCTCGGCCCGCGCAAGTTCGGGCCGAGGCCACGCCCGATTCTTACTTTCCTGCCGAAAGTGGGCGGCGAGCTGCGTTCGGAACGCTGCGTCTCCAAGTCGCTCCCGCACATGGCGGAGCCTTGCGCGCGCACGGTTCTGACGGTCGCCCTGCGCATTGAAGAGGGCCAGGGCCGCGACCACAAGTGGCACCGCATCCGCTGGGTCCATACTACGATACAGGGCGAGGCCCGTGCCGGGGCGCGCACCCAGAGAGCCGGCGAGCATCGCCGCCATCGTCCCGTCCTGCTTGGCTACCAGACCCACGTCGTTGATCCATGGCCGCGCGCATGCCTTCTCACACGCTGAGATGCTTATCTTGAACTTTCTCGGGAGCGTGAGGATCCACGGGAGCGATTCGGCGGCCGCTCGAATTGCATCTGCGATGGCGGCAACGTTGAACGTCCCGTGGCAAAGACCGTTGCCGGGGCAGGCGGTCACGTTGCGCAGGGTGTCCCCGCACGCGCCGAGCGTCGTTAGTCCCGCCGCTGCCAGGCTGTGTTGGACGGCCGGGACGTCTTGCGGCTTTAGGCCGTGAAGCTCGACGTCTTGGCGCGTCGTCACGTGCAGCGGATAGCCCGGTGTGTAGCGCCCGGCCAGTTCTGCCAGCGTGCGCCACTGCAACGGGCTGACCCGGCCTGCGTGGATCTTGACTCGTTGCATGAACAGGCCTTCCTGACGCTGCTCGTACAGCCCAAGCAGGCGCGCCGTAGCTGCATCCTCGGGCACTCTGTCGCATGGGAACTTGATCCGTTCTACGCCGCGCATGGCTTCGGTTCCTGGTCTCGCCAATTCGCGAGACAAAGGCCATCGTCCAGCTGTCGCTGGGGCACACCCCGCCGCAACGGACGCCTCAGATCCCGCCGCCCTCTTCGAACGTGTGCAGTCCACACTCGGTCTTGTCGAACCCCGACCAGCGCCCCGCACGCGGGTCCTCGCCGGGGCGGACCCTTCGTGTGCAGTAGTCCGGCTCCGGCGAACAGCCAATGCTCAGGTACCCCTCGTCGCGCAAGGGGTGATAAGGAAGATCGTTCTGTTTGAGGTATTGGTGCACGTCGGGGGCCGTCCAGCCCGCAATCGGGCACACCTTTACCAAACCGTCCCAATCAGCTTGCACGAACCGGATGCACCGGCGATCGGGCGACTGTTCGCGGCGAATCCCGGTGATCCACGCACGCAGCTTTAGTTCGCGTTTTGCGGACTGGAACGGCTCGCGCTTGTTGAACCCGCAGCACGCATCCGGGTTCGACCGCCACATCTTGCCGTGGACCGCGACGAATTCAGCCGCCGCCACCCTTGGTCGGTAGATGCGCAGGTTAAGCGCCAGCCGTCTTGATAGTTGCTCGCGGAAGGCGATGGTCTCAGGGAACTGGAAGCCTGTATCGACGGTGATGACCCTGATGTCCGGCCAGACGCGCGTCGCCAGATGCAGCATGACCGCGCTCTCCGCGCCGAACGACGACGACACTGCGACGTGCGGTTTGAAAGTCTCCACCGCCCAGGCGACGATCTCAACCGCATCACGCCGCTCGAACTCACGGTTAAGTGAGTCAATGTCCAATTCGCCAGCCACCACTGCTGCATTCCTGCGCCCCGTACATGCCCTCGAGTTCCGTGCCGCCGTGCACGCCTGCCCGGGCCTGCCAAGTCGCCTGTTGTCTCTGCCTCTGGGGCGACCCGCGTACCAGTCACCGCAGCGTACGGTCCGCCACCGGCTCTGTCCCTTCCGAGCCGCCGATGAGCTTGGCGGCCATCAGCTTCCAGAACGTCAAGTCCTCTCGGGCCAGTCGTCCGACGCACCTGTCGGCCAAGAACGCCTCCGGCGTACTTCTCACGCCAAGCCTTTGGGCCAATGCGATGTCCTCAGCGACACGACGCCTCACTACGCTGCTCTGCATGTCCGTCCTGAGCCGCTCACCATCGATGCCAAGCCGTGCGGCCATGGCTGCGTAGTCGAGCGAGCCAAGCTCGTCTTGTTGTGCCAGGATTGCGTCGTGCATCTGCCAGAACGTTCTATTGCCTCCCTGGAGGCGGGCGGCCTCCGCGGCATAGGCGGCCTCACAAGCATAGGGCGAGATATTGAACTGCACGCCCGGGTTGCATTCTGTGCACATGGGGTAGTGTTTGAGCACCACGCGCAGCCGGTGATCGAACAGAGGCTCGACCTGCTCGATCAGGAACGCGTCGAATCGCTTGCACTCCGCACACGTTAGGTCTCCGAACAGCACCAAGGTGGCTCCTGCATCTTCCGCGTTGCCTCTTGAGGGATCGTCCTGGCGTATCTCGATCTGCTTGGCCTCTTGCTTCCAGTGCATCCCCGCAAGAAGATCCGGGTGCTTTCTCACCTCATCGACGATCATGCTCAGCATCTTCGCCTTCGCCTGGTGTACCAGCCCGACGGCGACCTGGGCCTCTGCCATGCACAACGCAAGTCCCAGGCCGATCGTTATCAGTGCCAGACGGGCTGAGGGATACGCGGCCGCTACGGACCCCGACAGCGCGGCACGCGCAGCGGCAGCTGGTTCGTCCGGCCTCGGTGCGCGCGACGAGCCCCGCCGAGGCCACATCACGAGCACAAGGAGGAGCAACAAGAAGTTGACGACGTGTACCATCAGGCAGCCGGGACACCAGGCCGTCAACTTCGTGGCCATGACGTAAATGAATAGGGCCGAGCACACGTTCCCTGTCAGAACCATCAGCACGGGCAACAACTGCCAGGCCCGCCTCCGCTCGTTCGGGCGGCCAACTCCCAGGAACCATGCGGCCAGGAATGAGAAGTACCACAGCCCGAGGAAGGCGACGGGAATCCCGTGGCCGCGAGCAGCTGTTGAAGCGTCCGAGGCCGGGGGACTGGCTTGGTCCACAGCGACCTGCTGGTCTTTCGGTCTTGGCGGAAAGACGCCCCAGCGACTCTTGAGCACTTTGTCGCAGCGTGCCATTGCCCCGCCGCACACGGCCGCCACGAGGGGACTGGCGGACTTGCCGGCGACGTGTTGGACCAAAAGGTGCGCACTCAGATAGCCTCCTGACAGGGACAGGACGATCGCCGCACCAACGAGAATCCATGAAGACCATCTCATGCCGGGGCCTCCGCGCTTCGCTCTACAGAGCCGCGACGCGCTGAGCTACGAAGCATCGATCTACGTCAGCGCCGCGGCACGGCGGCGCCCTCGAACGCCGCGATATATGCTGATGATCTCTGTTGAGGAACACGAAGCTGCAGGTCGGCCGGAATAGGGCGGACAACCAGCCTCCGGTCTATCCGACTCAAAGCATGTCCGCCGGGCCCGCCGCCCGTTGTCGTTGGGATTGGCGCCTCGGGCTGGCTGCCCGAGCCACGCGCAGACAGAAGTTCGCTCCGCAAGCGCGCTGCTGCCTGCTTACGACGGGCAGACTGCCTAGAGGCCGCTGGAGCCCTTGGGTTCGTGCCCTCAATACCCGTGTGTCTGCGCGCAATAGAACAAACCATGCACGGCCGCCGGGTGCTCTCGAGCACCTGGGCAAGACGATCTGCCGCCGCTCACCGCGACAGACTATTCTTGCCTAGCGAACGCGATAAACTCTCCGGCCCGGAACTCCGAGTTAAATCTCGTACATCGCCTTCGCCGGCGACCGTGCGGCTTCCGCTAACTCCCGAAAACTGTGGCTTTCAAGGACCTCTCGCTCCTTTCTGACAGCCTCCAGCCACGCTGGCCGAAGGGCGCATTCCGGTGCGCAATCACATGACCACTGCCCGGCCTTATCCACGCAGAGGATGTTTGTCTCATCACCGTCCACTGCCGCGACAACGTCCCAGAGTGTCACCGATCGCGGGTCCCTTTCCAGCTCGTATCCGCCATCGCTGCCGCGGACGCTTCGGACCAGCCGGGCCCCCTTCAACTGGAGAAGGATTTGGGCTAAGTACTTGTAAGGAACTCGCTTACGCTCGGCGATCTCCTTCATGTGAACGGGCTGGGTCCGATCAGCCCTCTCGGCGAGATGGAGCACGGCGAGGCATGCGTAATGCGCTTTGGCGGACAGTCTCATACTCTACTTCCTCTATCAACATGGTTACCTTACCACACCCAAGCCTGCATGTCAAGTGGTTCTTACGGAGATTCTCTCGCTTTCTGCCCCAGTGTCGGCAGCCTGCCCGGGATGAATCGGGCGGCGCGGGGCCATGCCCGCCGCTGCGAAGGGGCAGCCGTCGCCCCCCGGCGCGTTCGCAACGGGTTCGCCGAGCCAATCAAGAGCCGGCCTCGCGGCCCCTGGTTGTCCGCGTCGAGCCAGCTGCATCGATCTCAGGCAAGGATTCGATCGATGCGTGCCTTGATGTCGGCCGGGTCGCCTCCACCCTCGTAGGTAAGGGGCCCGTCGTAGCGGACGTGCCGGAGTGCTGCGACGACGGCGGGCCAATCGACGTCCCCCTCGCCCAGGGGGCAAAACCCGGCGATCCCGCCCAAGTCGCTATTGAAGTCCTTTAGGTGAACGCGGGCGATTCGATGCCCCAGGGTTCCGATCCAGTCCTCGGGGTAGCCGAAGGCAACCACGTTCCCCACGTCGAAGTACACCCCGACGCAGGGCGAATTGACGTGATCGATCAGATCGCGCATCTCGAGCGGCGAAAGCAGGAACTTATTCCAGACGTTCTCGATGGCGATCGTGGCGCCTCGGGCCTCCGCCTCCGGCGCCAGCGCGCTCAGCGCCTCCTGAGTGCGGCTCATCGCGTCCTCGTATGGCACCTGCAAGCGCTTCGCACTCCATGCACCGACGACGGCCGGGATGCACAGGATCGCGCCGGCGTCCAGCCAGGCGGCGCGGTCCAGTGCCGCGAGCGTCACATCCCGCGCCTTGGCCTGATCGGCTGGCTCGGGCGAGGCGAAATTGACCTGCCAGTACACGCCGCTGGCCAACGAGGCGACTCTCAGACCGTTGTCCGTGACTTGGCGTGCTATGGCACGGCACTCGGCCTCGCCGGTCTGAGGCGTCAGCTCCCCGGTCTCGCGCCACGTCAGTTCAAGCGCGTCGAAGCCTGCCTTTGCGCAACGCGAGGCCATCTCGGCTACGGCCATTTCCTCCGGAAAGGTCCAAGCATTGATACTCTTGAGCATGAGATGTCTCCGACAACATGGCCGGCGATGCGACCCGATCAGGCAACGCGACGGACACTCCCCGCCCCGAATGCCCGGAGCGACCTCAGACCGGGTCACGTTGACCCTGTCGCAAAGCGGCAATTATAATCGCGACGCAACGCTTGACTATGGTGAACGGACTCACAGCATGGGTCAGATCTGCGTGCTCCCTGCCTCGTTGGTTAACAAGATCGCCGCCGGCGAGGTGGTCGAGCGGCCGGCAAGCGTCTTCAAAGAGCTCTTGGAGAACTCGCTGGACGCCGGAGCCGGCATCCGACAGGAGGACATGCCGTTGGTGGCGGCCTCGCATGCCACCAGCAAACTCCAATGCGAGCAGGACCTCTACTGCATTGCTACGCTGGGGTTCCGCGGGGAGGCGTTGGCGAGCATCGGGGCCGTTTCACACCTGCGTATCGCCTCGCGCCCCCGCGATGCCGACGCGGGCTGCGAAATTACGGTGGCTGGTGAGGATGTTTGCGAACCGCGGGCTGTGGCCTGTCCAGCGGGCACGACGGTTGAAGTGCGCAACCTCTTCTTCAACGTGGCGGCCCGCCGCAAGTTCTTGCGAACGAGAAGCACGGAGCTTGGCCACGTCACCGAGCAACTTGCCCGCGTAGCCGTCGCCCATCCCGGTGTCGCGTTCACGATGTCTCAGGACGGACGCGTCCTGCACCGCCTGCCCGCTACGAGCACAGTCGTATCGCGGATCGGGGATTTCTACGGCGGGGAGTTGGCCGACGCGCTTGTGCCAGTCCGCAGGCAGGAGGGCGACGTGGCGATCGAAGGGTACGTAGCCCTGCCTGTGCACTCGCGGGCAACCGCGCGCTGGCAGTACACTTTCCTCAATGGCCGGTATATTCGCGATCGGTACCTGCAGCATGCGATCAAGGAGGCATACCGGGGCCTGGTTGATCCGAGCCGCTTCCCGGTGGTGTTCCTGTTCCTTCGATTGCCTCCGGATGCGGTTGACGTCAACGTTCATCCGACAAAGATCGAGGTGCGCTGGCGTGATTCGAACGTGGTTCACTCGCAGGTGTTGGCTGCGCTGCGGGATACGTTTCTGGAGTCGGATCTGACGGCGCCGCTGAAGCCTCCCGGCGAGTCGGATCCCGCCGAGGAGGAGCGTCGCCGGCAGACCCGTCAGGCGATTGCGGACTACTTCAAACAGGTCGAGCCGGTCCAAAGTCGGCTGCGATTCGACGCGGGTGCGCCGGGGCAGGCGTTCTTGACGCGGGCGCGATCCAGCGGGCCGGAGCGTTTTGGAACGCCAAGCACTGCCGGGGAATCTGGAACGGCTCAGACACCCCGGGCCGCCCACGAACCGGACTTGCCCGCAGAAGCCCGCCCGGGCGGTACGGTCGAGGAGGTCGGCTCGCCCGCGGTCGGCGAAGCGGGGCTCGAGACGCCGCCTGTCAGGCACGCTCGCCCGGATAGGATCTGCGAGGAAGACCGCCCCAGGGCGATCCAGCTGCACAACACTTATCTCGTTGCCGAGAGCGCCGACGGGCTGATCATTGTCGATCAACACGCGCTGCACGAACGCATCCTGTACGAGCAGCTGTGGCAGCGCCTGGAGCGCGGCCCGCTGGAGTCGCAGCGGTTGCTCCTTCCGGAGACGTTGAACGTCACAGCCCAGCAGATAGCCGTCTTGGACTCTCAGGCTGATCTGTTGGCCCGACTTGGGTTCGAATTGACCCCATTCGGGCGTGACACGGTTGCCGTGCAGGCGATTCCGGCCATTCTCGAAGACGCCGACGCCCGCGGCCT
>CAYGAN010000136.1:0-811 GCA_964347585.1 uncultured Planctomycetales bacterium | reverse complement strand
TAAGCTCACTGAGCGGTCAGGCGAATCATCCGGCGAGGCGTTTGTTCACGAGGTGTTGGACATGATGGCCTGCAAGGCGGCAGTCAAGGCCGGTTGCCCGCTTAGCCCCCAGGAGATCGAAGCACTCCTCGCCCAGCGCGACCTTGTCGAGCGCCGCAGCAGCTGCCCCCACGGCAGACCGACCGCGCTGCGCCTCTCCATGCACGATCTTGAAAAGCAGTTCAAGCGGACGTGATCGCTCACTGGAAGACCGCAACGGAGTAGCGCGCGGCAATCGAACGGGACGTGGCCGCTCCCTCACGGTCGCGGCTCGGATCCTCGCGGCTCAGATCCTTGCGGGACTCGCTGGACCGAGACTCCCGTCTCGGTCCCTCTCGTCCTTTCTACGGGGCTGTATGCGTGAACATGATCCGACACTCGGACAGGTCCAACGCGTTGATCGCCCCGTCCGAGACGATGTCGTACTTGGCGTTGTCGCCAACCGTCACGTCCGCGGTGAACTTGATCCGCACGCCGCTCAGGTCCAACGCGTTCACCACCTGAGACGACGCCCCGCCGTTGTCCACCTCACCCTCCAACGCCCGGATCATAAAGTCGTTGTCCCCCGCGATTACCGAACCGAGCAGCGTGACGGTGTAGGTGTCCTCATCTGCAAGAGCAGTCAGGTTGATCGTAATCACGTCGGCGACGGCCGTCACGCTCAAGACGTTGGCGGTTACGTCGCCATTGTTGACGCCAATGATTGACTCGACGAGATCCTCCGGCGGATCGGGCAGCGTCACGTCGCCGTCGCAGTCGATCAGGAGCTTGG
>CAYGAN010000135.1:2830-12629 GCA_964347585.1 uncultured Planctomycetales bacterium | reverse complement strand
CACGAAGACGTCAAGGACAAGCGCGCGTTGCTCGAGGAGATCCTCGGCAACCTTCAGGCCGCGACCGAGAACGCCATCCGGCTCATCAAGGCTACTGTGGCCGACCTAGCCAAGCGCCCTCCCGAGCCCTGCCGATGCCATCAGATGCTCGAGCTGGCGATCTGGTCGGCGAAGGACAAGATTGATCCCGCTGTCGTGAAGTGTTTGGAACCGATCGTGGGCAAGTATTTCAAAAACAAGACGTGAGCGTCTATCTGCCCAGCCGCGCATCCGTTTCGCACAGCCGCTCCCTGTTTGCAGGGCGGCTGGCGGTTATCTGCGTGCTCGCCTCGTCGCCTTGCTCCGGACTGACGAGCGGTGGTCGGCCACACCAGACGGCCCCCGCCTCCCCCCCGCCGGGCGTGCGGATCAACGATAGCCTGGAGGCAATGCAGGCCATCCGCCGAGCAGAGAACTTGCGGGCCTCGGGCGCGTGGTCCGACGCGGCGCAGGGGTACCGGCGAATCCTCGAGAAGTACGCGGATAAGCTCGTCCCGCACCGTGACTGGCTGTACATCAGCGTCGCGGACTTCGTGAATCGACGGATTGCGACGTGGCCGGCTGAAGGATTAGATGCTTACCGACGTCTCTACGAACCGATGGCATCGCGTCTTGTCGAGACAGCGAAGTCGGATCGTGACGTGACGGGTGCACTATCGGTCGTTGAGAGCTTCTTCTGCACCCAAGCAGCGGTCGATGCAGCGGGCTTCGCGGCACAGCGGGGTATCGAATCCGGCGATTTTGCCTTTGCCGCCGCGCTGTACGAAGAGTTGCTGACCTACCACCCGGATCGGAGTTTGCGTCGCGCTGAGCTGGCTGGCAAGCTAGGAATCGCACTTGCGTTGAGTGGCCGCAAGGACCCCGCCACTCGCCTGCGGGACGAGCTCCGACAGACCGTTGATCGGGCTTCTATCCGCTGGATGGGCGTCGATCGCTCGCCCGTTGCGATCATCGACGAGTTGCTGTCGCGACCTTTCGGGACCGGAACTCCGCCGGCACGGTTTGCCTGGCCAAGTCTGGGCGGTGATCTTACTGGATCACGGGTGATCCAGTCGGCGGCTGAAGCCGAAACACAGCTCTGGTCGTTGAGTGTTTCGTGCCGCGGCGTGATGGATCGGCCCGCTGTCGCTGCCACACGCGACGGGCAGTCTGAGGTTGCGAGGAACGGCTTGCCGGGTTTCTGCCCCGTGATCGCTGGCGGCATGGCGTATGTTCATGACGCCCGGCGAGTCTGGGCCATTCGCATGGACGACGGCGCCATTGCCTGGACTTATCCAGCAAATGCTTCACCCCGCGCCCCTTCTGCGCGCGCAGCGCGCCGCCTTCGTCAGGGCAGAACAGGCGGACGTAACGCCTCGCAAGTCGTCGGCAGTCAGTCGGCCTGCCGCCGTATCCTGCCAATGCTTACCAGCACATTCGGCGGGGGGCGGCTGTTCGTTGTTCTTACTGCTTGGAGTGATGGCCGCCTGTCCGAGCGGCCGCACCCGCCTCGAACGATCCTGGTCTGCCTCGATGCGGCGGGTGGTCAAGAGCTTTGGCGCGTAGGACCTGAGCAGCTGGGCCAGCAGTTCGGGCCAATCGAGTTCGGAAGCTCTCCGCTCTACTACGAGGGCAGGCTCTACGCCGTCGTTCATAGCAGGACGGCTGAGAGCTTCGAGGGCTGCTATCTGATCCAGCTCGACGCCGCCACCGGCCTCCTCAGCTGGCAGACGCATCTTGCCAGTGCACCGGCCACAGGCGCACAGCGTCATTCGACCTTGACTTATCCGGCCATCCGCGGCGGGTCGGTCTTCGTGCATACGAATCTTGGCGCGGTCGCTTCGGTACATGCCCACACCGGTCGAATTCGTTGGCTTCGTCTGTACCCGCGGATTGATCCACGCTTATCGCCGCGGTCTCGGCCACCAAGAACTCGCGGGCTGAAACCGTCGCACCGTAATCCGACGATGTGCTGGAACGATCACATCGTTTGCTACCCGCTCGATTCGCCCGCCATCCTAGTGCTACGCCAGAGCGACGGCGCGCTGGCCCGCCGCATCGCTGCCTCCGAGCTGTTCGACGCGGAGTCGATCCTCGGGGTGATCGAGGACCAACTGTTCACGGTCGGCCGGCACGTCGCATGTTGGGATCTTCTCGCCAACAAGCTGATTTGGAGCCGGCCCGGACCCGAGCTCGACCTGTACGGACGAGGTGCCCTTACCGCCGGGCGCGTATTCTTATCCGCGCTCGACGGCATCTACATGTACCCGACCGATGGCAGCATTCCCCGTGTCAGAGAGTTCAGGCCTGGTGAACAGCCGGGCAACCTGCTCGTGACGCCCGAGCGTATTCTCGTTGCCGGTCGTCAGTCCCTAGCCTGCTATGCCGGCAAGCAGGAGGCCTTCGCGCATCTGCAGCGACGGATTGACGCAGCTGGCAATGACCCATGCCCGTTGCTTCATTTGGCTGAAGTTGCCTTCCGCGAGCATGAGCATAGCGTGGCTGTTGAGGCACTGGATCGGGCCGTCCGACTGGCGGGCGGGTTCGACGCGCTGGCTGAGCCCGAGCTGAAGCGCCGGGTCTTTGCCGATTGTCTGGCCTTCGGTGACGCTTTCGGCAGGCTCGATCCCCCCCAGCTTGACCAAGCTCTGAGTATGTACCTTCGCGCAGCGCAATGCGCACCTGAAGCGCGTGCCCACGTTCGCTGCCGCCTCAGGTTGGCGGACCTCTACACCCGCCGCAGTCAGTTCACCGAAGCCATCGGTCAGTACCAGCAGATCATCGCTGACCGTTCGCTTCGAGACGAGCTTATCGAGAGTGGCCCCCCGCAACCTGGTGAGCCCGAGCCCGCCGGCGCTGTGGCACAAAGGGCCGTTGCGTTGATTCTGCAAGCGCACGGGCGGCACCTGTACCAGCCGTTCGAGCAGCACGCTCGGTCGGTACTACGCGCCGCGCGGGAAGATGGCGACGCCTCGGTATTGCAGCGTGTCGCTGACGAATATCCCAATTCACTTGCGGCTGGCGAAGCTCTGCTCGCCTGGGCACGGCTACTGCGCGAAGACGATCAGCATCGCTTGGCCACTCGCGTGCTGCGCCGCGCGCTGGCCAGTCATGCACGCAGTATCGACGCGCCCACGGTCATGTGCGAGATCGCCCACAGCTATGCCCAAACCGGCGAGACGGTCGCTGCCCTGGGGTGGTTGGCCAGAGCGGCGCGGGCGTTTCCAGCGGCGACTATCACCGTGCGCGGTCAGCGACTAACTGCTCGGCAGTATCGTCAGCAGCTCATCGCCCGGCACGGCAAAGCCGGCCCGCTTCGCCCGCGGATCGACGTGCCCTTCCGCAAGGGCTATGAGCTGCAGTTCCCCGACCGCGCGCACGTGCTGGAGCCGCGATTTGCCGCCTCGGCCGAGACGCGATGGGATGTCCTCATCACGTTCTCGCAATCCCAGCTTCAAGCCTACGACTCCTCGGACGGCCAGGCTCTCTGGAATGAGCCGATCGAATGCCGCATTCGCCCCGTCCTGCTGGCGATTAGCCGCGATGGTATGATATTCGCGACGCGGTATCGAATCTTCCGCGTGGACGCCGTCAGCGGAAGAGAAATCTGGTCACTGGGCGAGTATCCGTCCGGGTTGGACGATCCGCACGCTGATCCGGAATCGTTCGATACTTGGCTCGACCACGCCCTGCATGAGGATCGGCTCGTTAGCGTCCGTCGTAGCGGCAAAGCCGTTTGCCTTGATGCCGGTAACGGCCGAGTCATCTGGGAACGGCAGCTTGCACCTCAGCTCGCCGGCCCTCTCGTCCTGTCTGAGGATCTGCTGGCCTACTCCGCGATGGCCGCCCGCAAGAATGTCGTGGTTGTGCTTGACGCCGAGACGGGCACGGAACAGCACCTGCTCGCGACGGAGGACGAGCGGCCGGTACTCTGGCTGACCCTTAGCGCCGAGCGGTCGCTTATCGCCGCGAACGCGCAGACGATCTACGCCTTCGACCCGGATACGCCACGGCGGCTGTGGCGAGTGTCCAGCGACGAAACCTTCCGGGCCGCAACTATTCGAGCCGACTTCGATGGACTGTATCTATCCGAAGATGACCAGCACGTCACTAAGCGCCGTCTCACGAATGGCCGCGACGTTTGGACGTCGGTCGTCGGCGGGCCCAGCCTGTCCACGCCGGCAAGTTTGACTGTATCGCTGGCCGCAGGCCGGTTGTACGCCGGGCGCGGCAACGACCTGCTAGGCTTCGACGTGGGCGACGGCCGCACCGCCTGGGCTGCGTCCATCCCACAACCCGCCACCATGGCCCACTGGCAGGTCGCCGACCCGTACGTCGTGATAATCGAGCAGCGCCCAGCCGCCGCCGGAACGGGCGCAAGTGCGTTCGAGTACACCGCTTCCTTCCACGACCCCCGCGGCCGTTCGCATGCTGGCCCCGCACCCGATGCCTCGCGAGTCAGCCCAAGCGAGTCGCCACTGGCCAAGGGCGTGGCCGCCAGGCTGGGACCTCACACCGGCGCCCTGAGCGAACCGGGGGTTAGTCAGCGTCTCGGGACGTATGCTCGCCTTGACGGCGTGTTTCTGCGCGATCACGCACTGCTGCTTCTCGATGGACAGACTATCTACGGGTGGGTCAGCCGCGAGGTGCCGTCGACCCGGCCGGACCGTTAATGACTTCTCCGGTGTCGCGCGCTCAGCCACCCACGGCGTGCATGCTGGGCGCGGAAGTAGTTGTCGGTAAGGTGCTGGGCTGACTGGTCACCGGTAGGGTCGTGGGGCGGGTGGCTCTTGGCCTAGCGGGCGCGAAGATCACCGTGTCGGCCTGCTCGTCCAAGCGCGCCAGCTTCTGCTCAGCGCGGTGTTTGAACGGCGTGGCACCTAGAGACGCGCTATCTCTGACGGCCTGATAATAGGCCCGGGCCTCATTGAACCGTCGGTGGGTCTCAGCGATTGCGCCAAGGCTCAGGTACGCGGTCGCCACCGCGTACTCCCTATCGGCGAACTCGTCGATAATGCGGCGGTACGCCCCTTCAGCCTCTCTTAGGAGTTCGTGGGCCTTGGCAGGGCTTCTGCGCGCGGGCCCCGCCATCGCCATGCGCCAGCAGAGCTGCCCCAGTGACAGCAGCGCCTGAGTGACCAGAGCCGGGTCCTTGTATTCCTGGGAGATGCTTCGCAGCTGGGCGAGCGGCGCATCGGGGGAGGGCTGCTGGGAGCCGAATGCCGCTTGGCACTGGCGCCACCCCTCCCGGACAGCCGCACCGCGCGCGTGCCGCCAGTATACGCCCAGCCCCCCAACCAGCACCACGACCACCACAGCCCCGAACACGTAGTTACCGTACTTACGCAGGAACTCTCGTGCGTCCTCAAGCATCCGTGCAAGCTCATTCGTCCGAAGCTCCTTGCGACGTTTGGGTTTCATGGGCCCTTCTCCGGCGGGGAAATCCCCTCGCCACGCGGGTAGATCGTGACAAATACCTCCACACTACGACCAAGCTTCCGCTTCGGGGTGATCCGAACCTCGCACCCTTCCCGCGACTTCTCGAACCGCAGAGTCCGCACGCCTCGTTCCGTTTGTCGATTGACGAGCTTCCATCGGCTCAGCGGCATCTGCTCCTGATAGAACGCTACCACCGATATGGGCGAGGCTGATCCTTCGTAATAATGAGTCACCCAGCGGGAGCCCCCGCTCGACAGCTCACTGGACTCTCGCTCCAGATACGTGAAGTCCGCCGGGACGGGCACGTCAAGAACCACAGGACTCATTGCCGGCACGAGTCGCGGCGGAGGGCTCTGATCGTCGTTACCACCGTGACACCCCGGCAAGCACAAGAGCAGACCTACTGCTGCCGTCCCCGGCCTGATCGCGGGATGCCTTCTGGCACCTAGCTCGTATCTCACAGTCGCCCTCACTGGGATCCTCCCAATTGTACATCATGTACCGTTCGGAGCCTCCAAGCTAACGGCAATGCACTGTCCGCACAAGCCTCTTGCGGGCTCGAGCACCCCGGCAGCCACGATCGGCACGCCCGGCGAACGGGGCAACCTGCACCAGATCGCGGCCGACGGGTCGCTGAAAGGGCTCCCTCGCCAGGCACTGCTGGACGGAACGCGGCGCAACGTCCTCGACGTGCGCGGCGTCGGGCGCAGCTGAAGCAAGATGACCGGCAGACTTCTTGCGGCCCCTACGCCGGCTTAGGCTCGGGCAGCGGTTGGCCGTATATCCGTTCACTGTGTTGGGAGAAACACCGGTACATGTGCAGTTTGATAGCCGGATTGGTAACGCCGATGGCTTCGCCGTCTCCGTAATCACTGAGCACGAATCCACCCTCAGGCAAAGCCCAGTGCTCCATGAGGGCCTCGACGTCTTGCTCCACGCGCTCCTTGTCGTTCGTCGGGAGCGTCTGCTGGATGTCGGCCAGACTCTCGAAAGCGATCCGCCCACGATAGCGCCGGCCGATTTGCTCGATGCCGAGCGCCCGCGGCTGCTGGAGATTGATCACGCTCGTGCCAGCCTGAATGAATCCGGCAATGATCTCGTTGACCTTTCCACACGAATGAACCCATACGTCGTAGCCCGCTGTGCGTATTGCCTCAAAAAGCCTCTTGTACCGTGGGAGGAAAAAGTCGTTCCACAGCTCCATGCTGACAAATGCCGCCTGTTGCGTCCCCCAATCATCGGTCATCGTGATGCCGTGAACGCGCTTGCCGAATCGTTGGCGCACGTTTTCGACAAAGCGAAGATGCACGTCCACGATGCGATCCGCCAGAGCCTCCATTGCCGACCTGTCCGTGAGCAGGTCGCACAACGCCCGCTCCAACCCGTAGAGGCTGTGCATTCGCTCGAAGAGCACCATGAATATGCCCGCTAAGACGTATCGTCCCTCGCGCTCGTAGCCGTCCAGAGCTGCCGGAACGTCCTCGTATCGCGTGTCGTCGTCATAGTCCGGCACGCGGTGCTTAGCTAATTGATCGATGTGCTTGATCGGATGGCCCTTGACCTGGCCCATGTTCGCAAGCTCGGTCTTGGACCAGATGCAGCCCCACTCATCTTCCCCAGGCGTCCGCGGCGAGAAGTTGGCGGCCGGCTTGATCGGAATCCCACCAGTATCATCCTCGCCGAGCGCAGCGAATCGCACCGGCAGTCTAGGCGGACGCCTGCGGTGAACCGCCCGACCGACGATTTCGCGAGAGGTCATGACCGCCTCACTGCTCCGCAATCGGACCGGTCGCCTTGCATCGGGCTGCATGCCATGCCTGCTGTCTCTTTCCCGGCGGACGACAAGTGGTACGTGCAGGGGCCGCTGCGCGCCGCGGCTACTCGACGCTTGCGGCCACGTGAAAGGCCTTGTTCCCGGCGCTGTATGTGAACACGATGGTTTGGCCGCGCTGGAATTGGTCGCCCTGATGCCACACCAGACTGTCCTGGCTCTGCCCGCCGGTCCCGACGCCCACGCCGGTGAACACCGGACGGTACACGCCCACCGTTCCCGCCCACCGGCATCTGATCGTCACGTCCCGGCTCTGCCCGGGCGGTATCGTTGCAAACGCCTCTTCGGAAAAGGATGTGACCAAATTGGTGCTCTGGAAGAGCTCGTCCGCCGACAGCGAGCCGGCGGCCGCATATAGATTCGGGTCCACCGTGAAGGAGGAGGTGTTCACGAGCCGCACCGTCACAGCCCCCGGCAAAACAAGACAGCTAGGCAAACTCGCCGCGAGAAGCAGTGCCAGCGGGAAAATAGCGAACGACGGGAAACGAACGAGAAACGTGCGTCGCATTGGCCCCTCCTTCATCGGGCGGAATAGGCACCGGGGATGCTGGGTCTGGCCGGGTCGGACTCACTGTATCTGGAAGGTAAACGTGATCACCTCGCCACAGTTAAACTGCTGTTCCTGCACGGCGATACGTCGCGTGCCCGTACCTACTCCGACCCCCGTGTCCTCGGTCACGAATTCTCCGCCGAGCGTCCCGATGACCCGAGCAGCCGCGCAGTCCAATTCAATCGAATCCTCGTTTCCAGCCGGTATTAGTCCTGTGCCGGCCCAGCCGATCGGATCTTCGGCCGGTCCAAGGACCCGGTTTGGCTCCACGAACAGGTCGGTATCCGGATCGACAACCGGGTTCCCCGTTGCGTAGAACTGAACATCCACGGCGTAATTGATAGCCAGATTGCGGAACACGACGCGGATCTTGCCGGACGAAGCCGGAGGTGTCGCCGACACGGCCATGTAGGTTCCGAAGACCGTCTGGTTCTGATCGCCCTGGTTCTGATTGCCGAGATTCGTGAACGGGCACCCTGGTACCGCCAGCATAAGGCCGCACAGAACGGCAACGGTAGCCACGCAACTTAAGCGAGATCCGATCATGCGAATACTCCTTGGGCTTCAACGGCGGAAAGCTCGCCGCGGCTAGGACTCCCAGGCTATGGCTTCCCAAGCGCTGTAGTTTATCGTCGGCTGGGTTCGGCCCGCAACAGGCAAACAGCAACTGCCCGACGTAGGCCGCGCAGGATTGGCGGCTCGGGATGTCCAGTACCGCCGGGGCCATAAGAACTTGTCTCGCACCAAGTTGGACGACGCGTTCCTGTTGAGGCGCGGCTGTGGGAGATCGGCCAGTGTGGCAGCTCGTCGATGCCCGGCGAACGGTGCAGCCGGGCCGCATCACCAAATGACCAGGACTAAACATCTGCCGGCCGTTCAGCCGATAGACTCCTTGAAGCGAGGATTCGCCTATCACAACAAGGAGAGATGCGCATGCGTTGGCGTTCTCGGTCGTGGCTGCGCGCCGTGCTGCTCGCACTGTTGATCCCCGGTGCAGCCTTGCTCGCAACGAATAGTTGCATGGCCACCTACCTGCGTGCAATGAGTGAGGCGCTCAATGACGCCGCTAGAGATTGGGACCCCCAGGAAGACGAGGAGGACCTGGGCGACTGGATCGATAACATCGGTGACTTTTTCGACTCGGACGACAAGAAGGGCTGAAAGTCACGGCATGTAGGTCTAGGATTGCCAGTCGCGCAGGTTTGCGGCTGGCCTTGCCTCCTCGACCAGTGCCTTCGTGCCCGCGGACGCCCCCTCCCGCGGGCAGTTTTTTTGCGCCCAGCGCGCACCGGCCGACCACATGGGCAAGCAGCATCACGGCCCGCTCTGGTGACCGCCGGCTGGGTCTGCGAGCCGCCTCTCCCAGATCTCCTCGGCTTCGGGCGGGCGAATGTAGATGGGAACCAAAGACCGCGGATCAGTGAACTCACCGCGCGAGGCCATCTCCAGTCCGACTCGATGGACGTTCTCCGCCCTCGCCCGCCAGAGGTCCTTCGGCAGGATGCTGACGCGGGGTGTGTTGATGCTGGCGCGGTGGTAGTCAATGCCCTCGCCCAACAGCCAGAGCGGCTTCGGACAGCGATTGACAACGTGCCGCGGATCTGCCAAGCACGTATCGATGAACCCGACGTACCGACCATCCTTGTAGCGAAACGCAGCCGCGTACGCCTGCCCGCGCTTGGCGTCCAGAAGAACTGCCAGATGCGGCGGGGGCGGGCTAAGCTCAGCAGCGTTCATTGCCAGTACCTCAACGGTGGGAACGCGAACGAGATGCACGCCGCAAGACCAGCCCAGCGTTCGAGCGACGGTTACGCCTATCCGCAAGCCGGTAAAACTCCCCGGACCGCCGGAAACATAGCAGTGTTGGACGCTATCGGGTCGCCAGCCCTGGCGTCTGCAAAGCCTGTCGATCGCTGGCAGCACCTCCAGGGAAGCCCTTGCTTCTTCGGTGCTCCCGTGCC
>CAYGAN010000135.1:0-2820 GCA_964347585.1 uncultured Planctomycetales bacterium | reverse complement strand
CGATCCGCCCCGACGTATCCAGGGCAAGGATCCGGACTGAGCTCACGTGCGGTCGCACCATCGCCTGATGATTCTAAGTTCCTCTTGCGCCGGAGCCAACGCGAAGCTGGCGCTTTCGGATCGCGCCGGTCGAAAGACGTTGACGCCGCGATGCACCTTTCCTAGCATACAGGGGCGATGCCCGCTCTGGTGGGCCGGGAAACGCTCGCTGGGGAACGCCTCAGAAGCGCAGACGTAGGTGGATGTGTTGTCAGGAAGTATGTGGCGGCCAGCCAGTGACGAAGTTTGCCATCATCTCAGACATCCATGCCAACCTAGAAGCCCTGGAGGCGGTCTTCCAGGACATCGACCACCGAGGGATCAAGACGGTCTTCTGTCTCGGCGATGTGGTCGGTTACGGCGCCGACCCCAGAGAGTGCCTCGATCTGGTGGCGGAGCGATGCGAAGTGTGTCTGTGCGGCAACCACGACCACGCCGTCTTCTATGAGCCGTTCAACTTCAACATCGGCGCCGAGCGCGCCTGCTATTGGACACGACAACTGTTCGAGGACGAGACTAGCAAGCCGGCACGTGACAGCCGCTGGGACTTCCTCGGCCGATTGCCGGTGCGCTATGAGTACGATGGTTTACTGTTCGTACACGGCTCGCCGCGCAAGCCGGTCAACGAATACCTATTCTCGGAGGATGTCTATACGAACCCGCAGAAGATTCTGTCGAACTTCGAGCGGCTGGAAGAAGGGACGCGCGCCTGTTTTGTCGGGCACACGCACGTACCTGGCATCTTTCTCGACGATCCGTACTTCGATCCGCCTGACGAATTGACCGAACGCGACCGTTATAGGTTGACCGATGACGAGAAGGCCATCGTTAATGTCGGCAGCGTCGGTCAGCCGCGGGATCGCGATCCGAGGGCGAGCTACGTAGTGGTTGATGATCGTACGGTGGAGTTTGTCCGGGTGGCATACGACGCCGACAAAGCGGCCAGCAAGATCTTCAATAATCCCGAACTGGACGATTTCCTGGGCAGCCGGCTGTTAGATGGACGGTGACCGTGGTGCGGGAACGCTGTCCAGTGCAGCGGCCTGAGCGAACAGAGCCCTAAGAGTGGGCCTCTCCGTTGGCTTGAACAGCTCCCGACATTGCCGATTTGCTTCGGCGCCGGATCGGCCGTCCGGCGAGGCCATGACCGGCGCCGAGCCGGTTTTCTCCCGCTTGGGAATTGTGTAATGCAGACGCGACAGATAATAAGAGCCATGCTGGCGGCCATGGCCGTATTCTTCGTTTGGACCTTCGTGACGCGGTTACTCTTGCCGCCACGCCGGCCGCCGCCGGTGACCACGCAAGCCACCACGGCTCCATCGGTCGGTGCACGCACTACGCAGGCCGCGCACCAGCCCAAGCCGCAAACCCGTCCGACCCCGACGGCGCCGGCCCCGTCCGCTCTGGTCCGCGGGGCAGCTGAAGAAAGGCGCATCACGCTCGGCTCGACCGAGCTGATCGACGGCGAGTTGGTTTATCCAATGAAGCTGGAACTGACCAATCTCGGCGCGTCTCTGCGAGAGGCCGACTTGACCCGCTTTGCGTTCAAGGTTGACGAGCCGAGGCGATATCCACTGTTGCGCCCCGTTCTCGATCGCTCCACCGGCCGGGAGCATTACTCGCTCACCACGGAACGAATCTCGCTAGCGGGCAGCAACCCCATCGACCTGGCCGGCGCCCTCTGGCTGTCGCACAAGGAACCAACCGACCAAGGCGAACGGGCGGTATTCGCCGCCACGATCCAGATCGAAGGAAAGGACACGCTACGTCTGACCAAGACGGTGGAGCTGCCCAAGCAGCCTGGCAAGCCAGTACGGCACGACGTGCATGTCAGCCTGCGGATCGATAATCTTACTTCGGAGCAGCAGGAGGTCACGCTGTGGCAGCGTGGGCCCATCGGCGTGCCCAAGGAGGACACGCGCAGCGATCAGCGTGCGGTGTACTGCGGGATCAATGACGCCGGTAAGGTTGCAGTCAAGAGGACCGCGCGCCAGAAGACCGTCGAGAAGGACTCTTCCGGGCGCGAGATCGCCAAGCCGGAGATCCTCGGCAGCGACCAGGACGAAGACAAGCTCGTATGGGTCGCCTTGGCCAACAAGTTCTTTGCGTGCATCGTCACCCCACGGCCCAGGCCGGGTGAGCCGTTCACCGATTTCGTCGCCAAGGCCGAGGCGAGCCATCTAACGTCCAACGACGCCAAGGATCCCCGCGCCGGGGACGTCGGCGCCGACCTGGTCGTGCAATTTCAGACCACCGAGCTGGTCCTGCCCGCCAGCGGCTCCAAGGAGCTGAACTTCGACTGGTACATCGGCCCAAAGGCGAAGACCGCGTTCGAATCCGTCCCTGAGTACCGGAAGCTCGACTACGGGGCACTGATCCAGGCCGGCTATGCGAGTGCGTGCATGGGCGGCGTGTGCACGGTCGGCGCTCTGGTGAACCTGATGTCCTGGCTGCTGGACGCGTTCCACAGGCTGCCGCCGTACAACTACGGCATCGCGATCATCTTTCTCGTGTTGATCGTTCGCGCCATCCTGCACCCGATCACGAAAAAGGGTCAGGTCAACATGGTCAAGATGCAGAAGCAGATGTCCTCCCTGCAGCCGAAGATGGAGGAGATCAAGAAGAAGTACGCCAACGACAAGGCCAAGCTGAATCAGGAGATGATGAAGGTCTATCGGGAGGAGGGCATCTCTCCGGCCGGACAGATGCTCACCTGCCTGCCGATGGCTTTGCAGATGCCCATCTGGATCGCACTGTGGACCGCCCTTTCATATACGATCG
>CAYGAN010000134.1:9818-12745 GCA_964347585.1 uncultured Planctomycetales bacterium | reverse complement strand
CGAACAGAATCCCCGCTCCGTCGAGCGTCTCACGAACGGCCGGGATGTCAAATGCCACGATAGCCGTGTCGGTTCCCATTGCCTCAAGCAGCGGCACCATGAATCCCTCGTGCTCGCTGAATGAAACGAAGACCTTCGCCACGCGGTAGTAGCTGACCAGCTGAGCATGACTTGCCCTACCGGCGATGACGACCTGCCCACGCGCCGTCTGGGCTCGGCTTATCAGTGACCGATTGTAGTGCTCGAATCGGTCATCAAACGCGCCGACGACGATCAATCGTGACTTCCCATTCCCTTGCTGAACGTATCCGTCGAACCACTCGATCAACTCGTGGACACACTTATGCGGCAGCAGCCGCCCTACGAAGAGCAAATTCGACACGTCGTCGCCGCACTGCCGGCTGATCGCCTCATCGAAGGGCGCTCGTTTGAAGGCGAGCGGATCGAAGCTGATCGGCAGGACAGCCACGTGCGAGAAACCAGCGTCCTGCAGATCGACGGCGTTGTAGCGGCTGACGCCAACGCCCAAATCAAACCGCTCCGCCAGTTCCGGCAGTTGCCGTCGGCCGCGGTCCAACAGTCTGGCGAGCTCGAAGTTGCACGCACGGACGTAGTGCCCCGGCGTGATATTGTGATAGATCATGATCTTCGGACCGGCCACGTGCGTCACGTAATCGAGCAGCCGCGAACCAATGGAGTGGTGATAGATCAACCCGTCGTCCGCGCGTGCGTGCCGTGCATGATGGCGAATCGGAAGTGCCCTACCCCTCATTGTTGGCTCGATCGAGTCCGCATAGATTCGCGACTCGTATCCGAGCCGCAACAGCGCGCGCTGAATGCTCACAGCGAAGTTGCCGATGGCGTCTGACCCCACGAACGTCGGCAGGACCTGGTGTATCGCGTGCATCGATCAATCGCGCGACTCGATCAGCCGACACTTGGCCGATACGATCCGAGAATCGCTCGCGGCCCCCAGCTCCGCCGGGCAGTAGCTCCGGTCGAACTGGATGCGGACAATAGCCGGTCCGTTCCGCCAGTCGGGCGGGACAGCCCAACGGAGCCTTTTCCGCTGACCCACGGGAAGCTGCCCCCTGCCGAACTGCACGCCTGCGATATCCGCGACAACGCGCAGCGGCTCCGCCAGGCAGTCCGGCGGGCTGTAGTCCAATTCCACCACCAGGGATCCTCCCCCCAGGCGTAGCGCGAACATCACGGTGCTTCCACACCAACGGAACGCGCCGTGCTCGTCGTGCTCGCGTTCGCAAAAGCCGTACAATAGGCACGGGCACTCCTCGGCAGCCAGATTGATTGTCGGCGATACGGCGGCGAACAGCCGCGCCCACACCTGCCGGAAACGGTCTGTGGACACCGGCGCCAGGTCGCTGACCACCAGCGACGTCGGCAGTCGCACTAAGCCGCTGAACTTGCACGCCGGATCCTCCACGACCGCAAAATCCACCAGCCGGTCCGCCCAGTCGTAGCATCCAGCCAGATGCTGATCGGCAGCGTGCAATGCGGCACTGATCGAGTACTGGCCTGGAGCCAAGTTGAGCCGAAACCGGAACCGCACCTCAAAGCTTCCCGGCCGGTCACACGGGACGGGCTCGTGGAGTTCGGCCGAGTTCGTCCCGAACACGTCCAAACCAGTTCGATCGCGGATCATCATGCCGGCTGTCAGACTCTCGACCGGATACAGCACAAGCCCTCGCAGGCAGAACTCGACCTGGCTGCCGGTCACGAGCGTGTGCCGCGAGTGACCGTCCGCACCACGCAACTCGGCGTGTTCGATGACAGCTCGGAACTGGCCGCTCCGTGTGCCGCCGGAATACCCAGCCGCCGCGATACCTGTAACCGTTCCGACTCCCCCCGCCGCTCGCGCAAGCCGCGCGCTGTACGCCTCGAGCACGTCCACGGGCGGTCCCTCGACGATCAATTTGCCGCCATCCAGCAGAATGGCCCGGTGGCAAATCCTCAGGATGGCGTGTGGGTCGTGCGAGACGAACAGAACCGTGCCGCCGTTGCTCAGGAACCGCTCCAGATGATCGAAGCACTTTTGCTGGAAATGTGCGTCTCCGACTGCTAGCGCCTCGTCGATCACGAGGATGTCGGGCTGTGCCGCGGCCGCCACACTGTACCCGAGCCGCATCTCCATTCCGCTCGAGTACGTGCGGAGCGGCTGGTCGATGAAGTCACCCAGTTCGCTAAAGGCGATGATCTGTCCCTCGTTCTGCCGGATCTCGTCTTTGCTCAGCCCAAGCAGCAGGCCGTTGAGTCGGATGTTTTCTCGCCCGGTGAACTCGGGGTGAAAGCCCATGCCGAGCTCCAGGAGTGCGCCGACGCGTCCGTAAGAATCGACCGTACCTTCGGTGGCCCGCAGCGTTCCCGCGACGATCTTGAGCAGCGTGCTTTTGCCGGCGCCGTTCGGCCCAACCACGCCCATCGCCCAGCCCCGCTTCAGCGAGAAGCTCACGTCGTTCAGCGCCGTGACGCGGTGGCACCGCCCTGCCCTGCCGACGGTCACCCAGTCCAGAACACGCTGCTTGTTGTCAGCGTACGCACGGAAGCGCTTCGTCAAGTGCCTGACGTGAACCGCGACCGAATCCCCGGAAGTCATCAGAGCTTCTCGTCGGTGTCTTCCTGCCTACAGCGGTACCGGGTGCGGTGCGTGGGTCCGAGTGCCTCTGGACGAATGCTTTGCGACCGGCGGCCCTCGTAGCACGGACCGCGAACCTGCCCAGCCTCGGGACCATGTTACAAGACCGGTCGAGTCGCATAAAGCACAGAGCTGCACTTATGCGTTAGGATCCCCGGATCCCCGTTTCCAGACGCTTGCGCCACTGGACAACCCGATCCACCCACCGGCCGACCTTCGCGAGCGGATACAGAACCTTGCGAAGGTCAGCTGCTTTGATGGTCAGAGCTCGTCG
>CAYGAN010000134.1:3790-9808 GCA_964347585.1 uncultured Planctomycetales bacterium | reverse complement strand
TGCGCAGGACCAGCACCCCCGCCGAGAGCGCCGCTGCCGAACAGGCCAGCATCAGCCACCATTGCCCCGCGGCCGGCAACATAGTCCGAACGATGAGATCCTGAAGTGGACGCACGTACCAGTAAAGCGGGTTGAACTGCTCGACACGCGTCACCCATGCCGGGATGTGCTCACTCGGGAACCAGACAATCGGCGTGGCCCAGAACCACAACTGGGAGCCTACAATTACCAGTTGCTTCGTGTCGCGGATGTACACCTGCAGGCAGGCGGCGATAGTGGTCAAGCCCATGCCGAAAACCGTCAGAAGCCCGACAACTGCAAGGTACACTCCTAGCTCAACGACCGGCCAATGGCCGATGATAGCCAGGAAGATCAGAAACAACCCGAATGCCACCAGGAACGTTGTGGCACTGCTCATGCCCACCGACCAAAGCAATACTGCTTTGCGGAAAGGGATCTTCTTGATCAGGTTGGCCATCTCGACGAACTGGCTGGTGCCTCGCTGAAGTAGCTCCTGCAGCATAAGCCAAGGAAGCAGCCCGGCACAGAGATAAACACTGTAATGGAACTTCTCGGCAAAGGGCGCGCCAACGAATGCAGCCCTCGCAAGAAACGTAAACACCACCGTGAAAATGAGAATCAGGGCTAGAGGCTGAAGAACCGTCCACACGACCCCGAGCGTGCTGCCGACGTACCTAGTCTTCAGGTCGCGCCGCGTCAGCTCCCAGATCAGATGCCGGTCAACGATTAGCGATCCCAGCATGCATTACCCTTGCGTCGCAAGAACGGATGGCGGCAATGACAGGCTGCATGAAGCCTGAGGGAGAATACCGGCCCCGCAGAGCGCGCCAAGCAAATGATGCGGATCATCCACCTTTTTTCCCCCTCGAGGCCCGTTTCATGTGATCGAACAGCGATCGGTAGCGATCGATGACCACTGGCCATAAGTAGTTAGCGAGGACATACTTCCGTCCTGCGTCCGCCATCGCCCTTGCTTGGTCCGGCCTCGCGGCGAACCGATCGAGTGCGGCGGCGAACTCGGCTGGGTTATCATACCACAGTCCTCCGGCGGACCGCTGGCAATGTTCTCGCGTAACGCGACACCGACCATCGATCAACGCCGGCGTGCCCGCAAGCCACGACTCCAGCAGAACGATCGAGAAAGCCTCTTGCCGCGATGGATGAATGAACACGTCGGCGGCAGCATAGGCGTCATACTTGTCCTGCGGATCAACAAACCCCAGGTCAAGGATATCGGGATGCTCGCCGACCTCGGGCGGCAACTCCCCCGGCCCAATCAGCAATAACTTACCTTGGCCCTGGCCGGCTCGGTAGTCGAGGAAGTCGGCCACAAGCCGGTAAACGCCTTTGCCCTCGTCACGACGGCCGGCGTACAGGAACAGTCGGCCCGACAGATCGTACTTCTTGCGGAAGCGCCGCCCGTCGCCGTGCCACATCGTCTCAATGCCCATGCCCAGCAGGTGCGACTTGCTCGCTGCCGAACGGCCGAAGATCCGGGCCACCAGCTCGTGCTCGGCGCGGGTCTGTGTGGCGATTGCGCCCGCAGCTTCGGCCATCCGGCGGTAAATGGACATGTAGGCATACGGTTCGTCATGCAGCGCCGGAATAAGCACCGACCGCTCGCGCGTCGCTAGTACGCCATAGTACGTGGTGGCGAACATGTACGGCATCAACACAAAAATGTCGTAGCTCTCACGGTGGCAATCGAGGTAGCCGAACAGGTCCGGCGAACGAATCTGATGTTGGATGTAGAACTGCTCGTCAGCGGGCGAAAGGGGCGATTGACCCGGAGAACAGGGACGCGGCCGACCGTCAACGCCACGCCAGGGGAACATCAACCTTTTGTTGATCCGGTCGAACCGCCTTTGAGCTCGCCGCTCGACGTTGAACCTCCTGACCGGCAGACCGAGCACCTCCGCCACGCCGGGTTGGTGATGATTCGCCGACCAGTCCGCGTGGAAATCTCGGATGCACGTTGTCAGGACTTCCACCAGCAGCCCCGCTCGGTGCAGCCTGACGGCAAGATCGCGAACGGCGGCTTCCGCGCCTCCGGGGATCGACTCGCCGAACCAACTCGTCACGAACGCAACCCGCATGGTCGTACTATCTCGTCACCCGTGGCGGAATCAGGGGGCGCGCAGAACCTGCCCCTGCCACGCCCCGCTGCATGTAAGTGAGTCACCACTTGCTGACGTGGCACGGATGGGCCCGAACGTGTGCCTCTATGTTGCCTGCGTAGCGCTGCATCGCGTCGGCGACGACCTCCGGGCTGTCCACGGCCGTCTTGGGATCCACCAGCGCCGGCAGGACAATGAGCCGGAAGTAGAAACTCTTGCGCGAAACCACGAACCCTTGAAGAATGGGCGCCCGGCAGCGCAGAGCGATGTGCATCGTTCCCGTGAGGAATTCGCGCTCGCGGCCGAGTATTCTCACCTTTGCCGTTCGCAGGTGCTCCCCTCGATGCCGATCCACGTCCAACGCGCTGCCGAGAATATAGCCCTCGTGGAAAGCGCGATAGATGTCGCGGGGGAATGAGTCCGCAAAGAGAAGGCGGATCGCGCGGAACTCCGGAAACGTTTCGGCGTACCTATCCTGCACGTACTTGCGTAGCGCCCCTTCCTGACGGTCACGCACGCCGGCCACCTTGTATCCCATGAGGGCCATCAACAAGCCCAGAACGTGATGGCTGCCGTGGTGCGAGAGCGTGACATAGACCCCGCGCCCCTGGGCGACCGCTGAATCCAGGATCTCCTTGCCGTGGAATTTGATTCGCTTGAGGATCTTATCGCGAGGCAGCTTGTCGAAGATCAGGTAGAAGAACTTGTCGCACCTGACGCGCATGAAGTGTCTTCGGGTGGCTTGGCGAACGAATTTCCTGGTCAGCTCATCGTGATAAGTGCGCTGCAGTCGCAGCCGGAACCGAAGCCGCCGCCGTCGGCCCAACAGCCACTCGCACGTCCCGAAGAATCGCCCAAGCAGGTACAGCCCTTTGAGCGAAAAGCAGACCGCCCAGCCCCACAAGAACGCCCGGACCACGCCGAACTTCACGCGCGACCACATGCTGACTTCGCATGAGCCCTCCGTTATCCGCGACTTCGGCAGCTCAGCGACAAGTCCGTTCGGCCCGGTGCTCATGGTCACACCGTACGGCTTCGAATCTACCGAGTCATCAACCCTTGTGCTACGATAGCCGACACGCTCAAGGCCGCCTGCACTCATCGCGAGCCACCCCAGCCAGCAGGCACTCCCCCGCTGGCAGACAAGCCACACGGCGATTCCCCGGCACTCGGCCTTCGGCGCGCGCCCGGCTAACCTATTGACCGCACTGCTGTCCCCAGGACCCCGCTGGCTTGCGGAGAACGATGGCAGTTTATATCGCCAGGATCCGTAATTGACAAGCACCATTTCCCAATGCCGGCGGGACCTCGCGCGGTCCACGCGGGCGATCGTGCCTGCACCGGCGTACGCTCGGCCGGTCGGCCGCATCAGCCAACGGACGCACGCGCCTGCAGATTCCGTCGCGAGTAGCTCGGCATGTGATTAGCCTCCATCCACCTCCGCCGCCGGTGCTGACTCGGTCGTCCTGGCGGTTGTGCTGTACTTGGGCACTTCCGGCTCAGGCACAACATCCACCAGGCGCCGCACGATCTCGACCGTGTCAACTCCTTCCGCCTGGGCCGCGAAGTTACACCCGATCCGATGACGCAGCACGGGGACCGTCACGCGCTTTACGTCTTCGGTGCTGACACTGTATCGGCCGTCCATCGCGGCGAATGCCTTCCCACCGAGAATCAAATACTGACCGGCCCGTGGCCCCGCACCCCAGTCCACCATTTTCTTGACGAAGTCCGGAGACGTCGGATCGCCTGGACGCGTTGCCCGAACCAGCCGCGTGGCATATTGGATCACGTACTGGCTAACCGGGATGGTCGCCATCAGCTTCTGCATGTTCAGAAGCTGGCGATCGTTCAGGATCGTTCGCAACTGCGGCATCGTTCCCATCGTGGTTTCAGCGAGGATTGTCTCTTCTTCGGCCAGGCTGGGATAATCGACCCAAATGTTGAACATGAACCGGTCCAGTTGTGCCTCGGGCAACGGATACGTCCCTTCCTGCTCGATCGGATTCTGCGTCGCGATCACAACGAACGGGTCGGGTAGGCGATACGTCTCCTGCCCGACGCTCACTTCGCGCTCCTGCATGCTCTGCAGCAGCGCCGCTTGCGTCTTCGGCGGCGTGCGATTGATTTCATCGGCCAGGATGATGTTCGCAAAGATCGGCCCGCGAACGAATCGAAACTCCCGGCGGCCTTGCGGCGTCTCGTCGATCACGTTGGTGCCCGTGATGTCCGATGGCATCAGGTCAGGCGTGAACTGGATCCGATTGAATGAAAGCGTCATGATCCGTGACAGGGTACTGACGATCATTGTCTTGGCCAGTCCGGGCACGCCGACCAGAAGACAGTGCCCCCTTGAGAGGATCGCCACAAGAACCTGATCGATCACCTCGCGCTGGCCGATGATGGCCTTGCCCATTTCCTGCACGATCAGTTCTTTGCTTTTCCTGAGCTGATCCAGCAGGATGGCGAAGCTCTCTTTGGCCATCACGGTTCGGCGGGAAGAGCCGCCGCTCCAATTTGAGGATCCACGTAAGCGCCCAGCCCAGTATGCCTCGGGAGCCCGTTGAGCCGCGGGCAATCTCTAGCGCTCTGGTGCCTCTGCCCACTCTACATCGACCTCGCCCGCCGTTTCAAGCTCATCCCGCTGCATACTTGTGGCCGGCTTGACGTGACCGAGGCCAAGAGCGTAACGGACCGTTTCGTCCGCCACACGCGCGAGCGCACGTCTTACGGAATAGTGCGCATCGGCGGCCGCAGGCACCGGCTGACAGTGTCCCACACGTACCGGCTTCATGTCCGGTGCTGCGATATCAGTTGCGCCCCCGCGGTGGCCGAGGTCGGATCAGGCGCGTTGCCGGACGCATGCCCCGCCTCATCCAGCGATTCAACCTTCGGCGGCCGAGCTGTCGTCTCCCTTGTTGCGAGGCGTCTGGTCCGGCTCGAGCGGCGGATCGACCGATACCTCTCCGATTGATTCGTCGATTGCCCTGATCTCGGCGTCTTCTTCGTCAAGATCGTCTTCGAGCGGTGCAGCAGGGCTTTCGGCAGCGCCGGACACGTCGGTCACGTCAGGTTCCGGCCGCTCGGCCTCGGCGAGTTTGCTAATGGGCGTCGGATCAAGAAGGAACAAGACGATTGTTCCGAAGACGGCCTGCTGCTGAGCCCGTACACGCTGCTGCCTGATCAGCTCGAGCAACGCCAGAAACAGCCCGATCATCTCCGCCCGCGTGCGCCCTTCAAAGACTCGCTCGAAGGCCAACGAGCCGCCCTCGCGCTCAAGACGGTCAAGCAGATCCGCCGCATGCAGCAGAACCGGAGTGTCGTCGTAAACCACCTCGTGAGCGGTGGGGGTCCGACCGATCGCCACCATGAGCTGGTTGAACGCCGCGAATAGATCCCAGATCTGAACGTCCTGCAGATCGACTTCCGACGGCGTCTCACCCAGCTCAGCGTGGGGTCGGGCGAAGCGCGAAGCTTGCGCTTGCGCTGCAGCGCCGAGCTCAAATGCAGCATCCTTGAACTGTTTGTACTCCAAGAGCTGCCGGACAAGCTCAAGTCGCGGATCGACGAGTTCCTCATCGCCTTCCTCTGCCTCCTGGCGAGGGAGCAGCATGCGCGACTTGATCTCCATCAACGTAGCCGCCATGACCAGGAACTCGCCAACGGCATTCGGATCAAGCTGTCTGAGCAGCTCTACGTAGGTCACGTACTGTTCGGTGATGCGAGCGATGGGGATATCGTATATGTCCACCTCTTCCCGCCGGATCAGATACAGAAGCAGGTCCAGCGGGCCATTGTAAATATCAAGTTGAACTCGGTAGTCTGTCATCGATTCGTTTACACAGCATCGGGCGTCCGAGCGACCGGCGGCGCGCTCCGC
>CAYGAN010000134.1:1739-3780 GCA_964347585.1 uncultured Planctomycetales bacterium | reverse complement strand
TGGCACCGCCCGTCGTGTCCCGCCGAACCGCTCGATCAGCCAGCGGCCACAATGCCGCAGGCGGCACGGACGTCAGCCATCACTTCCCGGGCGACTTCCCGGGCGCGGCGGCCGCCC
Source organism: uncultured Planctomycetales bacterium (assembly GCA_964347585.1). Classification (GTDB taxonomy): domain Bacteria; phylum Planctomycetota; class Phycisphaerae; order UBA1845; family CAYGAN01; genus CAYGAN01. The sequence continues at coordinate 3,663 of CAYGAN010000134.1, read as the reverse complement.
TCACGGAGAACGTCTTCGACGTAATCCGGCTGCTTGGACAGCTTCGTGTATCGCTGGCGCGCAGAGCCGAAAATCTCCGCGAACGCTTCAAACATTCGCTGCTTGACCCGGCCATATCCCATGCCGCCCTTGCGATATCGCTGCGCCCATTCCTCAGCCTCGTCCGGGCTGACCATAAGCTTCAGGAGCGCGTACAAACTCGACGCGTCAGGATCCTTGGGGTCTTCGACGGCGGCGCTGTCCGTCTTGATACTCATGATCCGCCGCTTTGCAGCCTTCAAATCGCCAAATAGCTCGATCGTGTTATCGTAGCTCTTGGACATCTTCTTGCCGTCGATGCCGGGTACAACGGCGACCTCCGGGACGATCAGCGGCTCAGGCCGAATCAATACGTCGCCGTATAGCTGGTTGAATTTGGCTTGGATGTCCTGGGTGACCTCGAGATGCTGCTTCTGGTCCTGTCCGACCGGAACGACCTGCGAGCGGTAGATCAGAATGTCGGCGGCCTGAAGCACGGGGTACGCGAACAGCCCGTGGCTCGGGCTCAGGCCCTCGGCCACCTTGTCCTTGTACGAGTGACACCGCTGCAGCAGGCCCATGGGCGTCACGCAGGACAGGATCCACGTCAGCTCGGCAACCTCGGGAACATCAGACTGCCGGAAGAAAATCGTCCTTGCCGGGTCCAGGCCCAGCGCCAAATAACCCAGCGCGACCTCCTGAGTCAGACTGCGGACCTGCTCGGGGTCGCTCAGACTGGTCAGGGCATGGTAATTTGCAATGAAATAGAAGCATTCGTGGCCTTCCTCTTGAAGCCCGATGTGCTGACGCATGGCGCCGAAGTAATTGCCAAGGTGCAATTTGCCGGATGGCTGGATGCCTGAAAGAACCCGCATGGTACGTCTTGCTCCTACACCCGTGCGCAACTACCATGCCACTTGGCGGATGCGCTGCGCGATGGCGCCACACAACGGCGCCGCAACAAGCCTGTCATCGGAGAGCGGGGTCTGTCACCGGCGGGCCGACGGTCCTCCATGACCTCAACGTGGGGTCAGTATAGCCTGACGCAGCCGAACTGACAAGCGCCGGACCCAGCGGCTGCTCGCGAAGGCGAGCCAATCCGTGGGGGCGGCGTGGGCCCCGATTTGCGGGGACCTCCGGCGACAGGGGCAAGCAGGTCCGCCCCAGGCCGAGTGCCGGCTTGTGCACGGGCCCGCAGTGCGCGAGCCTGACAGCCGATCAGGCAGCTGGCAGCCCGGCGCGTGAGCGGCTGTGCGGGGGCCTTGAAAGGCCTCTCTGTAACCGTCTGACATATATGACCTTATATATGTCAGGTCTTACGAGTTGCTCTCGTCAGATGGCACGGGAATTGCGAACACGTCCAGCCACTCGGGCCAATGGTGATCGAAGCCCTTGTCCCCGGTGACGACGACCTTGTCGCAGAGGTGGCAGCGAAGATGTTCCGATACATATGGCAACGGCCGTTCGGTGGGCTCGCAGCACTCTGGAAGTACCAGCTGGTCACCGGTATTCTGCTGGTGGCCGCCGGAGTCGTGATCCTGCTTGTTCCGGCGATTCTGGTCGCTCTTGTTGCCGCTCTGGTCATGCTGGCCGGGACGAGCTTGATCGCGTCCGCATTGCGAGCAAGACGGTTCGAGCGGAGCCAGGACGCGAGCCAGAGCGATCCTCTACAATGGTGGTAGGGCTGACGCGCTCTGCCCGCCTGACGAACGGGCCTCTGCAACCATGAATGAGTATCCTTCTGATCGCACACCGTCGTGGCGGAACCGACCCGCGCCAGTGACCCACTGGCTAATCCCTGGGGTGGTCGCCCTGGCGGCGATCCTCGTGCTGTGGCGGGCGTTCGTTCGGCCGTCGCGTACCCGCGAGACGACGAACGTCCAGCCCCGCGCGGTGACAGCCCGAG
>CAYGAN010000134.1:0-1729 GCA_964347585.1 uncultured Planctomycetales bacterium | reverse complement strand
CGAGAGCTCGACCATCGAACTGTTCCAGCAAGCTTCTCCCTCAGTCGTTTACATTAGCCCCACGACTCTGCGGCGCGACTGGCTGAGCTTGAACGTGTTCGAGGTGCCAAAGGGCACGGGATCGGGGTTCATCTGGGACGAGCAAGGGCACATCGTTACCAATTACCACGTGATCCGGGGGGCCGACGCCTGCCGCGTGACGCTTGCCGACAATTCCACTTGGAAGGCGACACGCGTGGGGGCCGCACCCGACAAGGACTTGGCGGTGCTGCGCATCAAGGCGCCGCCCAGCAAGCTCAAGCCGATCGCCATAGGTACATCACGCGACCTGCGCGTCGGCCAGAAGGTATTCGCAATTGGCAACCCTTTTGGGCTGGACTACACGCTGACTACAGGCGTGGTCAGCGCACTGAATCGCGAGATCAAGTCGGTGACCCAGCGGACGATCCAGGGCGTGATTCAGACGGACGCCGCCATTAACCCCGGCAACTCAGGCGGGCCCCTGCTTGACAGCGCCGGGCGCCTGATCGGCGTGAACACGGCTGTGTACAACCCTTCGATCAGTTCGGGAATCGGCTTCGCGGTCCCGGTCGATGCTGTCAACCGCGCGGTGCCTCAGATTATCGCTCACGGCAAGGTCGTGCGGCCCGGGCTCGGCGTGACCGTGTTCCAGTCCCCAAGCCGACTGGGGGTCGAAGGCGTAGTCATTCTCAGGGCAACGCCCAATAGTGCGGCTGAGCGGGCCGGACTTCGCGGAATCAGGGAAACGGACGATGGGGAACTCGTGCTAGGGGACGTGATCACGAAGGTCGGCGATGAGCCCACGCCGGCGGTCGATGACTTGTTGAATGCGCTGGAGGAATTCGAGATCGGCCAAACGGTGGAGGTAACCATCGTGCGCGACGGCAAGCCCGTGCGCGTCGATGTCACGTTGCAGGCAATCGAGTAAGAGTGTTGCGAGCCTATCTCAAGTCTCCCGTCCCGGGGCCTGACGTTTGACTCCACGCAAGGCATTGGCGCTCGATAGCCACACGCAATAGACTGCCCGGCATGCCCGAATCCCGTGGAGGCTCATCAAGCGGGAACCGGACCGAACGTCCAATTTTTGGCTGGTCGGTCTCATGCACCCACGAGGTGCTGGCCTCGCAGGCCGGTGTGCCTCTGCGCGAGTTCTACTTAAAGCCTGAGGGGGCGGTTGAGGTCTTCCGCACGGGCCGACGCCGCATCCGCGAGCGTTTCGGAGCGTACGTGCGGCTGCCTCCGCCAACGGTTCCCGCGATCAGCTACGGTCACGTTTCTACACTGGGTTCGACGATCGTCTTTCCCGCCGATAGCGCACCGGCCGTTGCCAGCCCGATCTACGATGGCATCGAGCGCGGCATCGACCGACTGCGCGACGCGATCGACTTCCAGACGGCCGGGCTGACGAAGCACTACATGAGACTCTTCGACGCCCTGCGGCGGGCGTTTCCCGACGAAGAGGTATCATTCGGCGGCTATGGTCACGAAGGCCCGCTAACGACGGCGGTGCTGACGCGCGGCCAGGATTTTTGCGCCGACGTGCTTGAAAAGCCTGCCCTGGCGAAGCACTTCCTGCAGCTGATCACGGACAGCATTGTCCGCTTCATCCATTTCCATAACGCGCTACGCGGAGTTCCGGCGATTAGTGCGGGCGGGGCGGGTCTGGCTGACGATTTCGCGTCGTTGCTCGGACCGAACTTGTGGCCCG
>CAYGAN010000133.1:5413-12794 GCA_964347585.1 uncultured Planctomycetales bacterium | reverse complement strand
CAGCACACTGCATCCAACCGGATACGCCGATTGAGAACATACTAGCGATCTACGAGGAGGCCACGCGGAAGCGGTTCCTATGACGCCGGGCCGGCCCAGCCGGGATCCTGTGCCCGCAAGCGCAGTAGTCGCTGGAGATATGAAAGGAGTCAATGCATGAAACCGATCACGCTTTCAGAGCAGGAGTACCGCGACAAGGTGTACGCCTGCTGGCTTGGCAAGAACATCGGCGTGTTGTATGGCGAGCCGACCGAGTTCAAGATCCAGTGGTCGCAGCCAGGCCAGCCGCATCGCATTACGTGGCAAGAGAGAGAACTAACTCTGGCAAACACACGAGACTGGCTCGTCAAGCCGGATGGATCGCACGACCAGGACGACTGCTACGTCCAGATGATCACCCTCGAGGGATTCGAGAAACATGGCACGGACGTTACCAGCAGGCAGATCGCCGAACTCTGGCAGTTGAACAAGCCGCAGCTATGGTGTGCCAATCAGCAGGCATTCGAGAACTTCAGCTACGGGATTTGGCCGCCGCTGAGCGGGCATCCGGCCTTTTCCGATCGCTACACGAGCGTCGATGCGCAGATCGCGGCGGACTTGATGGGCTTGGTGTGTCCAGGCATGCCCAACACGTGCGAGAAGTACGCGCGGCGACAAGCGGAGATAAGTAACTTCTCGGACGGTGCGTATGCGGCCGTCTTCATGGCCCAGTGCTACAGCGCGGCGTTCTTCGAAGACGATCTTGAGACGATCATTCGCACGGCGCTCAGGAAGGTGCCGCAGGACAGTCTATACGCCCGGATGGTCCAAGACGTGTTGGCCTGGCACGGCGCGAAGATGGACTGGCGCGACGCTCGACAAAGGTATGCGAGCAAGTACCCTCGGCTCGGAGGCATCCACGCGGTGACAAACAGCGGATGCGTTCTCATAGGCCTGTTATGGGGGCAGAAGGATTACACGCGGACGCTTCAGATCTCCATGCTGTGCGGGTGGGATAGCGACTGCAATCCGGCCACGGCCGCGGGAATACTCGGCACGATCATCGGCACCCGGGCCACGCCCCAGAAGTGGAAGGAGCCACTCAAGGACGTCTATAGGAACACGACGGTGAAGTTCTACCCGAACCCGGTGAACATCTCGACGCTGGCGGCGAAGATGGCGGGGGTAGGCAAGAAGATCATCCTGGCCGCCGGCGGCAGGATCGTTGTCGAGCAGGGCAAGAAGTTCTACGAGATTCCCGTTGAGCCACCCACGCTGCCCATGCGAGACGAACTCAGTGCGGGCCAGATTCGCCGTGTGCGGCTCGGTGTCCTTGAGCGGGCGCTTGCAGCGTTGCAGGATTCCCAAGCGTCCGTTCAGGCGAGACGAGTGTCATTGCATCAGATCACGCGCGTCGGGCAGGTTGACGCGTCTCTGATCGGCCGGGCGGCGTTAGACGTCGTCGCGCGCGTGGCCGAGGACGAGAACGCCGCGGTGGCTGCCATCGCGGCCAAGCTGCTCTCCGAGCACGGGCGCGAGCAGAAGCGTTGAGGCAAGCAGCAGCCTCCTTTGCAGGACGATTTCGATGAACGACGAAGGACCGACGAATGGGTCCGACGCGCTTGGGGACCGTTACAGCCGGCAGGTGCTTTTTGAGCTCGTCGGCCCGGGCGGCCAGAAGAAACTGCTCCAATCGCGCGTCGCCCTGATCGGCTGCGGGGCGCTTGGAGGGATGCTGGCGAGCACCTTGGTGCGGGCCGGCGTCGGGTACTTGCGGATCGTGGATCGTGACTTCATTGAGCTGAGCGACCTTCAGCGGCACGTGCTTTTTGACGAGGCCGACCTAGCCGAGAACCTTCCCAAGGCTGAAGCCGCCAAGGCAAAGCTCAGTAAGATCAACTCGACGGTCACGGTCGAGGCAGAGGTAGCAGACGCGAACCACACCAACATTGAGCACCTTACGGAAGGCGTCGATCTGCTCCTGGATGGGACGGACAATTTCGAGACCCGGTTCCTGATCAACGACGTGGCGGTCAAGCGTAAGCTCCCGTGGGTCTATGGTGCGTGTCTGGGCGCGAGCGGGCTGGCGATGACCATCTTGCCGAACGAAACGCCATGTTTGCGATGCATCTTTGAGCACGTGCCGCCCGCGGAGATGATCCCGACGTGCGATACCGCCGGCATCTTGGCGGTGGTGGTGAACATGGTCACCAGCTTCCAGGCCATCGAGGCGATGAAAATCCTCATGGGACGGCCGGACGCGATAAACCGGCATCTGGTCAACATCGACGCGTGGAATGGGCGCGTGACTAACGTGGACGTGCAGGCGGCCTACAATGAGGGCAACTGTCGCTGCTGTAAGCAGGGCAAACTCGAATTCCTCGACGGCAAGCTGGCCAGCACAACGACGGTGCTCTGCGGGCGAGATGCCGTGCAGATCAGGGCACCGACGCCGCGACGCGTCGATTTCGAGCAACTCGCCGCCAAGCTTCGCGCGGTCGCCACCACGCCGCCGACGTTCAGCAGCTTCATGCTGCGAGTAGGAATCAAGCCGTACTACATCGCCGTCTTCGCCGACGGCCGAGCAATCATCAAAGGCACGGGCAAGCGAGAAGAGGCCCGGGCCGTTTACGCCAAGTACATCGGAAGTTGATCCTCGACAGAAACCGGCCGTTTGGTGAGTTCGGGTGCGCCGCGGCGTTGGACAGGTACCTGCTCGGCCTTGTCAGCGGCTTGATCCACAGGTCCTTGAATCGCACCTTCACACCCTGGCCGGAGTGAATCTGCAGAGCCAGTATCCCCTCGCGGGCGAGCTTGTCGTCGCGGAAGTTCGTGACCTCGAATCCGTTGAGGTGTGTGACGACATGGTCGCCGTCCGCGCGGATCTGCAGCTCATTCCAGTCGCCTTCACGAAGGACCTTCTGGGCCCTGTCCGAAGGCTTCTTGACCCAGCCTCGCCCACCGGACTCGTAGATGCCGGCGGTGTTGCCGCCGATTTTGGGTGAGACCTCGCACTGCGGCCCACGGATGTCCACGCCTTTGATCCGGCAACGAAAGAACACGCCGCTGTTGTTCTGAGTCCCTTCGTATTTGAAGGCTGCCTTGAGGACGAAGTTGTCATACGCGTTCTCGCTGACAAGGTAGCTGTACTTCCCAGACGTGCTGGCGGCAACGATCTGACCGTCCTGGACGGTCCACTTGCCGTCGCCGTGGACTTTCCACCCGTCGAGGTCCTTGCCGTTGAAGAGCGAAACAAAGCCTCGAGCAGCGGGGAGCTTGGCCCGATCACGAATGCGGATGTCCTTAAAGCGGACCTTGACGGGCTTCTTCTTGCCGCTGTGCACCTGCAAAGCGATGATGCCTTTGATGGTCTTGGGGTCGTGGAAGTCGGTCGTCTTGACGCCGTTGAGATGAAGCACGATGTGGTCGCGGACGGCGGTGATGCAGTAGTGGTTCCACTGGCCGGGCTTGTGGGCGCGTCGACCGGTCTCGTCCGGTTCGACAAGCCAGCCTCGGCCCTTCTCCTCGTACACCCCGCCGGTCTTGTAGTCGGGGCGCGGATCGACTTCAGCCTGGTAGCCGCACATCACCCCGTCGATGACATGGCTGCGGAACTGCACGCCGCTGTTGCCGGGCCCCTCGTGCTTGAACTTCAGCTCCAGCTCGAAGTCCGAGTACTGCTTATTGGTGACGAGCCAGCCGTAGCTGCCGTCGCCTGTCTGACCGAGGATCGTGCCGTCCTCGACGGTCCACTTGGCCCCGCCGACCAGGTGCCAGCCCGCGAAGTCTTCGCCATTGAAAAGCACAGCCCAGGGTGCCTGCTCGGCGGCAAGTGCAGGCGAGCAGGCCCAGGCGGCAACCAGCGTCAGTAACGAATAGAGTACTCTGCAGCCCATTTGCCGACTCCTTGTTAAGATCGCGCCGGGGTACGCGCCCGGACCTCAAGGCATTGCATCCAACAGGGCAGCCATACGGTCGCGCGCGTGCAGATCGCCGGCCCGCTCGGCCGCGGACATGCCCTTGTTCAAGACAGCCTTTGCCTCCTGACGACGTTCAAGCAAGATCAACAGGTTCGCCTTCTGGAAATACGCGGTGCAGTAGTTAGGGTCCAGGTCAATGACGCGGTCGAACTTGCCAAGCGCCTCGTCTTGCCGCTCCATCTTGGCCAACTCCATCGCCATGCTGAAGTTCAAGAAAACATCGTCAGGCTCGTCGGCCAGCATGCGCTGAAGTTGTTCGAGCCTGGACACGCCTATGACCTCGGCAAGGCGAACTGGATCATCCGCGTGCCCACCGCTTGAGCTTCGCCTTGTGGCCAGCACTTCGGCGATGGGAGGATACCGGCGGGGAGAACTCTATCGACAGGCCCGAGAGGTGTCAATTCCGGGCAGGCGGCGAAGCCCGCACGCCAGATGTTGAATGCTCGTTACAGGAGACCGGGCGGCAGCGACAGCCAGTACAAAGCAAAGCCCACGAGCCTTGCCAACCCGCCGAGGATCAAGTACAGGCTGTGTCCATGTGGTCAAAGCCGGCTTCTTCCGGAGCTTCAATCTGATAAGGGCGTTACGGCCGTAAGTGCGAAAGGAACAGTATGAGCGTGTTGCTGGATGAGCTTGCCGCCAGGGAACCGGACTACAGCCAATTGGATGCGGTGTTTCATCGGCACGTGCCGCAGCGTGTGCCCCTGATCGAGCTCTTCGCCGATCACGAGTTCATGGTCGCGATGCTCGGCTGCGATGCGAACCAGATGTTCGCAGACACTGAGTACGAAGACTGGCAGAAGTACTGGCTATGGCGGATCGAGTACCAACAGCGGATCGGGGCGGACTTCGTCACGGCTGCACCGGGCACGCTGGGCTACGCGGAACGTAAGGTGCTGATGTCTGCGGACACGGCTCCGCTGGCCCGACCGGAACGCTGCTGGGTGGATGAGAGCCAGGGCGTGATCAACTCGTGGGACGATTTCGCGAAGTACCCCTGGCTGACTGATCCGCCCGACATGGGCATCGTGGATTTCGTGGCGGAGAACGTGCCGCCCGGGATGGGGGTCATCTTCACGTCATCCGGTGTGCTGGAATGGACGATGTGGCTGATGGGTTATGAGCCGCTGTCACTGGCCCTTCATGACGATCCAAACCTGGTCCGAGCCGTCAGCCAGAGAGTCGGCCAGCGTTTCCTCGACGGCTATGCCGCGGCCGCGAAGCATTCCGGAGTGCACGCCATCTGGCTGGGGGACGACATGGGCTTCAAAACGGCCACCATGATCTCCCCAGATCACATGCGCGAGCTGATCTTCCCGTGGCACAAGCGGATCGCGGAAGCGGCCCATGCCGAGGGGAAACCGTTCCTGCTGCACGCCTGTGGCAATCTCGAAGCCGTCATGGAGGATCTGATCGAGGACGTCAGGATCGACGCAAAGCACAGCTTCGAGGACGCGATCATGCCGGTGGCAGAGTTCAAGGACAAGTACGGCGATCGCATTGCGGTACTGGGCGGGGCGGACGTGGACTACCTGTCTCGGCACAGCCCCGAAGAGGTGCGGCGGTACGTCCGCGCGATTCTCGAGGCGTGCGCGCCGGGCGGGGGGTACGCGATGGGTACGGGCAACAGCGTAGCCAACTACATTCCAGTGAACAACTACCTGGCCCTGCTGGACGAGCTGAGGCAATACAACGGCGCGTAGGCCGCTGTGGTGGCAGTCACGAGGTGCGGCAGCGGGGTCGAGCCGCGTCAATCCCCACTCGCGGGGGTCAGCCTGATTGCATCCGACGTGGGCGGGCGTAGAATGGGCCTTGTGAAGCCGAAAGCGAGACAAGAGATGCTTGCGCGTACTGTCTGGCTCGTTCTGGCGTTTGGAGTGTGCGCAACGTGGGAGCCTGCAGCCGGTCAGCCAGCGGGAACGCAGCCGGTCACGGCGCCCGGGGCCCAGCCTGCTACTACCCAGCCTGCGCTTGAGCCGATCCGGCCGCCCGACAGCGCCGACGAGATCCCCGCGCTGCTCGAGAGGGTCGAGGCGGAGATGCGATCTCTGGCCCCGGTCAGCCAGGCGGCGACAACACAACCCGAGGCACTGACCAAGCCAGCATCAGAGCTCTTTGGGATCCTGAGCAACTACCGACGAGAGTTGGCAGAACTTGGACGAGCCTATGAGGAACGTGACAGACTGAAGAACGAGCAGTTCATCCAGACGATCATCGCGCAGGTCGATCAGCTCAAGCAAGACGCGCAGGCCATGTGCGAGCGCTTGGCCAACCCACCTGAATACGCTTCAGCCGAGCAAGTCGATGAGGCCAAAAAGCTCTATGAAGATCAGAACGCGTTGTTCGACGCGGAAGCCGTCAAGCAAACGCAGCGCGTCCAGGCAGCCGCTGACTACGCGAAGAGCCAGGAAGAGCGGGCCAAGGCGATAAGAGACGCCCGCCAGGCGCTGGAGACATCCGGGGGAAGGCTAGAAGATCGGCGTGAGAAAGCCGAATCAGACGTAGAGCGTGGGCAGATCGACCTGGAGCACCGCAGGCTCTACTGGCTGCACAACCTGGAGATGCTTCGGAGTGCGAAGGAGTCGGCGGCGAATGCGGTCAACACGCTGCGTCAACAACACCAGGGCAGAATTCTGGAAGCCTGGCAGCCATACGTCACCCTGCTGGGCGATTGGAAGGTCAAGCTCGAGGAAGCCCACGGACGTGGGGTGGATGCTGAGATAGGCCAGCATCTGAAGCAAGCGCAAGACACAGGCAAGGCCTACGAGATCACGTTCTGGCTGGCCAGGCAACAGATGCGGTCGGCATGGAAGACGTTTCAGGCCTATGAAACCCGGACCAGGGCCAGGTTCAAGCATAGCGAGCTTCAGAATCTGCTGAAACGGATAGCGCGAGACGAGCAATACTGGGCGGCGTTCTTGCGATCGCTGCCACGTCGCCGGGGAGCGGACATACGCGATAAGTACAACGAGATCGTCGAGCGAATCGACGAAGTCGAAGAACTACTCGCGGAGCTTCAGGCTGAGTTGGATGAGAGCATAGATGAGCGCCAGCGGGCGGAGAAGAGCGGGGAGCAGACGCTGGCAAACTTGGACGAGCTTCAGCAGCGGCTCCGCAGTCAGATCGACGCGTTGTCCGACAACCAGCAGAAAGCCAAGGCCGAGAAGAAGCTGGCCGAATTGACCGCCACTCACCGAACTGAACTTGAGAAGAAGATTCAGACGATCATCGACTCGCAGAATGCCGTGATTGACAGGCTTACCAATGCGATCGAAAGCGGAGAGCGTCCCGGCGAACCGACGAACCAGGGCGCGGCCGTGTCGCGGCCAAGCGTGTATGAGCCGTCGCGCGAGGGCGCCCTGGTCACTGCGGAGCACGTCGATCTCACAACGCAGCTAGAACATCTCGAGGAATGGCGCAGC
>CAYGAN010000133.1:0-5403 GCA_964347585.1 uncultured Planctomycetales bacterium | reverse complement strand
AGCGACTTGTACTGGTCCTATCTGTTGGTGCGCGACCAGGGGCTGCTCGCCGCTGATTGGCAGAAGATCGGCGCCGAGCTCGGGCAACTTCGGGATGGCCAGAGGATCCGCAGTGCTTTCGGTTCGCTCTGGGGCGAGGCCGTCAACCAGGTGAGCGGGCTGGGCTGGCATCACGGGGTGGTCTTGGCGCTACTCATTGGGGCGTCGGTCGCTCTTGCCCGTCGGGCCAGCGTGTCGCTCGGCGGGCGGGCTCATGCAGCTGAGGCGAAGGTGCGACAGGCGCAGGAAGAAGCCGGCCTGGCTGACGTGCCGCTGAGCGATCGCCTGGAGCTGCACACGTACCGATTCGTCTCGCAGACCGCTCGCCTGACTTGGCCTCTCATTGCCGCGATCGCGTGGCTGTGGTGGACGGGCATGCAAGGGCCGGTCGCACGCTTGGCATGCGTCGTGCTGTGCCTGCTGGTGGCGGCACGGCTCGTGCTGGCGCTGATCCGAGAGCTTTTCACACCGGCCAAGCCACGCTTCCGTTTGATTCGCTGCAGCAACGTGGTGGCCTCTTACTATCGCCGGTGGTCTAGGCGTCTGGTCTGGCTAACGGTGGTGGCCCTGCCGGCGCTGCTGGCCCTGTGGGCGGCGGGGGCAGTGCCGGCGACCCGCGCGTACCTGTGGCAGGTTTACAAAGCGGCCGCCCTGGTGCTCCTGCTCGTCTTCCTGGCACGCAAACAGTTGGTTCTGAAGGTGGTAGGCCGGCCCGACCAGCTTCACTTCAGGCGACTCTACTCAGTAATCGTCGCGCTGTACCCGGCGATCTTTGTCGCAGTGATCCTGCTGCTGATCTGTCAGGTCATCGGCTACGGCGCGCTGACCGAGTACGCGGTGATCGGTGTGGCGAAAACGATCGCCACGTTCGCTCTTGCGGTGCTGCTCGTGCGGTATGTCAACGATCTATCCGCTCGATACGTCCGACGAGTACGGGAGCGGACAGAGCACACCCAGGAGCAAACAGACGAGCAGCCGCCGCCGACCGAACATGGCGATGGCGAATTCCTCGTCAGTCTGGCGGCGACGATCTTCCGGTGGACGATGGGGATTGCGGCGGCGATCCTGATTCTGACCTTCTGGGGGATCAGCCCGGTCGAGGTCAGGGGCTTCCTGCGCCTGGAGTTGGGGAAAGTGGGCGGTGAGCTGGTGACTCTGTGGCGGGTGGGTGCAGCAGTGATCGCGATCATTGTCGCCGTAGTAGTCTCCCGCAGCCTGCGGACCGTGCTGGATGCGAAGGTTTACCCCGAATACTCGCACATCGACCGGGGGGCGCAGGCGGCAATCAACTCGATGCTGCACTATTTCGTGTTGCTCGTCGGCATATATGCGGCCATGCAACTCCTGCACATCAGTCTGGGGGCGCTGACGATCATGCTCGGTACGTTGGGCTTGGGGCTGGGCCTGGGGCTTCAGCCGCTGTTCATCAACTTCATCAGCGGGTTGATGATCCTGTTCGAGAGGCACATGAAGGTCGGCGACATCGTGGAGGTGGGCGATCAGGTCGGCGAAGTGACGCGAATCAGCATGCGGTCCACGTCGATCAGGACGTTCGACAACATCGACATGGTCATACCCAACAGCCAGTTCATCACCGACCGCGTGGTCAACCGCACGCTGCAGGACAAGCTGATCCGAGGTCGTGTGAACGTCGGGGTTGCGTACGGGACGGACGTGCAACTGGTCAAGCGACTGCTGCTTAAGGTGGCTGAGGAGCACCCGCTGGTCTTGCGCGAACCGCCGCCGGATGTCTGGTTTACCGACTTCGGCAACAGCAGTCTGGATTTCACGCTAGTGGCCTGGTTTGCCAGTAGCGGCGACCGGTGGACCGGTATGATTGAACTCCGCTACGCGATCGACGAGGCCTTCCGGGAACACGACATCACGATTCCGTTCCCGCAGCGCACGCTGAGCCTGATCGGCGACAAGCCGCTGCCGATCGAGCTTGTCGAACCGCGTGACCGAATCACCAACGAGGCCGTCCAGTCCAAGAAGGCGGCGTCGATCACGCAGCATGGTCCGCGGGACCCAAACCTGTCGCGGTGAGCAACGTTCCATTATTTCCCGATGCAGAATTGCGAGAAGATCCGCGCGAGTAGCTCTTCGGTGGCAACAGCGCCCGTGATCGCGGCCAGATGATCCGAGGCTTCGCGCAGTTCCAGAGCGAGGATGTCGGCTCGGTCGATTGTCTGATCGATCTGCGCGGCAATCCTCGTGGCGCGCTCGAGTGCGGCGGCGGCATCGTTGAGCGCCTGGCGATGCCGGGCGTTGAGTACCACCAGGGCGCCGCTCCGGTCAATCGTCTCGCAATGGAGTGACGATTCGACGGCCTCGCGCAGCGCGTCGCAGCCGGCGCCGGTCAGCGCACTGACGACGTGGACGTCCGAAGCGACTCGGCCGGAGGCGTACTGACCGGTTTGGGACGGAGCGGATTGGCCATTGCCGTTCCGCTGTTGAGGCAGGCGACGTAGCCGGCGCCACGCGACGATCGCGTCGCGGCGGGACTCGATCCGGTCAGGACTGAGCAAATCGACCTTGTTGGCGACCACTAGAACGGGCACAGTTGGCAACTCATCAAGCAGCTCGAAGTGCAACGCAACTGATTCGACGGACAGATCGATCACAAAGCAGATCAGATCGGCCAAGCTAACCGCCCGGCGTGCGGCCTCGTCTGCCTGTGCGGCGACTTCGTCGCCAGGCTGAGCAGATTCTGCCCTCATGCCCGCAACATCGATGAGGATCGCTTCGCCATGCTGCATCTGGAATGGGGCAGTCAGCACGTCCCGCGTCGTTCCAGGCAGCGGCGAGCAGATCGCACGATCCAGGCCGGTCAGGCGATTCAACAGTGTGCTCTTGCCGGAATTCGGCGGGCCAATCAATAGGACGCGAGGCAGTGTGTGGAAACGCTCAGCGGAGATCGAGGAGTGGATCAGCCCGTCGATCTCACTGGTCAGCTCGTTCAAACACCTGGTCAGCTCGGGCGGGGTGACGAAGTCCATAGGCTCGTCGGCAAAGTCGATATCGGCTTCCACTCGCGCCATAAGGTCGGCGAGCCGATCCTGGATGGCCCGGGCCTTTTCGGACAGCGTTCCGTGCAAGAGCTGCTGGGCGGCCTGCAACTCGGCGTCGGAGCCCGCTTGCACCATTGCGGCGACGCCTTCCACTTGGCTGAGGTCCATTGCCCCGGCAAGGAACGCCCGGGCGGTGAACTCACCGGGCTCAGCCTGCCTGGCGCCGAGGTGCAGCAGCTGCTCCACCAGCATGGACAACAGTGGGGCCGAGCCAGCCGTGTGCAACTCGACCAAGTCCTGGCGCGTATAGCTCTTCGGGGCGCGGAATACATATACCTCGGCGGGCACTTCAGGCCCGTCGAGGGCGATCGAGACGTACCCGAGCCGACGACGAAAGCCGCGACTATCTCGCAGTGACTGGCCCTCTCGGTCCCGAAAGAGCCGGTCTGCGATCGGAACGGCTTGCGGTCCGCTGATGCGCACGATCCCGCGCGGGCTGGAGCCCACAGCTGATGAGACGGCCGCTATGGTATCACCCGTTAGGTCAAACATGACCGGACAGCCAGTCCACGCCTACACCACGAATCGCTCGTCGCAGAGGTATTCCTGTAGATTCTCAAGAAAATCCACGTCTCTGACCGAGATCAAGATCGACACTCTGTGGCTCGGCTCCTTGCCCACCGAAGGGGTTGACCGGCCCCGATTCGGCGGGCGGGTGTCTATGTCGAGTGCCAGTTGCGTTCGGAGGAAAAGCTGCGGCCAGAGCAAGCTGCCGACGGCCAACGCGTCGTGGATGAGCAGCCGTCCGGCCATCCCATCGACCAGTCGGCTCATCGGTAGCGGCAGAATCCGGGCGAGCGTGGTGGCCACACGCGATGAACTCGCGGCCAGATGAGCCAGATGCGACTCATCGAAGGCGACCTGCCTGGTCACGTCGAGTGGCACAACCGTGATCGGCAAGCCGGCCGACAGTACGGTTGCAGCCGCAGCCGCATCGCGATAGAAGTTGAACTCGGCCACGTCCTCGACGTTCCCGGGACACCAGACGGCCCCACCCATGATAACGATCTGTTGGGCGAGCTTGAGTAGCTTTGCGTCCCGTCGATGCACCGCGGCGAGGTTCGTGAGCGGGCCGATCGCAACGATTGTCAGCTTTCCTGCGTGCTGTCTAAGTAGATCGCGATATAGCTGCAAATAGTCCTCGACATGCAGGTCGTCGGCGTCGGGCAGATGGGCCTCGCCCAGGCCGTCCCGACCAAAGAGCCAGCCGGCGTCGCTAAGGTCCGCGTCCTGCTGGTCCAGGCCCTTTGCGACGCGAGGCCAGTTGGGCGGGTTCATCGCACGAAGGATCCTGCCGATGTTGGCAACAGCTTGCCCGCAATCAACGTTGCCACCGACGGCGACAATGCCGAGCAGGTCCAACTCCTGCGCGCACAGCGCCAGCGCGACGGCAACGGCGTCATCACCCCCCATGTCTGTGTCGATCAAGACCGGGGTGGCCATGCTGCCACCGGGATTGTGGCTGCGCGGTCTGCGCCCATGCTACGCAGCGGAACGCCCCAGACAAAGCTCGGCCTTGCCCGCACAGTCCAGCACGTCCAGTTTGTGCCGCACCATCCGCTCGATCGCTTCACGCGCCGGACCGAGATACTTGCGCGGGTCGAACTCCGCGGGCGACGTGGCGAACACCTCGCGGATCTTGGCGGTCATCGCCAGACGCAGATCCGTGTCGATGTTGACCTTGCAGACGTGGGTCTTGGCCGCTTGGCGGATGGCCTGTTCGGGAACGCCCATCGCGTTCGGCAACTGACCGCCGTAGCGGTTGATCAATTCCACGAATTCGGGGAGCACGCTGCTGGAACCATGCATCACCAAGGGCAGGTTCGGGAGGCGGCGTTCGATCTCGGCGATGCGGTCGAAGGCAAGCTTGGGCTCCGACTTGAACTTGTAAGCCCCGTGCGAGGTGCCGATGGCCACAGCCAGCGAGTCCACGTCCGTTCGCTCGACGAACTCCTCGGCCTGCTTGGGATCCGTCAGGTATTTCTCGATCTCGTCGGCGGCGACCCCGACCACGTGCTCTTCGATGCCTCCGAGCATGCCGAGCTCGGCCTCGACCGCCACGCCACGCGGGTGCGCGTACGCGACCACTTCTCGCGTCAGGCTGACGTTCTCTTCGAAGGGTTTGTGCGAAGCGTCGATCATGACGCTCGTGTAGCCGTCATCGACGCACTGCTTGCACAGTTCGGCGGTATCGCCGTGATCGCAATGCAGCGCGATGGGTATGTCGGTCTGGCTGATGGCTACGTCAACAAGGGCCTTGAGATACTTGATGTCAGCGTACTGCCTGGCTCCT
>CAYGAN010000132.1:5539-12824 GCA_964347585.1 uncultured Planctomycetales bacterium | reverse complement strand
TGTCCTGATCTGACATCGAACCGCCTCTGCCTCAGGAGATCATCAAGAAAACGAAGGGCTCGTCGCGCGCAGCGACATCCTACCAACTCGGGCCATCTTGCTAAAGCTATAAGCGTACAGCTGCGGAGAGCGCCGCTCACCATTTGGCGCGAATCGTGTCAACTAGCGATGTACGCAGGCAAAGCCGGGAGTAGAGCGCTGGTTGCCGCTACACCGCGGCGCCTGGGTCCGCTCACCGGCCAGCTGGGAATGGCGAATGGGACGTGGACCTTCTGCCCATCGAATAGGCCGACCTTCGCAACGACGGCTTCGACGTCAGGCTGGTCGGCTTCTCCGATAAGGAGCCTGCCGAGTACCTCCGCGAGTTCGACACCGACCTTGACGACCGCGACGCCGAAGGGGAGGAAGCCGCCGGAACCATCCCCTGCCCCAACTGCGGCGACGAATTCTCCCTCGAGCGAGTGCCATGAGCGCCGAAGTCCCCGTCTACGTCCGGTCCCGACCGGCTGGCCACTGGGCCCTCAAACCTTTGCTGTTGACGAGCGGCCACTAGGTCGTATGCTATATCACCTGATCGGTCCCCGTTGGCACCATGGTCGCCCAGAGGAGACGCGTGATGGGTCGTCGTGCAAAGGATGCGGCCGTTCTTCGCGAACTCCGCGAACGCCTTGGGCTTACCCAAGAGAAGTTCGCGGCGAAGATCGGCGTCACCTTCCCTACAATCAACCGCTGGGAGAATGGCAGGACTCGTCCGTCGCCTTTAGCAGCCCAAAGGGTTGTGGACCTGCTCACTTCCCTCGGCGGCGAGTACGCGGACCTTCTGGAACAGCTCGCCCCGGACACCAGCACACGCGCCGAGGACAGAGAATGAAGACCAAGGCGAAGAAGAAGCCAGTCAGACGAAAGGCTTCGCGCAAGGCGAAGGCGAACCAGAACCCTATGCCAACATCCTCTTTCAGTGCCGCCAAACAGGCTTTCGACGCAGGCCCTGGGAAGGGAAAGGTCCTTGCGGACGCGCTTGTTCCTGTCGATGGCAAGGCGAAGAAGGGGCTCGCCATCCGCAACGCCAGCGGGCTCCCTTGGAGGAATACTACAAGTGGCAGTTCCTGTACGCCCTGATCCAGAGCGGGCTGTTCGCCAAGGATTTCATTGGGGCCGAAGTGCGGTTCCCCAAGGGGAGCAAGACGTCGCAGCCCCTCAAGATGGACGCGGCCATCTTCGACGACGCGGAGTGGATCACCCACTACCTTGAGTACTGGCAGCACCGGAAGTCGGCGGACCTGGAGTGGCTCAACCACCACCTGCTCGCCGTGGTGGAGTTCAAGAAGAACGACAAAGAGATAGAGAAGGTCTTCACCGGCCAAGTGAAGCCGGCGATGAAGGAGAAGGACCCGGCGACAGCTTACGTCCTGGGCCTGTACTACGACGCCGAGCGTCTCTATCTGTTCCACCGCCGCGAGGGCTGCTACCTACGGTACGACGAGGCGAAGAACCAGAAAGGAGATCGCAGCAAGGTCGGCGATCTGTCTGTGCATCTCCCGGACCCCTACCTGGCCATCCCTTCGTTCGACGAACTCAAGGCCCGTGTCCACCGCCCGACCGCACTTGACCGCTCCAAGCGCACCATTCAAGAGCTCGACATGATACCGTCCATTCAGACGGTGCAGCTACAGATCGCACTCTCGGATGTCCTGAGAGCCCTCGACAAGGCGGGCTTGGTGAACCAACGCGGTTATCAAATCCTCATCGAAGCCTTCGCTTTGAAGATCTTCGACGAGAAGCGGAACGAGAGGTCACCGAGGAAACACCTGGAGTTCTACATCACCGACCCCGAGGCCGCGTTTGCGAACCTTTCCGAGTGTGACGTCCAGAGCTTCATCAAGCGCATGCGGGGCATTCGTGACGAGGCGCGAGGGCAGTACCAGAAGATTCTGAGTAGCAATGCTGTCGACTGGAAGCACCAGAATCACGTCCGGTCCGTGGCCGCTGTCTGCAAAGCCTTCCAGGACTTCTCCTTCGTGCGGTCCGCCAAGAGCGACCTGTACCAGCTTGTCTTCTACAATTTTGCCAATGCGTTCAAGCGGGACGAATCCGCCCAGTTCCTGACTCCGCTTCCCGTGATCGACTTCCTTGTCAAAATCATCAACCCTCGCAACGGAGAAACTGTCCTCGATCCGTGCTGCGGAATCGGGGATTTCCTTTCGCTGTCGTTCGTCCACGCCCAAGAGAAGGATACGGCGTGGCAACTGGACGACGCCAACATCTACGGCGTGGATCTCGACGATTACATGATTATGCTCGCCACGCTCAACATGGTGCTTAACGGCGACGGCCAGGCCAAGCTGTTTCAGAAGCCCGATAAGGGCTCGATCCTGTCAAAGGTCGCGGAGGGGAATCCTCCGGAACTTACCGAACTACTTCCCGATTACAACAAGGCTGGTGCCTGGGACTCTCGTCCTGACTCCGTACGTCTCATGAAGTTCGACGTTGTCCTGACGAATCCACCATTTGGCGAAGACCGGGCGTACCGCCCACGTACGGTGGAAGATCGGAAGATCATTGAGAGCTATGAAACCTGGTACCTGAGTGGGGGCGGCGACAATATCGACCTTGGCGTTGTGTTTCTGGAGAACGCGTATCGGTGCCTGAAAGATGAGGGCCGGCTCGGAATCGTCTTGTCTAACTCCATCGCCTCTATAAAGCGTTGGCAGAAGGTCCGCCAATGGCTGATGGATAGGATGCGTATCGTGGCCATCTTCGACCTGCCACCAAACGTGTTTGCCGAGACAGGTGTCAACACGACCCTCGTCGTGGCATACAAGCCTAGGGCCCCTGCAGTCAGGCGGCTCAACAGCAATGGTTACTCCATCTTTGCCAGGGACATCCAGCGGGTGGGCTACGAGAAACGCACGAGCAAGCGGAATGTCTTCTTCAATCCCGTCTATGTCTCGGACCCCATGACATTGAGATTGCAACTGACACTGAGGGGCGCCCGCTTCTTGACGAGGAGTTTACCGACACTGTCAGGGAGTTCAGGCAGTGGGCGATGGGCCAAGAAGAGGTTCTTCAGCGCCTGTTCGTGAGAGAGACATGAGCCATGGAGTATCTTCGCGTTCCAAGAGAGCTTCCACTTAGCGAACTTCGAGCCAGCGGATTCTCCTGGAGCCCTGGGATGTATCGACGTGTCGTCATCCCGACAAGGCGCCTGCGTAAGCTGGGAGATCTCTTGGACGACTATGAGAATGGAGCAGAAGTTGGTTCGCGGGCTTGCGTGCGCGAGAGCAACTGTTACTTCATACGAACTAAAGCACTCCAAGATCACTCGTATCTCACGCAGTTCAAGGGTGATTCTGTTGAGCCAATATCACCAAAGGCATACGCTGAGGCCATTGCTGGACACCCAAGACGCCAGATCAACGACGGCGATGTGCTGTACGCCCGAGGCGGCTCTGTAGGGGAGGTCGGTATAGCCGATCGGTGTGGGACAGCCACCATTAGTAGCCACGTCATCCGGCTGATCTTCGCTGAGCACCCCTGGTACTGTTTCGCCTTCATGAAGCACCCTATCTGCAAGCTACAGCAAGAACCGCACCAGCGGGGGGCAATCCGCGCACTCGACAACTTCCGGCCTGAGACTCTGCTTGAGTGCCTCTTGCCATTCCCGAACCAACCCGACCAGGATAGCGTGATTCACTATGTCTCCGCGTTGGCGGAAGCAATCTTCGACAAAGAAGCAGCAATCCGAGCGAGACACAGCAGCATCATGACGATGATTGAAGAGGAGCTTTGCAGCAATTCCACTGGCCATCCCTTCCAGTATGACTACCCCAACCTCGCGCGCCTGAAGGCGACCGGACGAATGGACACCGGCCTGCACTGCAAAGGGTTCTCCCGGTTCAAGCACAAGATCGACAGCTACCGACACGGAGCGACATGCCTATCCCAACTGGGGATTACGTCGCGGCGTGGCCCGAATCTGGCCGTGTCCGTCATTGGAAGAAGCATGTACTGCGACGAACCGCGCAATGGGTGGTACGAGCTAATCCGGCCCGTGAATATCGGAGAGTACGGTACACTCGTGAGGCGGGAATGGTTCGGGACAAAGAAGTTGCTTCCGCTCGTGCAGAGAGGTGACTTGATCCTTGGGTGCGAGGGGTTCGAGAAGGGACGCACGCTCGTCATTCTGAAGGACATGGAGCGCTGCACCACGAATTTCCACGGCACTGTTCTGTCTTGGCTAGGTGCGGACCTGTGGCAGATTGTGTTTGTGCGATGCTATTTGGCATATCTCCGCGAATCCGGCGTGGTGGATTGGGTTGGCGTGGGAGGCTCGGGGGGCCATATGTCGCCGGAATACTTCGATTACCTACCGTTCCCGCGGTTTCCTGGGGAGAAACAGATGGAAATTGCGAGATTGTACCACAATCCCTTGTCCACCTGCGCCAGAGGGCCCGATATCACACACTTTGCCGAATGGCACCGACGCCATAACAGATCCCTCGGGATTGCTGAGCTTGATGCGGAAGCCCAAGCACTCAAACAGGTGCTCCGGGAAGTCCAGGACCAGATCATCGAGGGCAGGAGAGTCACTCTGCCGGGTGCCGATGGCAAGGAATGAAGGCGATGTCCTATTAGGATCCGTGAAGTAGCGATCGAGGTCCTCCGAGAAGCGCCGCCGCCGGAGCCCGACGCGCGCGAGGACGAAGCGCTTGATTGTCTGCTCGATCCGAGGCCCAAGCGGCGCGTTCGCGGGCTGTCCATCCTGGCGGACATCGGAGATACAGACCTCTTTGACTGGTGCGCAATGTTCCTGGATGATGAGGCAACGGACGTGCGCGTGGCCTCGCTTCGCACGATGCTCCGTTGCGAGCGGGCGGACCCGCAGATCATTGTCCCGCTTGCCGAGTCCGCAGATAAGCGTGTCCGAGCCGCGGCGATTGCCGCCCTTGCCAAGCACTCGGGCCGGGACGCCCCCCGTTGGTTCGCACGCGGCCTCAAGGATCCCAGCGCCTGTGTGCGCGTTGAGACCGCGGCTCTGCTCTCACGACTCGATCCTGCCGAGCACCGCGGCGCGATCTTCGAGCTTGCGCTGTACGATCCCAACCCCGAGATCGCACGTCGCGCGGAAGAGCTCACAGCCGGCAAAGGCTACGCCAAGCTGACGTGGTGGGCAGGGGCACAGCTGCCCTGGGAAGCACAGCACGAGCGCGCGCAACGACGATACATCGTTCGGGACGCGACCCGGGAGGTGGCAGCGCCGCGTGCTGTTCTGGCTGATCTTTGGCCGAGCTCGGCGGCTCTAGTGAGCGACGCCCTCATCGCCTGCCTTGCGACGGGCCGGACGAGCTCAACGCCGCAGCGACGTCTTGGGCAGTCGGGGCAAACTTCGGGGCAACGTGATGACAAGGCGTTCTTAGGGCGATCGGAAACGGGGACTTCCGAGTTCTCGCTGGCGCCACCACTGGACCGGACAAATAGTTCATTCCTGCGGCTGGCGAATTCAGGCATAATGACGGCGAGAAAGTCGGCCAATGTGGTCAGGCAGGTGTTATCGGGCAAGTGTCGGACACGGAAATGGGACGTCACGCCATTCGATGAACCGTCGGGACGGCTGCGATGACTCGAGAACCGGAAAACGACTTGGTGAAAAAGCTCAAGTTTCTTGTCGGGATCGTTGCTCCGTTGTTGGCTGGCTGGTGTCCTGTCTCATTCGCGCAAGCTGATTCGACCGGGGATAAGCCACTCTGGAACCTCGTCTGGCTCACCGATACCGAGTGCTACTGGCAGGGCTGCAGCGATTACATGGCCCCCCTTCTTGAGCGAGTCCGGGCTAATAGGCCCAAGATGGTCATTCATACCGGCGACACGAGCTTCGAGTGGGCGAACCGCGGTTCCTGGCGGGAGGTGTTGCAGCTGCTTCGTATCGAGACGCCCCCGATCGAGTTTCATTTGGCCCCCGGGAACCATGATGATGAGCCGACTTCCGCGGTTAAGCCGTGGCTGGCCCGAGCCGCTTCGCAGGGCATCTACCCGATCGACACCGGCGAAATAGTCCCGGGAAAGGGATACTACAAGGACCACAAGACAAAGGAGGTCTGCGGACCCGAGTGGCCGATCTGGAACCCGGAGGTCGCCGTACATCCGAATTGGCAGCCCGATGGGGGGTTCCCCGGGCACTACGTTTTCAAACGCGCCGGCATCCGTTTCATCGTGCTTGACTTTTACTGGAGACGAGAATGGCAGGACTGGCTGCAGAAGCTTATCCTCCAGCCTGACGATAGCTCCGTCTCCATTATCCTGCAGCACAAGACCCGCCGCCACTTTCCAGGCAAAGACTTGGAGGGTCGCCACAACGTCAAACTGGTGCTTTCAGGTCACCTGCAGGGATACAAGCGATCACAGAATCGCAGCGTCGCATTCATCCGAACAGCCGGCATAGGCAATCGTGACGGTGAGAACGACGCAGTGACACTGTGGGTCTACAAAGATCATCTGCGTCTGGATCGCTGCTTCATCCCCGCGGGCTCGAAGAGCAACAAGGTCGAAGGACCGGTCACGATCTGGACCTGCAAGGGCGCCTTCTCGGCTTATCGCCGCCCTGAATTCCCAACAACAAGACCGTCGAAAGCACGGACTGTCTCGAACGAACCGTCTGCTCCCGAAGGCAGCGGTAAGTGACCGATCCTTGTTGTGTCGGGGACCTCGACCAAGATGTCCGTTGCTCTCGATCCCGGACGTCCGTTCGCATTGCACGTTGTTTCGATTTGTCCGATTCTTTGCCCCGCATGCGGCCGGCCCGGCACGCACGTGGAGCGGATCACCGACCCCGGAGCAAGGTTCGTCATCGCCGTCGAAGGAACGGCTGATCACCGCGGACCGGGCGGCGGCGCTCGTAACCGATCCCGCGCCCACACTAGAACCGGATCTCCGAGCTCGAGCCGCTTCTCGGCACTCTACGGGGCTGTGTGTGTGAACAGCACGCGGCACTCAGAGAGGTCCAGTGCGTTGATCGCTCCGTCCGAGATGATGTCGTACTTGGCATGGTCGCCAGCGGTCACGTCGGCCCCGAAGTTCATCCGAACGCTACTCAGGTCGAGCGCGTTGACGACCTGCGACGAGGTCCCGCCGTTGTCCGCCTCACCTACTAGCGCGCGGATCATAAAGTCGTTATCGCCGGCGATGAGCGAGTCGGAAAGCGTCACCGTGTAGGTGTCCTGGTCCGGCAGCGCAGTCAGGTTGATCGTAACGCGAGATCCGACGGCGGTCACGCTCGTGACACGGTCGG
>CAYGAN010000132.1:4082-5529 GCA_964347585.1 uncultured Planctomycetales bacterium | reverse complement strand
GTTGATCGTGATCACGTCCGCTACGGCCGTTACGCTCAAGCCGTTCGCAGTCACGTCGCCGTTGTTCATGCCGACGATCGTCTCGACGAGACCTTCCGGCGGGTTCGGCAAAGTCACGCCTCCGTCACAGTCGATCACCAGCTTGGTGATACCTTCATCGCGGCTTTCGGTGGTCACGAGCGCGCTGTCGGCCGGCAGCGTTGCTGCGGTCAGGTTCACACTGAGCCCGATCTCTCCCGCCGCGCCGTGATCGGCGAAGCTCTGTGCTGACTGGATGCTCACCGGTGGTGGAGCGACAAACGTCAGTGTCAGTGAGGGACGAGCGAGGATGTCCAAAGCCGTTTGCGTCCCGGCATATTCCCGCGAGTGGAAATGTCTCGTGCCGTTCTGGGTGCTTTCAGTGCCCTCTTCCTCACGGATGACGAAGCCGAAGTTCTGGGCGGGATCGGCCAGGTGTTCCCGAGCCGCCGCTGTCACGTCGAAGCTGACGGGGCCGTGGTCTTCCGACCCGCCCAGCGTGATGCTGTCAAGGGCGACCGGATCGGCATATTGCTCGTCGAGCGTGCCGTTCCAGTTGGGGTTGTCCCCGCCGGTGGCACCGAACGGCTTGGTCCAGCAGACCTCATCGGCTCCTGCCCATTCGCCGTCGATCCCCGTCTTGCTGCCTTCGCTCCAGTCGTGCAAGAGCTTGTGAATGTACAGTGTCTTGGCGACCCCGCCGGGATCGTTCCGCGAGCCAAAGTAGTCCAACGTCAGGACGGCTTGCTGGAGCTCCTTGCCTGCTTCCAAGCTGGTGTCCAGGTCGGCGAACTTGATGACGATGCTACGGTCCTCGGTGGCATCGCCGCCGTCATACCGGGCGGCTTCGAGCACGTCGTTTCCCCCGGTGTTGTAAAGAGAGCGCTCTTGCAGGATGTGGGCGTCGCATGTGCCGGCATAGAGGGTCTCGTCGGGGAATCGGCGGCCGTCCTGGAAGACGAGTATGCCGGTGCCTGGGTGTACGGCCGGATCGCTCTTCAGGTACGCCGCGTATGCCTCGCCGAGCGGCCTGATATCGGAGGTATCGCCGTTATACAAAGCGCAATGCGTCCACTGGACCGGACCGCCCGCCTCCCACACGTGATTATTGTTGACAAACCACGCCCATCGCTGCACCCATCGGCCCTCGTCGCTGGGCATCCCATTCGGATGGTTCTTCGACAGCAGTATCTCGAACGAGCCGAGCATGTAATCGATCATCCATTGCTCGGCATGGTAATTCAGCAAGCCATATTCGGTGATGATCAGGGGCTTGTCCTGTTCGTCAATTGCAGCCATGTAATCGCGAAATGTGTCGAGTTGGTTTTCCAGGTCGGCGAGTTCTTCTGCCACGCTGGGCTTCGTCCACACGTACGGGTGGATGTTCCAAACATCGACCGGCCACTCTTCGCCGAACTCAGCTTGATAG
>CAYGAN010000132.1:1633-4072 GCA_964347585.1 uncultured Planctomycetales bacterium | reverse complement strand
ACGTGATCACCGATCCATTGGCGACCTTGTAGGTCGGGTTGATGGCTTTGAGTCCGTAGTAGAACTCGTGATAGTCCTGGGCGTACTGAAGGGGCGTTCGCTCGTCGTCCCAGATGATCTCGTTGCCGATCAGCCAGGTCGTTCCGTCCGGGAAGAGTTCAGGAGCTTCGTTGACGCGCGTCTGGATCTGCGCCAGCGACGGGTGCACGCCCGGACTCCAGCCGCCGACCAGCGGCATGTACTCGACGGTCTGGCCTGTGGCCGAATCGCTGACAAGACCATGTCGCCAATTCCAATTGAAGTACCAGCCGAGGCCCAGCGGGTTCCACGGATCGTCGCCCGGACGGTAGCCCTCGAAGTCATCCAGGTTGGTGGTGGTGGAACCGTCGATCATGTTCTGCGTCGCCACGCCGACGCCGAATCGCCATTGGTGATCGGCAGCCGCAGTAGCGCCCGCACACGCGAGGATCGCTGCGAGGGCTGTCAAGACGGATCGCGAGTGAAGGTTACGGATCATTCCCCTCCTCCGACGCCCCCGCACGCTGCCCCTCTGTGCCTCGCTCGCCTGGACGGATCCTGTCAGATGGCCGGGCCTCGAGATACGCCCCACTAACCCAAGACGCCGCCCCCTCCATCCCAACCCGCACTATAACGGGCCCCGTTACAGGACTCAAGCGGCCGAAGCCGCGGTCAGTCCCCTGGCTACCTCGGGTTGACTACTACTTCGCTGCCTTCCGGAACTCCGCGTTGGAGGATTCACCCTGGCGAGCCCATGTAGAAAGCCGCTCTCACCCATCACCTTCCCTGGGCGCATCGAGACTAGAGCATCGGCGTCCTGTCAACTGAGAATTGCGCGAAACTGGTCGCCTCAAACGCTGCTAGGACTGCGGCGGGGCCAAGCGGCGCCGTTCGGCGGCTGGCACGACGTGCTCGGCGAGACGGGGTTCGCGGCCCATCAGGTGGGACAGATGGTAGTTGAGTACATCGAAGGCGCCGACGGCCGCAGCCGATCGGAGCGGCTCGCGGCGGCACAGGGCCCTCAGAACGTCGGGGCTGACACGACGCTTCTCCACAAACGGCGCCTCGCAGTGTCGGCAAATCACGCCCCCTTCTGACGAGCCGAAGTAGGTGGGCTCCGTTCGGCCCGGGGTCCGGCCACACACCACGCATCGCGACAGCTCGGGAGCGAGGCCTATCTCGGTCAGCAAGTGCTGCTGGAAGCGAACCAACGCCTCAAACGCCCGCCCGCCAGACGATAACGTTGCCAATAGATCCATGATACCGTCGTAGAGCAGAGGGTGGGGGTCGCCATCCTCGGTAAGGTGCGCCGTGATCTCGGCTCCGTATTGTCCCGCGTACAGGCTCTTCAAATTCGCCCGCAGGCCCAAGAACGCCTCGGTCTGTTGCCATTCCACCAACGTGCCAAGCCGTCCTTCGCGATCATCACGGCGCGAGAAGACGACCCGGCCAGCTTCAAGCAGGTCGACGCCGGCGGCGAATCGCGTTCGCGTGCCCCGTCGGATTCCCTTGGCGATGAGCCGCTGCTTGCCGTTCTCATGTGTGAAAAGAACCAGGATCTGAGAGGTCTCGGAATAATCCATGCGAGCCAGCGTCACCGCCACGTCTTTCTCAAGCGACACGTGACAATTCCTAACGCTTACGCGTTGCACCAACTATTCCGACGGCTAAGCCACAACTCGCCGGCGCGAGTGCCTCGGCAAGATCGCTGCAGCGGCGTAGCGCGCCTAGTCGCTCGGAACGGCCACGGCAAGTCTCTCACCGCCGAAGTTCTCGAGTCTTGGGATTGGCGGATCGGACACGTGTGCTGCAAGAATCCGGCCGATGAACACCGAATGGTCGCCGGCCGGCGCTCTCTGCTCGATCCGGCATTCGTAGTTCATCGCCGCTCCGACGAGAAGCGGACATCGGGTGGCCTCGCCGGGCACGGTCTCGGCCTTGAACCTGGCGAACTTGTCCACGTCTCGCCCGCTGCACGAACCCGTCTGATTGACTAATTCTTCCTGCCCCTTGCCGGCGAAAGCGATGACGAACTCGCCGGTCCGCTCTATCAGTTCATGGGTGTACCGCGTGTGCCCCACAGACACTGCCAGCATCGGTGGCTCGCCCGACGCGAACATGACCCACCCTGCCGGCATGAGGTTCGCCTTGCCCTGTGCGTCGCAGGCGATGACGAACGCGACCCACTCCGGGTACTTGCGATCGGCTGCCTCTGTTACAGCCACGCATTTGACAGATCTCACCACAGCACCTCCGTGCCCAGCCACACGAGCAGGTTATCCGAGACTCCTGGCATGATAATCCCTTGTTCGTCGCAGCCAAAGGAATTATCGACCGTCGCGTCGGGGGTACTACCCAATGGCCCCGTCGTGTGGTATGCTTTGTGAAACGGCGCGGGTACAATTCTACTGTCGGCCGCGA
>CAYGAN010000132.1:0-1623 GCA_964347585.1 uncultured Planctomycetales bacterium | reverse complement strand
TCGTCGCGGCAAAGAGGGGCTGATCATGAACGTCGAGGAATTCCTGCGAGAACAGAAGATTCCGTTCGAAAAGAGCAGCCACCCGGCGACTTACACTGCTCAGGGCCTGGCCGCGGAGGAGCACGTGCCGGGCATGGACGTGGCCAAGCCCGTCATCGTCAAGGCCGGCGATCGCTTCTTCATGTGCGTGCTGCCTGCGTGCTGTCGGCTCGATCTCGATCGCGTGGCCGACGTCTTGAACGTTGAGAAGGCGGAGCTGGCCAGCGAAAGCGAGATGGCCAGCCTGTTCGGCGATTGTGAGCTCGGCGCGGAACCGCCATTCGGGAAGCTCTACGGCCTGGCAACCTTCATGGACGAGTCGCTGCGTGGCGGCGAGAAGATCGTTTTCCAGGCTGGCTCGCACACCGAGTCCCTCAGAATGAGGCGAGCCGACTACGAAAAACTCGCCCAGCCAACCGTAGCATCGTTCGCTCATCATCTGTAGGCGTGGCTTTGACATGCCTGGTCTGATGCAACGTGCCGTCTTGGCGCTCGCTCTGATCGCAGCGTTCCTGGTCGTGGTCTTGTGGACGCGACAGCCCGCCACGCGAGAGCGCTTCCCGACCCGCCGTTCTGCCACGCGTCCGACGACCACCAGCGCGCCGACATGGCAACGACCTCGCAGCGAAGAGCGCAAGGACGAGCGGCTCAAGATGGTCCGCGAACAGATCGCTTCAGAAGGTACCTGGCCCTTTAGCCGGACGCCTGTCGAATCGCGCGTCGTTCTTGAAGCGGTCCGCAGCGTTCCCAGGCACTGGTTCGTTCCCGCCAACCTGCAGGGTCGGGCCTACGCTGACGGCCCGCTGCCCATAGGACATGGGCAGACCATCTCGCAGCCTTACATCGTTGCGGTGATGACCGAAGCTCTGAACCTGACGCCCGACTCACGGGTACTCGAGATCGGCACGGGCTCCGGCTACCAGGCCGCCGTGCTCGCCGAGATCACCCCGCACGTGTTCAGCATCGAGATACTCGAGCCGCTGCAACGCCAGGCGGTCGGACGGTTCACCAAGTACGGCTACAACACGATCCGCTGCAAACTCGCCGACGGCTACTTCGGCTGGCAGGAGCATGCACCGTTCGACGCCATTATCGTAACTTGCGCAGCCGGTCACGTGCCCGCTCCGTTGATCGAGCAGCTCAAGGTCGGCGGAAAAATGGTGATCCCCATCGGTCCAACCGGGTTCGAACAGAGGCTTGTCCTGCTCGAGAAGTCCTCCCCGCCCGACCCGCCGACCAAGACCACTTTGATGGGCGTGGCCTTTGTCCCCATGACCGGTCAGATCAGCAAGGAAGAGTAGCCCTGCCGGTGCGCTCGTTTCACTCCGATGACCTCGACGGCTCCTCATCGTCCCTCGGCACGAATGACCGGCCTGTGACCCTTTGGCCTCAGTCGAGCTCAACGCGGCTTCTGACGGCAGTATTCCTGCTGTCGGCGGCGGTGATTGCGCTCGAGCTGGGGCTGATGCGGCACTTCCTCGTGGCCCACCATCACCACTTCTCCTACCTGATTATCAGCACGGCCCTCCTGGGCTTCGGGGTCAGTGGGACCGTCTTGACGTTCGTCGGGAAGGCCCTGACCCG
>CAYGAN010000131.1:223-12944 GCA_964347585.1 uncultured Planctomycetales bacterium | reverse complement strand
CGCGCCCATTCCGTCTGTCGCCCACCCTTCGCAAGAAGGCGAAGGGCGGGGCACCCGTGCCCGCGAGACTCAGCCAGGACCGAGATAGGAATCACGGTCCAGCGAGTGTAAGTGATTCTCAGCGGCCAAACATTCTCTACAGCACCAAGGGCCGGGACGCGTCGCTCACTTGACTGGATGTGCTCACAATCTCGCCCGGGTCCGCGGTAGCTGTCAGGAAAGCTGAAGCGTAGTCGGGCCGCGGCATTGCGTGCCGGTCATCCGCGTGCGAAACTGTCGGGCCGGAGACGGCCGCGACGGCATCACGGAACCATGATCAGCGATATCCTGGACAATCCGCACCGACGACATCTGCTGCTGGCCTTGCTGGTCGGGGCCGGCTTGGTGGCGTACCTGACCGGATCGATCGAACTGATCTATGGCTTCGACCTGGCACTGCTGCTGGCGCTGGTCGGTGGCTTTCCGATTTACTTCGGGGCGGCTAACGCGCTGGCGCGGCGGCGACTTACTGCGGACACGGCGGTGAGCCTGGCGGCGCTGGCCGCAATGTGGATCGGCCAGTATGCCGTTGCCGCCGAGGTGATCTTCATCATGTTGATCGGCGAAGCGCTAGAGAACTTCGCCGTCGGCCGAACCCGCGCGGGTATTGCCTCACTGTTGGCGCTGCGCCCAGATGAGGCGCGCGTCCGCCGCCTCGGCCAAGATCATCTCGTGCCCGTCAGCGATATTCTCCCCGACGACGTGGTTGTCGTGCGGCCGGGCGACCGCATCCCGGTTGACGGCAGAGTGATCAGCGGCAGCTCTTCGGTCGATCAGAGTCCGATCACCGGCGAGTCGCTTCCGGCGGACAAGACTCAAGACGATGAGGTGTTCGCCGGCACCATCAACCTCTACGGCGCTCTTGAAATCTGTGTCGAACGGCTCGGCGACGATACCACGTTGGAGCGGATAATTCACCTGGTCGAAGAAGCGGAGACAGCCAGGGCGCCCACACACCGCCTGGCCGATCGTTATGCCAGCTATTTCGTTCCCGTCGTGCTTGCCGCGGCGGCGGTGGTGTATGGGGTAACCGGGGAGGTGGTCCGCTCGGTGGCCGTGCTGGTGGTCGCGTGCCCCTGCGCACTCGTCTTGGCCACGCCGACGGCCATCGCAGCTGGGATAGGCAGCCTGGTACGTCGCGGCGTACTCGTCAAGGGGGGAAATGTGTTGGAACAGATCGGTCGGCTTCGGTCCGTCGTGTTCGATAAAACGGGCACGCTGACCCTGGCCAGGTTACGCATTTCGCAAATCGTTCGCGCGCCGGGCCACGATGGGATCGAGGTGCTGCGGCTGGCGGCATCGGTCGAGCGTCATTCGGAGCATCTGCTCGGCCAGATTATCGTGGACAAGGCAAGCGGGCAGGAAGAGAAGCTGGCGGATGAATTGCGGTTGGAGGCACATCCAGGTCTCGGTGCCGAAGCACGGATAGGTTCAGCGACGGTGCGTGTAGGAAGCCTGCGTTTCCTACAGCAGGCCGAGGTCGCCGTCCCTGAGGAGTTCCTGACCCGGATTGACAAGCTTACCCGCACGGGATGTACGGTTGTGCTCGTCGCACGTGCGACGGAGGCGATCGGTGCGATCGCGCTGCAGGACACCCTTCGGCCCGGCGCTCGTGACGCGATTGAACGCGTGCGCGAGCTCGGGATCAATCGGATCGCCATACTCACCGGAGATAATCAGGCCGCGGCACAGTCGGTCGCTGACGCGCTGGGCATCCGGGAGGTACAAAGCGGGCTCCTGCCAACCGACAAGGTGGAGGCGGTCCGCCGGATGCAGCGCGACGCCGCGCCGGTGGCGATGATCGGAGATGGGATCAACGACGCACCTTCGCTGGTCGCAGCCGACGTCGGCGCGGCGATGGCTCATATCGGCACAGACGTGGCGATTGCCTCGGCCGATGTAGTTATTGTGGGCGACGAGCTGACAAAGCTGGCCGACGCGATCGCGTGCGGCCGCGCGGCTCTGCGAATCGTATGGCAGAACATCCTGGGGTTCGCCGTCGCTTTCAATATCCTGGCGGTGGCGGTTGCGTCACTTGGTTGGATCTCTCCCGTCGCGGCGGCGGTGTTGCACCAAATCAGTTCGCTCACCGTTGTGCTCAACTCGATGCGCTTGCTGATCGACGTGGATCGGTGTCGATCTCGATGCGAGCGCCTGTGGAGCACGACCCAGCAGCGATGGCGGCTGGCAACAGTGACCGGCGTCGTGGTCGGCTTGGCAGCCTATGTCCTCAGCGGGCTACATGTTGTCTCGCTGGGCGAGGTGGGGGTGGTACAACACTTCGGAAGACTCGTGGGTGCCGTTGAGCCACCCGGATTGCACTACCGACTTCCCTATCCCTTCGGCCGGCACCGTACGGTGAGACGCAGCCAGGTACGACGCGTACAGGTCGGCTTCCGCACCGTTCCGGGCCCGTTGTCCGAGCCGCCTGCCTACGAGTGGAACATACAACACCGAGGCGGACGTACCCAGCGCCAGGAAGGTGAAGCCGACGTGTTTGTGGGGGACGAGAACTTGGTGGACGTAAACCTGATCGTACAGTACCGAGTGGACGATCCGCTGGCTGCGCTCTTCAAGATCGGCGAGTCATTGTCTGACGGGGCGAGCAAGTGGGATGTCCTGGTGCGCGGCGTGGCCGAGGCGAGCCTCCGCGCAGAGATGTCGCGCCGACCGATCGAGGCTGTGCTCGGTTCTCGGCGCGCCGAGCTGGAAAGCGCCATCCGAGAACGGGTAAAGAACGCGCTGCTGCAATACGAGACGGGTTTCTCGGTCGCATGCGGGTGCCTGGCAGACGTGCACCCGCCGCTGCCGGTTGTTCCGGCGTTCCGAGAAGTGGCCAGTGCTTACGAAGAAAAAGAGGCTCAGATCAACGATGCAGAGGCCTACCAGTACGAGACAGAAGCCCTGGCCCGCGGGCAAGCGAAGGAAAAAGTACTGGCGGCCCAAGCGTCGCAGCGTGATCGCACGCAGAAAGCCCAAGGCGGCGCTGAGCGCTTCGTGAAGATCGCCAGCGCAAACAGCGTGGCGCCCTCACTAACGCGCCTGCGGCTGTACCTTCAGACAGTTGAGCAGTCCCTAGCAGGCCGGCGCAAGGTCATTCTCGATCGTGCGCCGAACGGTGGTCGGCGGCGGCTGTTTCTCGGGCCGGAAGGACCCTGGAATTACGGCGCCGAAACGGTGCGCGACCAGCTCTCGGAAGAGGCTGGCAGAGGAGAAGACAAAGGACCATGAGATACAAATGGGTGATCCTTACGGTGGTGGTCGCCGTAGTCCTCGCTGTCCGCAGCATCTTTTTCGTTGACGAGACGGAGGTCGTGATCGTCACACAGTTCGGTCGGCCCACCCGCACGCTCGACAAGGCAGGGCTTTACTTTAAGGTGCCCTACCAGTCAACCATCCGAATCGATCGGCGGCTGCAGATCTACGATCCCATGCCTTCGGAGTTCCTGACGACCGAGAAGAAGAACGTGGACCTTGATGCGTTCGTGTGTTGGAAGGTCAGTGACCCTCAGCAGTTCCTGAAAACGGTAAACGATTCTGCAGGTGCGGAAGCACGCATACACGACATCGTTTGGTCGGAACTGGCAGCCGAGGTGGGACGCAACCCGCTGGAGGCACTGGTCTCTACCGATCCGCAGGCACATCGTCTGGACGAACTGGTGGACAGTGTGGCCGGCAAGTGCGCGGACCGGTCCCAGTCAACTTACGGGATCGAGATTGTGGATGTGCGCCTAAAGCGGATTAGTTTGCCCGCGCAGGTACGCGAGAGTGTGTTTCAGCGGATGCGCGCGGAACGGGGCCGGATGGCGCGACGGTATCGAGCGGAAGGTGCGGAAGAGGCGCTTAAGATTCGCGCTGCCGCTGACAAACAGCGGACCATCATGCTGGCGGAGGCATACGCCGAGGCAGAGAAAACCCGTGGCGAAGCCGAAGCTGAGGCAATTCGGATCTACGCCGAAGCTCACCGGCAAGATCCTGCCTTTTATGAGCTTCTGCGAACCCTGGAGGCCTACAAGAAATTCCTTGACGACAAGACGACGATCCTGCTTTCGGCCGACTCTGAGCTCCTGAAATACCTGACCCGCGGCTCGACGCTCAACAAACAGCCGAAGCCCGACTAACCGGGCCAACACTATGCACCGTCACGATCGTCCAATACCACACCGCGAGTATCGAGGGCACAGCCAGCCTCTGCAGCGATGGTACTGGATAGTCTTGCTGGCTTGGCTGGCCCTGGCCTACTTCGCAACGGGATTCTACTCGGTCCAGCCGAACGAGCAGGCCGTAGTTCGCCGTTGCGGCAGAGCCGTTCCAGGGCTCAGCGGACCGGGATTGCATTTCGGCTTCCCCTACGGAATCGACAAAGTGAGCCGGCTGAGAATGCTGGAACTCAAGCGCGTCGGAGTGGGCATCGGCCTTGCAGACCGTGCTCTAGGCCGACGGGCCGAGCCGCGGCTGGCGGAGGGACTCAGCGGGGACCGCAACCTCATCCTGATTTCGGCAATCGTTCAATACCGAATCTCCGACGCCAACGCCTACTTGTTCAATGTCACCAACGTCCCAACGTTGGTCGAAAACGTCGTTGCGTCAGCGCTCTCGTCAGTCATCGCATCAATGAACGTGGATGACGTCCTGACCGTGCAGCGAATCGCCATCCAGAACGGAGTGATACAGGCAAGTCAGGCAGCTTTGGACCGTTATCAGGCAGGGATCCACATTACCTCTGTTTCGCTGGAGGGTGTGGCGCCGCCGCAGGAGGTGGCCAGTGCATTTCGTGACGTCACCAGTGCGCGCGAGGACCGTCAACGTGCCATTAACGAGGCGCAAGGCTACGCCAACCGACTCGTACCACAGGCTCGTGGCGAAACGCAGCGCATGCTGCTCGAGGCAGAGGCTTTTAGCACTGAAGTCATCCGAAAGGCACAGGGCAATGCTGAGAGTTTCAAGACGATCGTGAACCAGCTTTCGGAAGACCGCGAGTTGACCGCCAAGCGATTCATCCTCGAGGCGATGGAGGAAGTGCTCCCGCGGCTCAAGAAGATTGTTCTCGACGGTGACGCGAACGAGAACCTCGACCTGGGACTGATCGAGACAGAGCAGCGAGGTATCGGGCAGTGAAGAAGCGGGCGCTGCAGCTCGTCGTGGTGCTGGGGCTCGTCGCGCTGGCCTTTGTGCTTCGCAGTCGTGGCAGCTTGCCGGGAACACCCGAAGATGCCGTCTCAGCCTTTTTCGACGCGGCCGGCAACGGCGACGACGATGCCTACCTGCGACTGGTGGACGGGGAACTCCGCGAGTCGCTCGAACACACAAGAGCGCAACTCGGTGCCCAAGCGTTCCGCAGGAGCCTTGAGCGGTCGAGCCATGGCATCAAAGGGCTTGCCGTAACACGCAGCGGCAACGCCCCGCCGGGGCTGGTAGCACTCAACGTAGAGATCGTCTTCACCGACCGCAATGAACGCCAGCGTATGCTCCTGTTGCAGAAGAGAACTGGCTGGGTAATCACCTCGATTGAGGGCGCTACCATGGTCAAGCCTTCCATACCTTACGGCACGCCAGTATTTGTAGAGTAGGAGCCGGGCGTTCCGGACAACTTCGTTTAGTGTCAAGGTCTCCTCGCGCACCTTGATCGTCGCGAGAGCACGGGATTTGACAGGACGCGGATCGGGCCAAGGGGCTGGAGCACTGCTTTCCTTCCAGACAGCAGCGTCGGCTCTTCGAAGTGCACGGCTCAATGGCTCCCGCCTTTTCCGGGGACTCCGCGCTGCACATCGAGATGCTCGTGCTTGGCGCGACCGCTGCCAGCTACGGACTTGTCGCCGAAATCCTCCCGTGCGTTTACCCCCTGGCGGACGATCTCTTTGAATCGGAACGGAAAAGCGGATAATGTGGCGTAACAATGATGATGCGGAGGAGCTTCCGAATGACCTTCCTTACTCTCTGGCTCACGGTACTGACGGCCTGGAACCGGTCAGCAGCGGAGAAAACTTCCCTGAATCCGCCTGTCTATCTCCCCGGCGGCCAGGAGTTCAAGACCTGGGAAGTGCCCCTGAAGTTCTCGCGGACGTATTGCGTGGACCAAGCGCACCCCAAGGCCTCTGACGATAATCCCGGCAACAAAGCACTACCGTTCCTGACGATCAATCGTGCGGCCAAGGCGCTGCAGCCAGGCGATCGCGTGGTGGTTGCCTCCGGGACGTACCGGGAACGGGTCAAACCGGCTCGCGGGGGCGCGGGCCCTGATCGGATGATCAGCTACGAGCCCGCTCCCGGCGCACAAGTTGTCATCAAGGGGTCTCGGATTCTGAAAACGAAGTGGGTTCTTTCCGGCCAAGACGCCAAGGCGGGTCCGGCTAGGCTATGGATGACCACGCTGCCCGAGGGCTTGTTCACCGAGGAGAATCCTTTCAAGCAGCTTAACTTGACCGACGAGCAGATCGACAAATGCATGCCTTGGGCAGTCAGCACGAAGGGAAAGCCCCCTAACGCCCTGCGGCGCGGACTGATCTTCCAAGGTGGTAGGCGCCTCAAGCAGGTTGCGGCGCACGACGACCTCGCGAAGGCCGATGGCTCCTACTGGGTCGCGCACGATGGCCTGACCGTGCACGTTCATCCCTTTGACAAGCAGAACCCGAACGACGCGACTTTCGAGGTCACTACGCAGGGCTTCATCTTCGCGCCGGAAGTCTTCGGCCTAGGTTACATCCGCGTGAAGGGATTCACTATCGAGCACTCAGGAAACGGGTTCCCCAGGCCCCAACAGGGTGCGCTCTCCACGCAACGGGGCCACCACTGGATTATCGAAGACAACGTCGTCCGGCACTGCAATTCGCTTGGCATGGACATCGGCGACCAGTTCGACACTTCCGGCCCGAAGCTGGCCGAGGGCGGTCAACACATCGTCCGGCGCAACACTGTGATGGACTGCGGCATCGGCGGCATCGAGGGCAAACGCATCGAACACACCTTGATCGAGGACAACACCATTCGCCGCTGCGGTTGGCAACGGGCGTTGCGCATCTACGAGACGGGCGGCATCAAAGTGCACTGCACCGTGGGCACGCTCGTCCGGGGGAATCTGATCACAGACACGGTCGAGGCGCCCGGGATCTGGATGGACTACGCCAACGTAAACTCGCGCTGCACGCGAAACGTGGTTATCAACGCCCAGGCCTCGTCCGGCGGGATCTTCATGGAGGCGTCCCAGAAGCCCAACATGGTTGATCGCAACTTCGTCTGGGCCGCACAGGGCAACGGAATCTACCAGCACGATTGCGACGAACTCATCATCGCCCACAACTTCGTTGCCAAGAGCACCGGAGCAGCTGTCCGCATGCAAATCTGCAAAGGGCGCAAAGTGGGCGGCCGAGTCTCAACCGCGAAACGAAACAAGATCGTCAATAACATCTTCGTAGATAACGGTTCCATGCTGTTGATCTCCGACCCGGAGAACGTCTGCGACTACAACGTTTTCGCTGGAAGCAGAGAGCCTTTCGACTTGGCCTCGTGGCGCAAGAAGCACGGCTGGGATGAGCATAGCGTGACGGCCAGTATCGAGGCCTCGTTCGACCGAACCACCATGGAACTGACGTGGCGCGTCAGCAGCGAGGTCCCGCAATGCCCCCGGGTCGATGGGATCACATGCGACTTCTGGGCAAGGGCGCTAAGCGGTGAGAAGACTGCACCCGGTCCGTTCGGGCCCTTGCCAGCTGAACCGATGCGCACAAGCGTTGGTGTCGGCTCCGCGACGGGCGGAAGTGACTGACCGCACAACGGGCCTGCGAGCGCCTGCCGTCATCTTCGACAGCTTCGAACAGTGGCTTGCTCAAAGCATCGGAAGCTCTTTCTCACTCCGTCACACGCTGTCTTGTTCAGCCTTGGCGTTATGGCTACTCCGCAGCTGCGGCTTTCATGAATGGGCCTCGATGCCGAAGCCGCCTTGGTACAATGCCGTCCGATCAGGCCGGATGATGCCGCTAGACAGAGTTTATCTGAGAAATGTTCAATGTCAGCCTGACAGCCGCGTGTGACTACAGCTATGCTCAGGAACCAGCGATCACTTGGCTGGTCCCCGGTTCCTTGTTCAAAGCCCGTCGCTTGACACACAAGGAGGCCCACATGAAAACGTGTTGTGCTTGTCTGAGCGTTCTGCCGATGGTGAGCGTCGTGTCGGCGCGAGCCGCCGTGATGGTGTTTGATTTTGAGGATGATGCCGAGATCGGCGTGTGGCGGATTCGCACGGCAAAGCAAGACAAACTGGCCCGCTCGCCGCGCTTTGCCACCTCCGGCCGGTCGTCGATGGTGTTCACGACCCCGGCCTGGAAGAAGAGCATGGAACAGTGGCCGGCGTTCGAAGCGAGGCCGCCCGTAACCGACTGGCGCGCGCATGACCGGCTTGCAATCGACGTGACCAACCCGAACAGCGAGCGATGCTCGTTCTCGCTGTTCATCTCCGACAGCAAAACTCCGTTTCGCAAGGGTCTGAGCTTCCAGTTTGATCTGCCGGCCAGCGGCTTCAGGCGTTCCGTGGTGCCCTTATCGAAGTTCCCGAACACCGTGGACCGGTCAGACATTGCGATCCTGCACTTCTTCAGTCAACGACCCGCAACTGACTTGCGTCTGCATTTCGACAACATCGTCTTGCTCAAGCCGGGCGAAATGATTCCCGACCCGCCGTCAGGATTCGCCAGACAGGTCGCCCATCTTCTACTCACTGATTTCGGCACACTCGAGCGGCTTATCGAGGCGTCTAAGCACACAGCGATCAAGTCTCAAGACACGCCCGAATTGCGGCGGCTAACCAACGCGGAGTTCTCCAAGGTCAGCGAACACCTTAAGGCCATCGGCAACGAACTCCGATCGGGCTCGCCGACGCTGGCCAGACTGGACGAGATCAAGGACGAACTTGCTCATCTGCCTCGCGAGGCAGAGCGGGTGGTCTGTCTGCAACGTTTCCACAAGGCCTGGGCCCAGCTCGGCATGCCGGCGCAGGACGTGGTGGTCGGCTTTGCCACTTCGATGGAAAAGATCCTTCCCCGCAACATGCCCTTCGAGCTGACCGTGGCCAAGCACGTCGAAATCAGCCTGGCGCGGAACGAGAAAGAATCGTTTCAGATCGCGGTATTGCCCCTGAAGGCAGCGCTGCGCAAGGTCTCTGTCCGTGTAAATGATCTGAGACCGGATGAGGGTAAGGTCTTGCAAGCCAGGAACATCGACTGCGACGTCGTCGGCTACGTGGAGACGAGGAATCGTCCGCCGTACGCGGTCTCGTACGTCGGCTGGTGGCCGGACCCGATTCTGGACTTCCTCGGGCCGGTGGACATCGCCCCCGGCGACCTGCAGACGTTCTGGATCCGACTACGGACGCCCAAGACG
Source organism: uncultured Planctomycetales bacterium (assembly GCA_964347585.1). GTDB lineage: Bacteria > Planctomycetota > Phycisphaerae > UBA1845 > CAYGAN01 > CAYGAN01. The sequence goes on along the minus strand of CAYGAN010000131.1, from coordinate 3,533 downwards.
CAGCCACCGGGAACGTATGCCGGCAAGATTCAGGTTTGTGCCCAGGGCCTTAAGCCACTCACCTTCGGGCTGACGGTCAAAGTGCGTTCCTTCGCACTTCCGGACCACACGCCACTGCCAACCGCTATCACCTTCTTCGAGCCGATCAAGCAAGTGGGCGGCAAAGGCAGCTGGCAGAAGGCCAAATTCAGTTACGCCAATTTCCTGGCGGACTATTACATCGACTACGACAGTCTCTACCGACTTGGCACGCCGGACTACGAGATCGTAAAGCGCCTGCACGACCGGGGACGTTTGGTCGCCTACAACCTTGGCAACGTGTTCAACGCCGGCACGAAGGAAGAGGGCTTCGAGGAAGCGATCGCGGAGACGCTCGAACGGATCCGGCCGGCCTACCAGAAGGCCAAGGAGCTCGGCCTGCTCGATCACGCCTACATCTACGGGTTCGACGAGCGTCCCAAGGAACAGTTCGTGCTCTTAGAGAGATCTGCTCAGGCTCTACGCAAAGCATTTCCCGAGATCCTTCTGATGACCACCAGCTACGATGACAGCTACGGCTTGGATTCCGTGGTCAAGACCATTGACGCCTGGTGTCCGCTCACCCCCAGATTTGACGTGGACCGGGCTGCCAGGGCCCGCGACGGGGGCAAGAAGGTCTGGTGGTACATCTGCTGCGGCCCGCACAATCCGTATGCGAATTGGTTCGTGGAATATGCCGCCATCGATGCCCGCCTGCTCATGGGGGCCATGACCGCCAAGTACCACCCGGACGGGTTCCTGTACTACGCGCTGACCATCTGGAACCAGAATCGCGGGATCGAGAAAGGGCCGTTCACGGCGTGGAACCCGGTGAGCTGGACCACCTACCACGGCGACGGGTCACTGTTCTGCTGTGGTCCCGGCGGAAAACCTGTCCCGACGATCCGGCTGGAGAACTACCGTGACGGGATGGAGGATTTCGCTTATGCGTGCATCCTCGAAGAGATCATCCGTCAGTACGAGGCAAGAAAAGACGCGCTCGCCGGCCACCGGAAGCAATGGCTGGCCGAAGCCAAGGCGGCGCTGCCGGTACCCGAGTCGCTCGTCAAGACAATGGCGGAGTTCTCGCGCGATCCGAAACAGCTCTATGCGTACAGGAACAGGCTGGCGGATCTCATCGATCGCTCCGGCATGCCGGATGCTAATCCCTGGGGCGAGCACTTCGGTGTGCGCGGGCTCTCGAAAAACAGATGATTAGGGTGCTTTGGTACCCGGCCAGCCGGACTTCTGCGGCCAAGCCAGGACGATAGAAGACAGCCGGAGGACCCGGGGTCTGCAGCTCCGGACTCCTTAAGCGGAGGGGATCCGCCAGATCGAGACGCTGCAGGCATCAACACGTTCGACGTCGATACCGTTTACCCGTACCCGGGTCCTGGCAGATCGACATGTCGAGGAGGAAGGCATGGCCAAGCTAACTGTTGCGGTCATATCATCGCAAAGTCGTTTTTGTGACATTGATGCAAATCTGAAGCATTCTGCTTCGCTTGTCCGCAGAGCTGCAGCCCGGGGGGCTAGATTGATCTGCTTTCCGGAGCTGGCTCTGACCAGCTACACCAGCGACCGACGGATCCTCGACGTTGCTCAGAAGGTGCCTGGCCCCGCCACGAGGGCGCTGGCTAAGATCGCTGCCTTGCATCGCGTCTATCTTTCTATCGGAATGGCCGAAAAGGCGAGAGGCAGGTACTACATCACTCAAGTCGTGGTGAGCCCGAGGGGTTGTCTCGGCAAGTACCGTAAGCACCACCCGACGCCAGCTGAGCAAGCGTGTGGCTTCTCGCCTGGAAGAGGTTTCCCCACGTTCTCTGTTGACGGCTTCCGACTTGGCGTGAGTATCTGCGCCGATGGCCGACATCATGACACCATCGATGCCTTGCGAAGAGCTGGCGTCGACGTCATCCACCATCCACATGGAAATAGCCTCGGCCTGGGCAGAAATGCGGAGGAGTGGACCCGAGGCAAGACGGTGTATTTCGTTCCACGCGCTGTCCATTCCCGCTCGTACGTCCTCATCAACAACTCGGCCGGTGACGCCAGATACCCCGCCGGCGTCACTCGCTTTGGCAGTGGAGCGCTGATCATCGACCCATTGGGTCAGGTCGTATCACGCACAGCACAGAGGAGCCGATCGGAAAAGATGATCACAGCGACCCTCACCAAGCCCCTTTCACTTCTGATTCCGGATTTCGAAATGAGGAGACTTGCCGTCGGAGAACGACTTTAGCAACTCCTCTACTGGGCCTCTCAACGTTCATTCCCTCTTGACTTGCGAGCGCCACCACAGCTCGGCGGTAGTCAGGGTGTTGATGTGCTCATTCATCCGTCGGTATCGTGTCATGCTGGCCCTCCGCAAGCGGGAAGAGCGGGGCAAGATGCCGTGCCCATCGCAGGAACAAGATGACCCAGGCGATTGCCGGGCACGCCTATGGACACTATGCTGGGCGTTAACAGCGAACGGGTTCGGTAAGACGGTTCAGCATGCGGGCGGGCGCAGTCATGAGGAATTGGCGGGTCCGATTAACGGCTGTCTTGGCACTGTCGCTGCTTTTCCAAAGCGCTCTGCCGGCTAAGGCTGAGGTGCGCACCGCTCGGGCCGGTGCCCAGGCCCGATCGTTCGTGGATCGCATCAATCGCGTTCTGCACGAAGACAACTTCGACGGGGACCTCTCGCAATGGATCGTGGAGCAAGCTGAGGGAGGAACGACACGTATCCATGACGGCTGTCTGGAGATCGACGACGTCGGAGGGTGCACGGTCTGGTTTCGGCAGAAGCTGCACGCGCCGCTGGCGATCGAGTACGACGCGGTCATCATCAGCAGAGGCGGCCCGAACGATCACGTCCGTGACGCGAATTGCTTCTGGATGGCGATCGACCCAGCCCGCCCGGACGATATCTTCGTGAGCAGCTCCAAGCGTGGGGGGAAGTTCCCTAAGTACCACGGCCTGCGTCTGTACTACGTGGGGCAGGGCGGAAACGCGAACAAGACAACCCGATTCCGCAGGTATCCGGGAACCGGCGAGCGGCCCCTGCTGCCCGAACATGACCTTGGGGACCGGAAGTATCTGCTCCAACCAAATGCGAGGATGAGGGTGCAACTGGTTGTAGATGGAAGCACCGTCCAATACCTCTGCAACGGTGAGATCGTCTTCGATGTTTGCGATTCGGAGCCCTATCACGAAGGCTGGTTCGGCTTTCGCACCGTCAGCAACCATATGAAGATCGACAAGTTTCGGGTCTATAGGCTCGACGATGGCCCAGCGGAAAGCCGGCCGG
>CAYGAN010000131.1:0-213 GCA_964347585.1 uncultured Planctomycetales bacterium | reverse complement strand
CGTTTAGACAAAGCCCTGAAGGATGATGCAGATCGGCTGATCGCGGAGATCGCCAAGTGGCTTGACGGCAGGAACCTGCCTTACTTCGCACGAGTCGTTCGACATGGCGAAGACTACGATTTCGGCATCCGTCAAGACTCGCCCTTGTACCCCCTTGTCCATCTGTACCAAGGTCGGATGCTTGTCTGGTACGCCAACGAAATGGGCAGCGTC
>CAYGAN010000130.1:11736-12982 GCA_964347585.1 uncultured Planctomycetales bacterium | reverse complement strand
GTCTGTACCGACTCGATGTTGACCGGCGGCGGCTGATCCACGAACGTCAGCGTCAGCGAGGGACGAAGCAAGATTGTCGCCGCCTCGCGCGAGTGGAACTGGCGGGTGCCGTCCTCGGTGCTCTCGCTGCCTTCTTCTTCGCGAATCACGAAGCCGAAGTTCAGGCTGGGATTGGCCAGATGCTCCTGAACGGCTGGGGTCACGTCGAAGCTGACCGCACCGTAGGCGCCAGAAGTCAGCGTGGCGCTGTCGAGGGCGACCGGATCGGCGTACGCTTCGCCGAGTGTGCCGTTCCAGTTGGGATTGTCCCCATTCGTGGCACCGTAGGGTTTCGTCCAGCAGACTTCGTTGGCGCCCGCCCACTCGCCGTCAATGCCCGTCTTGGCGCCTTCACCCCAGTCATGAAGCAGCTTGTGGATATAGAGCATCTTGGCGACGCCACCCGGATCGTTGCGCGAGTCGAAGTACTCCAGCGTCAGGCTCGCCTGCTGGAGGACCTTGCCCGCCTCCCAACTCGTGTCCAGCTCGGTGAACTTAATGACAACGCTGCGGTCATGCGTAGCATCGCCGCCGTCGTCGCGCGCCGCTTCGAGCACCTCGTGGCCACCGGCGTTGTAGAGCGAGCGATTCTGAATGATGTGCGCGTCGCAGGTACCGGCGTACGTGGTCTGATCGGGGTACTCTCGACCGTCTTGGAATATCAGCGTGCCTTCTTCGGGTCGCACAAGCACCGGCGCGGCCGGCCCGACTGTAACGACCATGTGATCACCCGAATCGGCGAATCGCGCGTACATGATGTCCGCGACTGGGTCGTAGTAGTATCCGGAGGGGGCGGCATCGAACTCGGGCTTGGTGGCGTATTGCGTCAGCGGGCTGCCGTCAACCTGCACCACCGAGTCGTCGTGCGACCAGGTGCGGATCTGGAGCAGATACGTTCGCGCAGTGGGCACATAGCTGCCCACGCGCGCGGCGATGTCGAGCGTCAGCTCTTCGTCCACGACGATCGCCGTGTACGTCGTCTGGGCGTAACTGCCGGACTGGTAAGCCCAGCTGATGCCGTCGTCCTCGAACAGCGTGAAGATGGTCTGCTCGCCGCTCGGATACATCCTCAACGTCAGCTCGGTGACGGGCAGTTCGTCGCCATACTGCATGACCGCGCCCATCGGCTTGATGGTGGCGCCCATGTCGGCGTGGACGCAGTTCATCAGGAGCGTCAGCGAGTCGATCTCGGCCACCACCTTCTGGC
>CAYGAN010000130.1:0-11726 GCA_964347585.1 uncultured Planctomycetales bacterium | reverse complement strand
CGCTCGAACGGGGCCGACACCGCATAGGTTGCCCCCCCGCTCCGAACCGTGTCGTCCCACCAGTCGATCCAGGTAGCGCTCGCCGGCAGGTACACCGATCGCGTCGTAACGCCTTCCGTGTACACCGGGCTGATCAGCATGAACGGACCGAACATGAAGTCGTGATCTTGCGTGACCGTGGCCGGGTCATTCTGGAAGTCGTAAACAGTCGGCCGATGAATCGGCGCCCCCGTCGTGTGGGCCTCGTAGAAGACGCTGTACAGGTACGGCATCAATCGATACCGCAGCTCGATGAACTCGCGGCAGATGTTCTCCACCGTCGCACCAAACTCCCACGGCTCCACGTAGGGGCAGTTGCCGTGATTGCCGTATCCGTAGTGGTGTTGGCGACAGAACGCGCTGAAGACTCCCCACTGCATCCATCGCGCGTAGAGCTCCCCGGAGATCGGGTTTTCGGAGCCGGGAGGATCATTGAAGAATCCTCCGATGTCATGGCCGTTGTGCGGCTGGCCGGATATCGACATCGAAAGACCCATGGGAATGTTAAGCTGCGCGTGGTCCCATATGCTGATGTTGTCGCCCGACCAGACGGCTGAGCTCCGCTGAATGCCAGCATAGGCTCCGCGGCTCAGCGTAAAGGGGCGCTTGGTCGGATAGTGGTTCTTCAGGACGTTGTAGGAGAAATCCATCTGGAACAGGCAGTACTGGGTGCTGGTCTTGTCGTGTGAGGTGGGGCTGCCCTCCACGTCGTAGGTAATACTGTCCGGCCAACCGTTGCCCAACTCGTCCGGTTCGTTCTTGTCGTTCCAGATGCCGTCAATTCCGTAGTTCAGAAACGCCGTGTGCTCACCTTCGTACCAGGTCCGGGCCGCTGGGCTTGTATAGTCCACCCACGAGCCCCATCCGGTCGGCGCCCCCATGACAAAAAAGGCGTAGTCATACCAGCCGGTATAGCTTGATCCGTTGTCCTTCAAGAAGTAGCCGTGAGAGTCGCCGTAGTTCCACCTCGCGGTGCCCTCCATTTCCCAAGGCTCGATGTTTGCAATCGTGCGGAAGCCCTGAGCATGCAGCGTCGCGCACATTCCAGCAGGATCCGGGAAAGTGCTCGGATTGAAGGTAAGCTGCTTGCCCGGGTCCATGTAGTCCACGTCCAGGTAGATCACGTCGCATGGTATCTGTCGCGTGCGGAACTCGTTGGCGATGCTGAGCACTTCGGCCTGCGGCGTGTAACTCCAGCGAGACTGCTGATAACCACACGCCCACTTCGGCGGCAGGAACGGTCGGCCGGTGAGCTCCGTGTAGCGGTCCAGGACCTTGGACATCGCCGGGCCGTAGAAGAAGTAGTAGTCCACCTGGCCGCCCAGGTTCTCGAATGACATGTAGCTGCTGCTTTCCTGGCCGACATTGATCTCACCCCATGAGGTGTCGTCGAAGAAGATCGCGTAGTCTTTGCCGCTCCGGAGCCCATGCCAAATCGGAATGCCACCGTAAAAGAGCGTCGGATCGGAGTAGGTCGGCCAGTTCTTCATGACGAACCGCGTTCCGTTGCGACGTAGGCCCCCACTGGGCCGCCAGCCGAGTCCAAGATAGTCCTCCCCCGGCTGGGTCGTCTTATAGACCCGTGTGTAGCCCGACCCCCACTGAATCCGTCGCGCCGGATCGTCCGTGACGATCAGATTGTTGGAGCTGTCGCGGCAGACGACCACACAGGGGGTCTTCTGCACTTCGATATTCAACTCCGCGGTGGAGATCGTCACCTTCGACGCGTCCTCGCCGGTGGTGAAGGACGTCGCGGGCCAATCGTCCTTGACCACCGCTCGTGAAATGTTCGCCACGAACACGCCGCCCGGGGCGAACCGAACGCGGATCAGATCGGCAGCCAGAACGGTGACCCGCAGTCGCGAGCCGTCAACGATGTTGAACGTCACGTCCTGGCCGCTGCTGGACCACGAGCCGACGTCGGAGATCGTCGCAGCAGACGCCGGCGACGGGCCGATCGTAAACGTTACCACTGAAACGAGATACGCCGCCATCCGGCCCTTGAGATCCGATGTAGATGCCGACATTTCCTCTCCTGACCTGCATCCCCCGATCCTGCGTCGCCCAGTGCCTCCTCGGTCAAGCGCCTGCAAACGATTATACGGGAAACCAAGCGTCGCCGGGACCGGTCAAATCCGGCGGCTGGGCTCTCGTGAGCCGAGACTCGTTGTTGGCCCGATAAGCTTCTAGTGCCCTCCCATCCTCACCTGTGCGAACGCGTTGGGTCAACCACTCTGTCTAAGCACGTCCGGGCGCCCGGTAGTGCCGGGCGATCGTGAAGGGTCGAGATTGACAGCTCGGCGGGAGCCCGCGTAGAGTATCTACGCCGGAATCAGCCCAACCGTCCGGTCGCGCTAGCGGCGTGACTCGGCCGTTCAGGGCGCCGGCTGAGCGATCCAGCCTTGCTGGATCGGTCAGTGTGCTCGTGGGTGGCGACCCGCGGGAGGGCAAAGCCCGGCGACATCGTCGGCGCGGACACTGCTGCCGGCGATGGCTCGGGAAGGCCCCGTACGAAAGGAGGTGATCCAGTGTCGTATAGCATAGGTGGGCTGCCGTAAGGTAGCCGACGCAGCTGCCTTGCGGCAGCCTTAACAGATTCAGGGAACCCGCGTGCTTATTCGGGCATGCGGGTTCCCGCTCTTGCGCTTGGTCCGACCGTCGTACGCTGCAATGACTGATGCCGGCTGCTTTTTGCTTTGACCGTCTGCTCCAGTAAGCGTACTATCGCGCACGTGTCAAGGTGCGGTTCACTGATCGTCACACAGTAGGCGGATCATCGAGCGGCTGCTTGCGCGTCTCGCACCAGCCTTGGGCAATTCCTCCCCCATCCGTCTGTGTCAACTTCGGTGTCTTGACGTGAGATGAGGCGCTCCCTGGCCGGTTAGCGCTGTTGGCGTTCGACGGGCAACCTTGACGGTAGGAGCGAAACCAAGAGCCTGGGCCTGACACTGTCACAGAAAGCAGCTTGCCAATGCAAATCGCTTTGATCAATCCCGTCGCGCGCCGAACGCAAGGCTATCACACCATCGGCAGCTACATTCCCCATCTAGGGTTGCAGGTGCTGGCGCGTCTAACTCCGCCGGGTCACAGCGTCGAGCTGATCGACGAGATCTTCGGGGACCAGACCACCGGCCGCCAGATTCGGCGTGGCCGGTTCGACCTGGCAGCGGTTACAGCCTACACCAGCGGGGCCACGCGGGCGTACGAGATCGCCGATCAGTGCCGTAAGGAGGGCATTGCCTGCGTGATGGGCGGCCCGCACGCATGGGCGTGCCCTGACGAGGCCGCCGAGCACTTCGACGCCGTGGCCATCGGCGAGTCGGACTTGATCTGGCCAACGATTGTCGAGGACGCCGCTCGAGGCCGGCTCGAAAAGTTTTACCAAGGTGAGTTCGCAGACCTCGAGAAAGGTTTCGGCCGTGCCGACCAGCAGGCTCAGCCGATCAATGGCCGGTACGACGTAGCCTGCATCCAGGCCGCGCGCGGGTGTCCCGTCGGGTGCGAGTTCTGCAGCGTCACACAGTTCAACGGCCCGCGCATTCGCCATCGCGACATCGGCGACTTCATCGACGAATGGAACCAGATCAACCGTCCGTTCGTCTTTATCGTCGATGACAACTTCTTCGGCATCAGCAAGAAGCAGGCGGATTGGTCCAAACGGTTGCTGCGCGAGATCATCGAGCACGGCAAGAAGCGGCTGTGGTTCAGTCAGACCACCGTCAACGTGGGCGACGACGCGGAGGCACTCCAGCTCGCGTATGAGGCGGGCTGTCGGGGGATGTTCATCGGCTTCGAGACGTTCAATCGCGAGAGCCTCGCCGGGTACCACAAGAAACTCAGCCGCAATTGTCTGGGCCGCTACGAGCAGTTGATTCGCCGGTTCCACCGGGCCGGCCTCAGCGTCTTCGGCGCGTTCATCATCGGCGCGGATCAGGACGACGAGAATACGGTTGCGGATACGGCGCTGCGCGCCGTTCAGGTCGGCATTGACACCATTCAATTCACCAATCTGACGCCCTTGCCCGGCACAAGAATGTACGACCGATTCATGCGCCAGGGGCGCATCTTCGCCACCGACTACCCTGCCGACTGGGAGCGATACACGTTCGCTGAGACGGTGTACCACCCCCGCAAGATGACGGCGCAGAGACTCGATGAAACGATGTACGAGCTGCGTCACGCGGCGGCCACACTGCCCTGGGTCTGGAAGCGCACGATCAAGACGCTGCTCAGTACCCGCAGCCTGACCGCCGCCGCCTTCATCCACGGGATGAACCGCGGGTGGCAGCGGATGGCGCGCATTCAAGCCCCCAAAGATGCCAAGCGATTCCGATTCGTTCCCGACGGTAACCCGCGCTTACGAAAGCTCCGGCGTGCGTTCGCATTCAATGCCCGCTAGCGCCTCGGGCGTTTGCTACCGACTCCAGCGCCGGACGAACCGCTGCGCCCAGTGCGTGGGCACAAGCATTTGCACATCCATCAAAGGCAGCGGCTGAAGCGCACCACCCAGCTCGTCGAACAGCTCCCTAAAGTCGGCTTCGTACAGCCCGGCCGGGACCTGAGGCGACGTGGTCGACAAGTCTTCCGGCTCAAGGAATGAGCTGGCTCGCATCACGCCGCCGGGCGCCCGTTGCTCCTCCGGGACAAGAAAGAAGCCGACGACGCGCAGCACGTCCGGAAAGCGCTCGAAGGCGGTATCGACCTCTCGTCGCTCGCTGCGCGACACGAACACGTCCACGGAGCCGCGCACGTGCCCGTTTTCCCGGTCGATGCACACCCCGACCGGCCTAACGATCGCGTCGGCGGCCGGGGTGCGGAATGGCCTTTGCCCGATCCGCTCGTACAAGGCGAAGTCGTCTGCCTCACGTAACAGGACGTCAAAGCGATTGAGGCGTCCCTTGTAATCGAACATGACGACGGCCTTGTCGCCCTTCAGAAGCACCACCCCGTTCCGCCCGGCGAAGGCGTAGCCGCCAAGCTTGAAATGGAGCAGCGAGACGGAACGAACGCCGGGCTGGGTCGCCACAAGCCGGAAGCTGTTCGGCGCGAGCGGCGCGCCTCCGCAACCGCCGACTGCGGGGATCATAAGAGTTGCCCACAGACACGTCATTCCCATTCTCATGCTCATCCTGAACCCAATAGTGTCACGCCGGCAGGCATCCTGTCCGCAGACGGCGTCCACCGAGTCGTCCGGCGCAGGTCCGCGACAACACGGCCCGCACCAGCCCTACAGTGAATCGACGAACCGGCGCATCTTTAGATCGAGTTCATCGGCAATCTGCGGATACTCACGGATCAGATCCACCTGCTCGTAGGGGTCTGCCCGCCTGTTGTAGAGCTCAGGCGCGTCGCGAGTCGGCGCTTGGTCGGGCGCCGGCCAGCGAAGATATGTCCATTCGTTCGTGCGGATACTCCACGACCGGCGGTGGTACCCGCTCACCGCGAGCTCGCGGATCTCCTGCACCTCGCCTCGAATCACGGGCAGCAACGTCTTTCCGTGCATCGTCGGCGGCGATTCGATGCCCAGATAGTCCAACAGGGTCGGCGTTACGTCGCACGTCTGCACGAGCCCCTCAACGCGCTTGCCATGCCCATACTGAGGATGGCGAACGATCAGTGGAATGTGTGCTAGTTCCTCATAGGGCCACGGGCGACACTTGCGCATGATTCCATGGCCCCATCGGGCGTCGCCGAGCGGTTCGCCGTGATCCGTCAGGAAAACGATCAGCGAATTCTCGAACAGGCCGATGTCTCGCAATCGATTCAGGAACACCCCTATCCACCAGTCCGCCAGACTGCACATGCCGCCGTAGAGATTCTGAATGTGCCGGCACTCCCGCGCCGAGAGATACCCTTCCACCGGCCTGGGGATCGGCAGGATAATCGTCTTGTCGTCCACTGCTGGCTCGCCGTACATCGAATCGAACGGCGGGGTCGGATCCCAGGCTTCGTGCGGATCGAAACAGTCCAGCCATAGGAACAGCCGATCCTTTCTCGGCTGGCGATCGATCCAGTCAATGCCGGCTCGTACAACCTGGGCGATGAAGTGATCGTCCTGGCCTTTCCAATGGTGGCGATTCCGCAAGCACTGAATGACCTGATTTCGCCAACGCTCATTGTCGCCGCCGTCGTCCTTGAAGTACCGATCGACGTCAACATCGATGGGCTCGATGACGTGCGGGTCCTCTTCCTGCCCGCGGATGAAGCACACGTCGTCGAAGCCTCGCTCATACAGCATCCCGGGCTTGTGTAGATGATACGTGTCGGTGATCAGAGCCGTTCGGAACCCCCGGCTCCACAGGATCTCCGCCAGGACCGGCGGGGCAACGTCGAGCGGCTGCCAGCCGCGAAAGGGCAACGTGTAGCGTCCCGTGAATAATGTCTGGCGCGTCGGCAGGGTTGGCAGTCCTTCGCTGTAACAGTTCGTAAAAAGCGTGGCCTCGGCGACGAACGTATCGATGCCCGGGGTCTTGATGTCGGACTGGATCGGGTCGCCGCAGCAACCGATGTGGTCGTACCGCCAACTGTCCGTCATGATCACAAACACGTTCATCTGGCACCCTCCACGTTCGCCTGCCCATACCCTGCGGCCGATTCCATCAGGTCTTTGGCCGCCGCGGCGCTCAAGACCGTCGGCGAGCGCCGTCCTGCGATGCAGAGGCACGACGAAGATAGTCACGTAGCGGCAGCAGCTCGAACTCTCGGATGATCGCCGCCACCGTCAGGTCATCCCGAAGCGAGTGCAACGCGAACCAGCCTTCGTCGTGATAAACGTCCACGTGAACGTCGGAGCCGTACTTACGGCGAAGGGCCTCGAGTTTCTCCTGCTGATAATCGAAATGGAACAACGTGCGCTCCAGGTCGATCTGCGCGACGATGGAGTCACTCATCCGTCCGCCGCCAGCGATCAAGTCGCCGGTCACGTCGAAAAGCCGGCACGTCCGAGGCCAGGTCGCGCTCACGACAAAGCATTGCGTCGCCAGCGCCATCGCGCCCAGTGGTCGCCCACCGGCGTAGGCCGACGGCCAGACGATCAGATCCGCCCCTTGCTCCGCGTAACGATGCCATCCCTCTGGCCAGTTGACGTCGAAGCAGATCTGGCAGCCGATCCGACCCAGCGGCGTCTGCCACAGGTGCTGCGCCTTCTCGCCGGGAGTGATCCCGTCCTCAAGCTCCCACTCGGTGGGATGGATCTTGTCGTACCGACCGGCAAGCTCGCCCTTGCGATCCAGGCACAGCGCAGTGTTGTACACTCGCCCGTCCCGCGCCTCATGCACCGGACAGACGATCAGCGACCGCATCGCGCGGGCCCTTTCGGCAATCGTCTGAACGACGCCGTCTTCCGGCGTGACGGCCCGCTCGTCGGCCGGTCGCCTTGACAGACCGGCAGCGTGGAAGCATTCAGGCAGCACGATCAGATCAGGTCGATACGGCGCGACCTGATCGATGACGCCCAGGACCTTCGCGACGTTGTCTTCGGGCGATTCCGGTTTGAACGAGTCGAACCCCAGGCTGATCGATGCTACCCGCGCTTTTCGAGGCATCTTGCTGACTCCGCCCGCCTTCGACAGAGCAAATGTTCTTTGTTTACGCCTCAGCCGCGTAGCTCTCACGCTTGAGCGGTCCGGCCCCCGGCACGGATCGCCTGTCTGACCCAGCTGAATCGGCCCGGCGGGATCAATCCGTAGTTATAGATGTTCACCGAGCGCACGCCCAGTTCCGCGGCTCGAGTCAGGTTGCGAACTAGGGTCGGCGCGTCCGGAGTGGCTGGCGGCGAAGCGTCGAATCCCAGCTCGACCAATTCTGCCGCTCCAGTCGTCGCCGTCGCCTTGGCCACGGCCGAATCGACGCTGTCCACGTCCGCTCTGTAGCAGAGCACCATCAGAGCATCGAGCGGAGAACTCCTGCGGCCTTCCGCGCCCGAGGGGCCCATACGAAAGCCGCTCGAGGCAGCAGGCCCAACAGAGGCCAACCTCTTCCAGTCAGCACCAGCGGTCAAGGCATCGCCCATCCGGTACATGACCAGCCGAGTCGAACACATCAGCCGCAACGAACTGACGAGACGCTCGACCGCTTCCGTTCGCCAGTACGTGAAGGCACGCAAGTACTCATCAGCCTGCACCACGTCATCTAGCGGGTCTGCCGGGGACTGGCCGGTGTCCAAGAGCTTCTCGATACGAACCTGAACCGATCTGGCCACAGCGGCCACGTCGACGCCCGCCTCGTGCGCCTGCTGCCGACACGATTCGCAAAAGCACAGGCCCAGCAGGAATCGGTCCGCCTCGCCCAGCACCAGACCCGTTTTCCGGTGCGCGTGATAGTGCCGGGCCGGATCGAACGTGGCGCTCTCCAGTTCGATCGCCTCGAACGGGTAGTTCTGCGAGAGGTCCGCTACCAGAGCTCGCAAGAACTCGGCCACATCCGGGTTCACCGGGCATAACCACGTGGGGTTCACCTGTCCGAAGACGTCTTTGCATGCCGTCTCGGGATGGCGCCGCACTAACAGCGAGCTGTGGCAGCAAACGGTCCAACTGCGCAATCGCAGGTCGCGCTTCTCGCAAGCTTTCACCAGCCGTCGGAGCGGGTTCCGCTTGCTGAGCCAAGCGGCCACAACAGGCTTCATTCGTGTGTTCGAATACTTCGCTAGGTCTGGCTGGAAGTTCAGCCCGCCCTCAGAACGGAAGATCCGTGGCGACACCTCCGCGTGTGGGCGGAGCTGCTCGACGCTGTGGTAGCTGGTGGCGACGCTGATCCCGGTAGCCCCAAGCTGGCCCTGGATGACGTCCAGGGCCGCCTCGATCCCCTCATCGACTAGATCCCACAAGTAGCACCAAAGGTTGCTACGGAACATGCCATTGTCCTCGCTGGCATCGCCGGGGAGTTTAGCGGGCCCAACTGCGTCAGGCAACGGAGCGTGCTTTACGGACCCCGCCACCTCGAGTGACTGCCCAGCTGAGCGTCCGTGCGCGAACACATCCCTGACCCGAGTGAACCCTTGAACCCGTCGAACTGACGACGAATTGGAATTGTGGCCGAAGCGGCGGTCTTATATACTGATACATAACTAGGGGTGGCGCGTCGAAGACGTGCCGATTCGGAGGGGAAGCACCTGGGGGCGAGTGAGCTGATCAATACTCGGAAACGTGAGGACAAGGTCATGAGGCGCGACGGTCGGACTTCGTGCACACGGGTGCTCGTCTCTTGCGGGGCAATCGCTCTGCTGGTCACGCTCGTTATCAGCGCTTCGGTCAGAGCCCAACTGACCGCTGCCGATCTCGACAACCTTCGGGCTGAGATCGCGGCGAAGGGATACACGTTCACCGTCGGTGAAAGCGACGCGACGCGGCGTTCCCTCGACGAGCTCTGCGGGCTGAAGCCGCCGCCCAACTGGCAGGACGGCGCGCGATACAAAGAGTTCAAGGAGCGCCTGGCCCTCCCGACCCCCTTCGACTGGCGAGATCAAGACGCCGTCCCGGCGATTCGTGACCAGGGCTCATGCGGCAGTTGTTGGGCCTTCGGCACGGTCGGACCGCTCGAGTGCAACATCAAGATTCTCGACGGCGTTTTCGAGGATCTCTCGGAGCAGTGGCTGGTCAGTTGCACCGACGCGGGGAGCTGCAGCGGCGGATGGTGGGCACACGACTACCACGTTGACCCCGGTGCCGTGCTCGAGGAGGACTTTCCCTATGTAGGTTGGGACGCGCCCTGCGGCGGGCCTTACGAACACCCCTATCAACTTGAGGACTGGTTCTACGTCGGCGGCGGGGCGGAGGTGCCCCCGCCCAACGACATCAAGCAGGCCATCATGGACTACGGGCCGGTCTCGGTAGCGATTTACGTGGGTCCGGCATTTCAGGGATACAGCGGCGGGGTGTTCAGCCAGGACGAGGTCGGCCCAGTGAACCACGCCGTCGTCCTCGTCGGCTGGGACGATGCGCAGGGCTCGAACGGCGTATGGTTTCTGCGGAACTCGTGGAACACCAGCTGGGGAGAGGCGGGCTACATGCGGATCGAATACGGAATCTCCCAGGTCGGCTACGCCGCTTGCTTTGTCGTCTATCCCGGACAGGGCCTGCGAATCGTCACGCGCTCGCTGCCGTCGGCCGAGCTGTCTGTGCCGTACCAGCAGAGCCTTGTGGCCGGAGGCGGCACGCCGCCATACAGCAACTGGACTGTGGCGGCTGGCGCCCTGCCGCCCGGCTTCGATCTGAACCTGAACACGGGCGAGATTTCGGGTACGTGTGAGACATCCGGGTACTACAACTTCACGGTCCAGGTCCAGGACGCGGCCATGGATACCGCCCAACAAGACCTCAGCATCGGCGTGTACGAGCAGCTAGCGGCCTACACGCTTGACGCGGATCCGGGCTGGACGACCGAAGGCCAGTGGGCCTATGGCCAACCGACCGGCCAGGGCGGCGACCACGGCGGGCCGGATCCCACGTCCGGACACACCGGACCGAACGTGTATGGATACAATCTGAACGGCGGGTATCCGGACTACATGTCGTCCACCGACTGGCTGACCTCCGAGCCGATCGACTGTACCGACCTCGCACACGCAGAACTGAGGTACTGGCGATGGCTTGGCGTGGAGGAGGCCGCGTGGGACCATGCCTACATTGAAGTCTCCAACGACGGGACCAACTGGACGCGGGTCTGGGAGAATCAGCACACAATCGATGATGGGAGCTGGCTCCTGCACGCTGTCGATATCTCCGCGGTGGCCGACGAGCAGGCCACCGTGTACATCCGCTGGGGTATGGGACCGACCGACATGTACGATACCTGGTGCGGGTGGAACATCGACGACATCGAGGTCTGGGGCGTGATTGAGCCGCGGCTGGTCCAACCGGAGCCGGGCACACTGATATTCCAGAACGGGCGCATGTATCCTGACGAATCGCGCTACCAAGGCGCCGCCGATGCTCACATCATCCAGGAGCGGCCGCTCTACAACACCGGCGGCAGCGACACGCTCGAAGCCGCTCGCCACGACGGCGACGATGCCACACACGACCGCAGCATCGTCGTCAAGTTCGGTGATCTGGACACCAGCCTGGAAGCCGGCAAGTACCTCCAACAGGCGACGCTGGCGCTGAACTACTTTGGCTCGCGCAACGATCCCGGCGGCGTGCAGAAGACTCTTTACCTCCACAAGCTGCTGCACGATTGGGGCGAAGGCACCAAGGCCGGCATCGACGGGGAATGGGCGGGTGCCAACGAAGTCTGCTGGACCAAGCCTTTCGGCGCCACCGGCGGGGAGAATCCCAACTGGAACGGCACACTCGACGATCAGTACGCCGATCCGGTCGCCCTTGACAGCGCCACGCTGAGCTCTGGCGCGTACGGTGCGGTCAGTTTCGACGTAACGGGAGCCGTCGCCGAGCACCTAGCCAATCCCAGCCTGAACTTCGGCTTCGTCATTCGCGAGGAAGAGGGCAGCGAGAGCACCGAAGACGGCACGCGCCAGTTCCACTCGCGCGAGTACGCGGAGACGGGAACGCTCTCAGATATCTTGGCTCGGCCGTCACTGACGCTGACGTTCGTGGATCAGCCTCCGCCGGTGAACATCGAGTCGGTACACACGATGGCCGACCACGGCGCCGCCGGCGAGCTGGGACTCAACGTGAACCTGACGGCATCCACGCTGCCGGCAGACAGCGCCCTCGTCACCACCGAGAGTC
>CAYGAN010000129.1:11908-12995 GCA_964347585.1 uncultured Planctomycetales bacterium | reverse complement strand
GCAAGTGGCACCTGGGCCACAAGCCGGAGTTCCATCCGCTGCGCAACGGCTACGACGAGTATCTTGGCATCCTGTACAGCAACGACATGCACCCGGTCGAGTTGTGGGATGGGGACAAGGTCATCGAGTATCCGGTGATTCAGGCGACGAACCTCGTATTCGCCCTGCTGCTGCTCAATCCCCAGTCGGATTTAAATCCCTACAAGCCGACGGGCTTGTACGGGGACGTGGTCAGTGAGTTGGACTGGGGTGTCGGTCAGATCCTCGAGAAGCTGAAGGAACTCGGCCTCGACCGGCAAACGCTCGTGCTGTTCACGAGTGACAACGGCCCATGGTACGGCGGGAGCACAGGGGGGCTGCGGGGGATGAAGGGGCGGACGTGGGAGGGCGGCATCCGTGTGCCTTTGATTGCATGGTGGCCCGGTCGAATCCCCGCCGGTCACGTCAGCGACGAACCGGCGATCATCATGGACCTGTACACGACGTCACTGGCGGCGGCAGGGCTCGCACCGCCTGACGATCGGCCGATCGACGGCAAGAACATCATGCCACTGCTGACGAGCAACGCGAGAAGCCCCCACGGGGCGCTGTTCAGCTTTGCAGCCGAGCAGCTTCGCAGCGTGCGCAGTGGCAAGTGGAAGCTGCACGTTCATCGGCCCGGGCCGGAGCGGGAGAAGGTATGGCAACCGAACGACGAGTGGATCGACCCGCGTCGGCCGGATGGCGTGCGCATCATTGCGCCTTATGAGCAGGCCCATCCCAGCCAGTACCCGGGCGTAAGAACGGGAGACCTCGTCAAGTGCATGGCGTTGTTCGATCTCGAGAGCGACCCGGCCGAGCAGCACAACGTGGCCGCCGATCACCCGGACGTTGTCAAGCGCCTGCAGGCGATGGCGGAACACATGGAGCAGGAACTGCGCACGAAGAGGTAGGAGCCTTCGACGAACGCAGACTAGCTGAGCTACCTCTTGGGTGTCCCAATAGGACGGCGGGATCACCTGGTGGGATTGTGACAGGGGGCCCCCGGCGCCTACCGCATCCTGCTTCGGCCCAAACGGCGGCGGGCGAGCTGCTTGCTGAAAGAACG
>CAYGAN010000129.1:7687-11898 GCA_964347585.1 uncultured Planctomycetales bacterium | reverse complement strand
ACGGGAATCGCACCTGTACGAGCGAGCGGCGAATTACAGGGGCACCCCTGTTCAGACGAGATCACGGACGACGCTCGTGCGTCACGCCGCTCAGATCGCATCACCCGTTACCGCTGAGAACGTTTCTGTTCAATTCATCAGGGCTGCGAGGAGCATCGCGGCGGCGGCAATAACGAGTGGTACACGAACGCCGCCTGTTCGCCCAGTAGTCTCTCTCGATAGTTGTTGCGAGAGGCGTTCATCCACTGCAACGCCTTCTGGGATTCGCAGAAGCGAGTCACTGCCTCCTGATATGGTTTGATTCGTTGGGCGAGTGCTCTGAGGACCTCGTTCTGGCGGGACCTGTCGGCATTCGGATCCATCAACTTGGCATAGCCGCTTTCCAGCTCGCCCCACAGCGTTTTGACCAGAGCGGTATAGTCCAACGTCGCCCTGGCCAAACCGATCCGCGCTCGGACCACATCTGAGCGAGCCGCGGCCTCCGCTTCGTCAAGGTGGTGTCTCAAGCGACCCACTAGGCTATCCTCGTAAACCTTCGTGGTGAAGAACAGCCAACCGAGCACGTCACCGCCGCGCTCGGCCATCGCTTGCTCCATCATCTCATGGTACCGCCGCATCGGCTCCGCTGACTCGCGATAGAACCGCGCGTAGAAGTCCGCCAGCAGCGCGTCCACATCTGTGTGCACGTCCCACAACAGTTTGGCGGCCACGTAGTAATTCAGGCCGATCATCCCGCTGTTCCGCCAGCTGCCCTGCGTGTAGAAGTACTCTACGCCCAGCTTGTGGTAGTACGGAATATCCTCCCGAATCGTGTGGACGATGGGAAAGGCCGCC
The DNA here is from genome assembly GCA_964347585.1 of uncultured Planctomycetales bacterium. Taxonomy (GTDB): domain Bacteria; phylum Planctomycetota; class Phycisphaerae; order UBA1845; family CAYGAN01; genus CAYGAN01. Next base: position 11,064 of record CAYGAN010000129.1, on the reverse strand, counting down.
TGGCACACGGACGCCTTACAATAGTACTCGTAGATGCCCATCCGGCTGGACCGCTCCCGCCATCCCTTCAAAGCGGGCACGAACCGCTCTTGGTTCGGGCGGCATCGCGGATCAGTAAGCGGATGGTTGTAGCAGGAAGGATAAAGCCGCTCATATCGACTCGGGTTCCCCGAGTGCGTCAGCATGACCAAGATGTTGCTTTCGAACTTCAGGGATCTGTCAGATGGTGGCTCTTGGTACCAACTGTACACCATGACCTTCAGCAACTTGTCGGGATGCTTGGCTTTGACAAGCCGTGCCACCGCATTGTAGAAGAGCATCATTCGTCGAGACAGCTGGCCTCGCCATTGGGTTCGCTCGCCAGCGCCTCGCCAGGGCCTGCTGGGCTCGTCCAGCGCCTGGCAGGCCGGACACTCGCAGAACAGCAGCCCATCGTTCGGGCCAAGAGTGATCATCAATAGACTCGGGTCCTCGTCAAACATCGTGTTGATCTGCCGCGCGACCTGACGGGTAACCTCGGGATTGGACGTGCAGAACTGCGGCCCGTGCGCCACGCGCCTGACGGGACCACGACGCTTGCCGTTGATCAGCGCGTAGTACTCGGGATGCTCCTTCCAGTACTCCTCCATCGGCAAGAGCGCATAGAATGTGTGGGCAATGCCCCACACCTTGCCGTACTGCTTGGCCCCGATGCGAAGACGCTCGCTCAGCCTGTTCTTGAGGTCCCAGCCAAGATGGCTCACCCCGCCGATGTGCCTGAAGCGAAGGCTCGGCCGATACTGCTTCTCCATCGCTCGGATCACAAGCGTACTGCTCTTCGGAATATCCTCGCCTAGCTCAACGGGCAAGAACCAGCGGCAGCCCAGCTGTTCCTCCAGGAATGCATACACCGCATAGACCGCCGCCGTTCCGGTCGCGCCGCGGAGCTTGACGCCTGTCGGACCGACGCGAACGACAAATCCATCTTCGCCAAGCGTGCGTCGTAGCGATTCGTCTATTGCGATCTCGATCTCGGCCCGACCCGACATGCCCTCCGTTCGGCCACCGCGATGCACCTTCAGCGATGCCCCCGAGATCCGTTGGATGTAGTCACATAGTTCGCCTGCTGCAAAGCTGACCTCCGGTCCAGGCTCGTCGGCCACAACGACGACCGCCGTCGGCTTTCCCATCTCGACCAGCGTTGCGGCAGGACCTCGATGAGGCGCCGTTGCCGTACCTGCGCCGATAGCGAACACAGCCACCCAGCTCATGCAATCAAGCCCGAGATTCAGCCTCCGGACCTCACGAACGACGTCATCGAGCTTCTTCGGTCCGGCCTTACCGTTTGAAACCGTGGCCCTCAGGAAACGGAGCCTTGGCTATCAGCTGCCAAACGTCACGCTTCCAACGAAGATGAGTAGGTCCAGAACCCAGGATACCCCGACCAGGAGGATTTGTGAAGGTAATGAATGTACGCCACGACCACGGCGTCATATCCTCTCCTCACATCCAGGGCATCTGAGTTCCGTGATGCTTTGCGAAATGTGTCCCGACTTGCGACGCTGGGGTGCGATTTGGAGCCGCGTCACTTCCGCCCGAGCCAACTGCGTACAAATTGACCAAGCTCCTCGGGCGTCACCAGAACATAGTCCGGTCCAAGCGCGTCGAACCGGTGTTTCCACTCGGTGGGCTTGAACCGCCAAGGGGTCAGATGAGCATAAAGAAAAGCTGGGCGTGCGCCGCGCGCAGCTTGGCGTATCTGATCGATCGCATCGGTAGGACTTCCAATGGTTGCCGCATAGAGAATCGGTATCCCGTTTACCTCCTGCGGCTTGCCGTGCTTCGCAGGGAACCAGCTACGTCTGCCGTACCCGACAAACATCCCGTCGGTCTGCGAGCTGCCGAGCACCTCCGCATAGCGCCGAAGGGTCTCGTTCGACAGCTCACCGTACGGCCCGTGGTGGTGAATATGGATCGTCCGCAGATCGAGCCGATCCATTTGAACTCGGGTCCGCTGAACGAATCCGTCCAGGAGCTTCCGCGAACGTGTGTAGCCATCGCCGTAGATCTCGGGGTACACGTACGCGAGGCCTGAGACAGCTGCAACGAAACAGTCGTTCTCGGTCGCCCGGGCGTAGATACGCCTGTAGAAAGGCGGCTCCACGTCGAGCCCACTCGGGCCGATGCTCCAACCAATCGGGAATGTGCCCCGTGCGGAATCGCTCCACAGTTTCGGAAAGCGTTCATACCAATAGTTTAGGTTATCGCCGTCCGAGACGATCACGGCGACGTACACCCGGTCCGGTCGGAACGGTGGCGGAGTACGCCGCTTCTGGTGCAGTGGCGACGCTGGCAGGGAGCTGTACACGCTGAGATTGGGCGTGCTGCCGGTGACCATCTGGTACTTGGCAAAGCGCGACACGATCTCGACGACTTCAGACTCGCCCAGGCCCCGATAGAGGCCATGACGGCCGAAGCCGAGCACTGGTGCATGAAGTGGCATCGCGGCCAAGCGGTCGTATGCCAGACGGATCTCGTCCCAAGTGTTCGCTCCAGCTTTGCGGGCGTCCCGAGGACCGGTGATCCACAAAGTGTACACGCGCCGGGCCACCAGGTAGTCGGTCAAGAGCCACTTGTCCGGCGAATATACGGCCGCCACGTCCTGACGCAGCCGCGGGGCACATTCTGTGTCGATCCAGCGATATGCCTCGCGGATACTGCACCAGCGGCCTCGCAGATCTTGCCGCACCGGCAGTCCATGCTGCTTGGCGATGTCAGCCGTGGCGATGACGAGATCGTAGGCCGCCGCTGCCATCGTCGCGATGTTCGGGCCACAGAACAGCTCGGACTGATCCGGAGGTACCACAGCGCCCCTGTACGCGTCCGCGTACTTCCGGAATGCGGCTTCAAGCGAAACAGTCGCGGCGGATGTACCGGCTAGCTCGTTGCTTGTGAGGTACGACAGCCAATCGGCATCGAGGTCTCGCAGCAAGAGGAACAGTCTCGGCTGGCGCCGGTTGACGAGGCCCGCCAACGAGAGAGCTGCTCGTTGCACGTTGAGCGGAGCGTCACGCAGGTCAACCACGTCCAGCCGCGAACCGGGCGGCGGTGATATAGGCACTATTCGATCCGGCGGCGCTGGCGCCTCGGTTTTCGGAAGCGGCCAGTGATCAGAGTCCGGGGGCTGCTGCTGCAGGCGCCTGTCCACGGCCGCGTCGATGCGAGCCCGTTGGGCAGAAGTGATGACACCCCGTCGTGCCAGCAGGTACGCGCACGAACGCACAAAGATTTCCTCCTGCGTACGGATGACATTGTGCCGCGGCTCCGAGAACAAGTGGGAGCCGGCCCATATGTCGATGGCCCCCTCAAACGGTCCGCAGTGATGTTCCACAACGCCG
>CAYGAN010000129.1:6354-7677 GCA_964347585.1 uncultured Planctomycetales bacterium | reverse complement strand
GACCGCGATTGCCCTTCGTACTTTCCCTTCGACAACAATGATCGCGAGGACATCGTCCTCGGTCGGCAGACTCGCGGGATCCAGGCCGAAGAACGCCCCGATGCGCGTCGCTTCGGGGCGAAAGGACCTGATCGGGATCGGGCTGTCAGCCGGCGGCATTGCCCATCGGACGCGCACTACCGGGTCGATCTTTGTCCACCAGCCCGTGCCCATGCCCGTGTGCAGCCTCGCCGATCGCTCCTTTGGCAGGTACTCACCTGTCCATCCTTTGCGAGCGCGCCGACACCCGAAGCCGAATGGCACGCCGTTGCTCACGATGCAGCCGCCGGACTTATGATACCGGCGCAGGTGCGGCAAAGACTGCTCCGGGTACGCATCGCCATAGATCTGCAGGAAAACGGGGTAACGCTGCGCATTGAACCGAGAGGCATCCTTCAGCTCGTCGCAGCGGACAATGTCCGATGGCACGCCGCACGCGCGCAGAGTGGCGAGGCATGTTTCAGCCGTGAAGGCAAAACTGGCGTTGGGATAGTAGAAGTCCTGGCAGGACAGGACCGCCACGCGCGCCGTCGGCCGCGAGGAGCCCTGGGTGGTTGGGCAGGCAGCGCCCACAAGACCGGCCATGATCAACGCGGGCAGCATGGATCCTCCGTGGCATTGCTGGCAAGATGAGCAGCCAGCCCAGGAGACTGACATCCTGCCGTTGCCATGGCTCCGCGTCAATTCGGATGGTTCAGATGCCCGGCGCCGGCGCTGCCTGACCGCTATCCTTCATCGGGCTACCGCCGTGGTGGCAACAGGGTGCGCTGTAACAAGAGCCTACTCAATCCTGACTAGCCCGTCGGATTGGTCCCGCTCTTTCATCCCCTAGCCGCGGTGGTATGGATCAACACTCCAGCTGCCGAAAACGAAGAATCTCGTCGCCAGCACCGGAAAGTCTTGGGGGGAGGGTGGATGGCGCGTACGTACGGACAGGAGCTAGCTCCAGTACGAGCGATCACGGAAGAGGACGGCTGCGATGGGCACGAGTTCAAGGGCGGCTACGCCGCGGCGCGTCGCCCCCTCCGGTCCGTGATGCTACGATACCAAGAGGCGTTCACGGCCTTGATCTTCGAGCCGGACGAGCCAGCGCGCCCCGCTGCTACTGCCCACCACCCCGGCGGGGATAGACCTCGGCGTGAACGGACCGGGCGGCGGCGACCATTTCCCGGTAAGGCGTGTCCGTGATGGAAAGGAAGCCGATGTTGTAGTTCTCGCCGTCAAGCACGCGCCCGGTGAGTGGCTGGTCAACGAACTGGAACCAATGGCATCCGACGAAAGCGG
>CAYGAN010000129.1:1018-6329 GCA_964347585.1 uncultured Planctomycetales bacterium | reverse complement strand
TAGTCGCGATAAGCTGCTGCACGGACATTCTGGTCCGCGACACCGACCAGCCCCGTGTGGAACATCCCGCGGTCGAGGGCGCCGAAGTGGAATTCGCCAATGATGCACGGCTTGTTCAACTCGGTGGCAAAGGCCCATTCGTCAGGTTCGAGACGGCGACGATAGATGTTGAAACTCACAACGTCACATGTTTCGGCAGCAGCCTGGACGGCCTCAGGCGTGCGCCAGGCGAAGCGGCAGCCGAGATACAGGTGGTTGGGGTCGTGTTTGGCAAGCGTGTCCCGAACGATCGTGAAGTAGCGTCGGGCCAAGGTCTTGACGAAGGCGGCGCAGTCCTTGGCCATCGCGGAGGAAAGCTTGGCCGGTGCTTTGAACTCGTCTTGTGTCAACGCCTGCCAGGTTGGCAAAGCTGTCTGCCACGCAGCGTTCAGTGCGTCAACGGTTTCGTACTTCTCGCGCAGCATGGCAAGCAGGGCCTGCTTGGCCGGCTGATCGGCCGGAGCGCTCAAGCTGCCGAGCGCGAGCCCGTATCGCCTTTTGTCATCGCCCCACCCACCCCACGAGAGTTCATTATCGACGAAGTAGCCGATACACCACGGGTCGTCGCGGAACTTCTGGGTAGCACGGCGGACACTGCGCTCGACGTCCGAAGCGAAGGCGGGATCGAACGGGTCGTGCATCTTCGCCCAATAGTCGAAGCCACTCGATAACCTAGCATGCTCCCCGCCGACGTGGACGGGTACCGTATAGGGCACCTCATGAAGCTGGAAGACCGCCCAGTCCGACCAGTTGCCGATGGTGTTGAACCCCCACGCCCTCAGACGATCCATCGCCAGCCGCCGCCAGACACGCAGGTACTCAGGTCCAAACTTGCGGTAGAGATTGGCTTGGTAGAAATCGAAGCTCCGGCCACTGGTGACCGGGCCTCGGTGCACGCGGTTGAATCGGCCGAAGTGGCGGCTCGCCGGATCGTCCGGCTCCGGCAGCCACGTGAACATCGCTTCGCGTTTCTCGATGACGGTCGGGTTGTTGGCCCGGACGCAGTCCACGCCGAGAGAAAAGAACAGCCGCCCCTGCGGGGTCACCAGCCACCATTTCCCACGGTGTTTGGCAGTGCGAAAGAAGCCCGTTGCCTCGAGCTTGGGACCGGCAGCCCAGCCGCCGAACTTGTCCCGGTCAGGCAGTTCGGGGGCTTTGGCAATGGCGGCTTTTTCGCCAGCGAGGCGCTCAGCGAGTTCGGAGGAGGCCTTCAGTTTCCCAGGCCAGTCCGCACCGGTGTATTGGCCGAAGGGGTCCACAATGCCCTGCAATGACCGCGGCGCGAGCAGGCGAAGATTGTCGATGACGAGGCGGGCGGGTTGTGAGGGCCTCGGAAGGAATACTTGAAAAGCAGTGATGTGGGAGGTATCGACCTTGCCACTGACTTTCAGGGTGTGCCCGTCGTGCGGAGGCAGCCCGCGCATGCCGTAAGCCATGGGATCCGTCCGTGTCAGCCGCGCAACGAAGGTCGCGCTATCGCCGGGACGGGCAACGGCGGAAGCGGTCAGGCAGTGTTTGCGCCCGTCGGCGGAAGGATCGTCATCAATGCGGATGCAGAACGGGACCTCTTTGCGGCCGGGGTTGGCCACGTCCACAGCCAATGCTCCGTGGGCGTGCCAGTTCCAATGCCCATCAGGGGCATCGAAGCGGATGTTGGGCCACTCGGCCCTCTGAAAGTCGATGCGCAGAGCTGCCTCACCATGGGTAGCGTAGGTGCTCTGGCGATCGGCTTGCGCGTTGTGGCAGGTGAAGGCACGCAGGTCCCGAGCGGCTTCAAACGAATTCAGCAGCACCGGCGCTTGGTTCGCCGGCCCGGTGGTCGCTGCTGATGACCCGAGTAAAGCAGTAAGCGCCACCAAAGCCTCTGTGCGGAGAACGATCATCGCGTGGTCTCCTATGTGAAGCAAGGGTAGTTGAGACCGAGAAAGGGTACCCGCTTTGGTCCGCCTGGGCTATCGCCGAGGCGCCACCGGTCTGCGTAAGGACAGCAGGGCCATTTGGTCAAGAATTGGTTGTGCTCGACGCGTTGGCGGCCAGTATGATTGCCAGTAGAGCATGCACGCCGGATGAGCAAACTGTTCGCGCTTCTCCGCGGTGCGTGCGGCCCAACTGACTCGCAGTGGTGCCATTTGGCGCTCCTGCTTTGCATATCTTCTTCGCCCGGCAGCTGCAGGCGTTCCACGAAGCCAGCACCAGGGGTGGTTCGCCGAATCGGCGGACGCTCAGCCAATGCACAACCCTGCTCAGGGAGCTACTGCCCATCATGACCAACGTGACGAGCCGGACCGGGCCATGTTGGCAGCGGGCGTGGCCTGTCTGTGGCTCTTTCAAGGGCTCAACGTGATTGTTTCGCTGGGAATCTCAGCGGATGGCAAGAGGGTCCGTGAGGCAGGAAGATACTTCCCGACATTCATAGCATCCTGGATACTGTTGTCTGTATGCTACATTGTGGGGCTGCCGTTGGGCCTCGTGCTTCTGTTTGGCCTGGTGCGTGTACCTTTTGCTCCGATGGCCGGATTCGTATGGTCTATGGCCCTGCTTCTGGGAGGCTTCTTCGTCCCGCTGCTGCTCGTGCGCATGGAGATACCGCGAATCGAGAGCCCTCACGTCTTGCTGGTCGTCCGGGAAGACAGGTTCCCGGCCAAGTAGTGCCGGTGGATTGAGATCTGTGTATCAGCACTATCGCGACGGAATTGCCATCCGGTGCTGAGGATAGTCGATGAACGCAACGGAACGTCGGATCGTTCGTCAGGACGATGACGGTGAGGACTCCGCCCTATGGTATGGCCAGCGCCCAGGGCGCATGGCACGGCTGCTGCGGTGGCTCAGACGTTGGGGCCTGCCTATCGGCGCGTCGATGGTGCTTGCCTTCTGCCTCAACCTTGGCTTGGATCACGGGTACTCGAACGAGGTCTGCACTCAATGCGGCGCGCGGTCCAAGGTTCGCCACCTGTCTCTTTTCGGCATCGGTAGCGAGTTTGGTAGAGAGGTCTTCGAAGGTCGCATTTCGAAGCTGATCCAAGAACATGATGGAAGTCCGTGCGCGCACCTGTGGCGGTCCTCCGTTAGCTATCACGGCAATCTGCTCTGGCGCGAAGTGTCAGGGTGCCTTGGTCATACATGGTACGCGCGGCTTCAGGTTCTGGAAACCGGGCCGTCTCTGCAGATGGTATTGGAACACAGGTGCAAGGACGACGAGCAGTTCCCGGCGAGGCTTAAGAAGGCTATCCAGCAACCTTCGCAGGACGAGTCCCAGCGGCTCCTCTGGGAACTCCAGAAGCAAGCATGGGCCGCCACACTATCAGCTACCTCGTCGGTGGCCGAATGCCGCTAGCCGTGGCATTCGGATCCCGATCCGCGGATGCGCATCGGGCGTCGCGGACCGAGAAAGGATTCTCGGTGCAGCGAGGGATCCGAGCCGCGACCGCGAGGAAGCGGCAGCAGTGCCGATGTCTGAGAACACCTCGCGGGACGGGTGCTCCGGTCCTGCGGTTTGTCTCGGTCCAGCGGAGTATCGGCATAGGCAGTTCCGTATCGAGGCGACGCTTCGTGCGGTGGCGCGCAGCAACAGAGGAAATGACGGATGAGCCAATGGATTATCCAGAACGCACGCGTGCTCCAGCCGGGCGAGGGGATTGTCGCCGAGGCGTTGCGTGTCGAGGACGGTCGAATCGCGGCGCTCGGCGATCAGGCGGGGGCCGCCGCGTCGGCAATACCGCGAATTGACGGGCGAGGGCGCCTCCTGACACCGGGGCTGATCGACGTTCAGACGCATGGGATTGAACATGTTGTATATGAGGCCGGTCCGCAGGCCCTTGTTTCCGGCATCGGGGCGCTCGGCCGATACGGCACAACGACGGTGCTGCCGACGCTCTACGCGGTGTTGAAGCAGGAGAGGCTGGGGGAACTCGAACGCCTAGCCACAACGCTGGGAGCCGTCAAGGAAGCTCACGTTCCGGGCTTTCATCTGGAGGGTCCGTTTCTTGCGCTTCCCGGCGCAGGCGGGCGCGCGGCTCCCGGTGACGTGAGCCTTCTCGAGGAGCTGATCGCGGCCTGCGGCGGGCGCGTCGCCGCCATGTCGATCAGCCCGGACACTCCGAACGTAGTCCCGGTCATCGAGCGTCTTCGCGAGAAAGGCATTGTGCCGTTCATTACGCACACGCGCGCGAGCGTGGAACAGACCCTGGCCGCGATCGACGCCGGCGCCCGTCACGCGACCCATTTCTACGACGTGTTCCCCGTACCGGAGGAGACCGATCCCGGCGTCCGGCCGGTCGGGGCTGTGGAGACGATCCTGGCCGATCCTCGTTGTACGGTCGATTTCATCGCCGACGGCGTTCACGTACATCCGATGGCTATCAAGGCGGCGCTGGCGGCCAAAGGATACCGCGGCGTTCTGCTCTGTACGGATTGCACCATCGGAGCTGGACTACGGGAAGGGATCTATGACACCCCATGCGGATATCGCGTGAGAGTGACGCCGAGCGGTGCAGCGCGTGTCCACAGTCCGGGGCATGCGAATCATGGCACCCTGGCCGGCAGTGCCCTGACCATGAACGCGGGGATCGGCAATCTGTTGCGGTGGCTCGATTGTCCGCCCGAACAGGTGTGGGCGATGGGCACGGCGAATCCGGCGCGCGTGCTCAGTCTAGCGAGCAGGGGCGTTGGCGGACCTCGTCCTATGGGACGAGCAGGTTCGGCCTGTCTGTACGTGGGTGGCGGGCGAGTGTGTCTATCGAGAGGAGGAAGGATCAACCGCGTGAGCCGGCCACGCTGCAGGGGATGCGCCAAGCAGCGGGCCGGTCGCAGCGTTACAGAAAGGATGAGGTCAATGGGTGGTTTCGAGTACAGTCCCGCTTCGTTCGTTCCTTTTCGCGACAAGCAAGCGATCGCAAGAGCCCGGGCCGTTAAGAAAGAGGACATCACAAAACACCCCAACCCGGACTTTCGCATCACCGTGATTCCCGACAGCGACGTGGAGTTGCGATGGGCGACGGACATGTTCCACCGTATCAAGACGGCGGGCGAGGCAGGCGACAGAATCGTTATCATCACCCCGAACCCGTGTCCGGTCTATAGGAAGGTGGCCTACCTGATCAACAAGTTCCGAGTGGACTGCAAGCAGGTCTATACGTTCAACATGGACGAGTATGCGAACGAACATGGTGAGATCGCACCGGAATCGTGGCCGTTCGCCACGCTCTCGGTCGCCCCGCGACTTGCCGTCGTCATGAGAGCGGCGCAGGCGAGAAGACGGACGATGTGTCTCATC
>CAYGAN010000129.1:0-1008 GCA_964347585.1 uncultured Planctomycetales bacterium | reverse complement strand
AGATCGCACCGGAATCGTGGCCGTTCGGATTCATGCACGCGTTCAAGAAGCTCTTTTATTCGCAGATCGATGAGGACCTCCGGCCGTCGGAGGACCAACTCCAGGGACCAACGAACGAGAACATCAGCGATTACGGCAAGATGATCGCCGATCTTGGCGGGGCCGACATCTGCTACAGCGGGCCTGGCTGGACGGGGCACCTGGCCTTTATCGAACCCGACGCCCCGGAGTTCGCGGGGAGCCTGGACGAATGGAAGAAGATGGGCCCACGAATCTGCACGCTGAGCCCGTTCACGATCGCGCAGAATTCGCTGCACGGCAGCTTCGGGATGAGTGGCGATTTGTCGGCCGTTCCACCCAAGGCTGCCACGATCGGGCCGGCAGAGGTCATTGCCGCCAAGGCCCGTATCGATGCGCATGCGATCACGATCGACGGCTCGTTCGCCTCATGGCAACGACTCATGACGCGGCTGTGCGTACACGGGCCGGTCTGCCCGCAGCTGCCGACGTCGATTCACCAAACCCTGCGAACCGACTGTTGGATTGCCGAGACGATCGCCGAGAACGTCGAGCCTCGTTGGGATAAGGCGTACTGATCCCGGATTTCCCAGGTGCAGTGGTCGTGATGGCACGGTACGTGCTCGCTGCGCCCGTGACCCAACGGCGTCCGGCCGATTCGGCAGGGATGGCGAATGGGTGACAGGCGGAAACGAACAGTTGTGTGGAGGCGTCTCGTGCCGGGAGGCCTGGCCCTGAGCTGCGCTCAACCTTGATCCGCGGGCGGCTCGAAATGACAGCTGCCAGTAACGCATTCTCGCCGGCCTCGCCCGACCGTTGAGGCAGCGCATGCTAATGAGAATACAACGGTCTCCTGCCGGTTCCCGACGCCGCTCAGAATCAGTCTGAAAGCATTAGAGCAGCTCTCCATCCTGCAGGCACTATCGCTTGATCACCTCCGCCTGCCAGGTGCCTTTCGCCTTACCGTCATGAGTCAACTGCGTTCGAAGC
>CAYGAN010000128.1:10571-13055 GCA_964347585.1 uncultured Planctomycetales bacterium | reverse complement strand
GCGTCAACTGCATCACCGTGAACGGTGAAGGTCAGACCAAGCGCTCGGCCAAAGCGCGCGGAGAGATTGTCGCGTTCGAGACGAGCCCCGCGTTCGACTACGTTGCCGGCGAAGCGGGCCCGGCGTATGAAGGCAAGCTCGATCGTTTCACGCGACATATCCTCTTTCTCAAGCCGGAACTGATCGTCATTCTCGATCAGCTGACGGCACCGCAGGCGGCCACGTTCGAATGGCGGCTGCATGCGCCGACCGAAATGCGGATCGACGACGATAATCGCGTGCACGTGGCCAACGGTGATGCGGCGTGCGTCGTTTCGTTCCTCGCACCCGGAGGCCTGCGGTTCTCGCAGACGAACAAGTTTGATCCGCCCCCGCGGCCTCGCATCAAGCTGGTGGAGTGGCATCTTGCCGCCGTGACGGCCTCACCATCGGCCGAGTGCGAGTTCGTGACCGTCCTCCGACCGCATCGCAAGGGCCGGGCCCACGCGCGCGGTGAGCGACTGGCCGTCATCCAAAGCGGCTACGCGTTGGAAGCGGAAATGACGGGGGGTCGTGCCGTCGTGCTCTTGCGAACTTCACCCAGGCGGGAATTGAAGCACGGCAACGTGGCGACGGATGGCCACATCGCCGCGGTCTGCTTCGACAAGAATGGCCGTCCGACGGCTAGGTTCCTGCATGGCGGCACACGTCTTAACGTCTTGACGGGCAAATAGCTGATCTCGCCGGTTCATGACAGGGCGGCTAGTATTTGACCATTCCGCCATCGACGTTGATCACTTGGCCCGTCATCGCATCTGAATCGGACGTGGCTAGGAACAGCGCCACTTTGGCCACGTCCTCAGGCACTAGCAAGCGCTTCAAGCATTGTCGCTTCCTGACGATCTCATCGACGTGTTCGTCACTGATGTTTCCCTGGCGCATTAGCTGCTTGTTGGCGTCGGTCTCTATGAACCCGGGCGTAATGCAATTGACACGGATGTTCGCCGGGCCGAGCTCGTCAGCCAGCTCTCGCGTCAGCCCGATCACGCCGCCTTTGCTGGCCACGTACGCCACGCTGTTACCGGAGCCGAGATGGAACGTCACCGACCCGATGTTGATGATTACGCCCCCGGCGCTGGCTTTCATGTCCGGGATGGCCAGGCGCGCACACACGTAGCACCCACGCAGGTTCACCGCCATGTGCCGATCCCATTGCTTCAGGTCGCACTCGCGCCACCGCAGCATCGGATAGATGCCCGCGTTGTTGACCAGAATAGTGACGAGTCCGAGCTGCTCGTGCACCCGCTGGAAGGCCTCGGCGACCCCCCGCTCGTCGGACACGTCGGCGATCAGATGGATTGCGCGCCCGCCGTTGTCTTCAATAAGCCTAACCGTTCGCTCCGCGCTTGGGCCATCGCAATCCAGAACGCCCACAGCCGCCCCCGCCCCCGCGAAGTGTTGGCAGATGCTCTGTCCGATTCCTGCGCCGCCGCCCGTGACCAGAGCGACGGACCCGGTCAATGCGTCGGAGCGAACGCATGTGGTCATGGTTCGGGGTCTCCTTCGGGTCCGCTGAGTCAGTTCCCGGGGCTCCCTCCGCCGAGCGGCCCCAGGCGCAGGGCAGATCAACGCGTTTCGAGCACCTGAGGATTGACCAAGTTCGGCGGCCTTTCGCCTCTGAGCCCGGCCACCAAGTTCGTTGCCGCCATGGTCGCCATCTTCGATCGCGTTGCCTCAGTGGCTGAGCCGAGATGTGGGATGCACACGACGTTCGGCAAATCCGTCAGGCCAGGCGCACTGGCCGGCTCGCCCTCGTAAACGTCGAGCCCCGCTCCGGCGATTGCTTTGGCGCGCAGGGCCTCTACCAAGGCCGCCTCATCGATCACAGGCCCCCGCGACGTGTTGATCAGATAGGCCGTCGGTTTCATCAGCCCCAGCTCGCGCTCGCCGATCAGATGGCGCGTCTGCGCGTTGAGCGGAACGTGCAGGCTGACGAAATCGCTTCGGCGGAGAAGCTCATCGAACGGGACGCGCCGAGCCCCCGTTTCCTGTTCGAGCTGAGTATTGTCAACCTCGTCCGCGTACAGAACTTTCATGCTGAATCCAACCGACCTGAGCCCAACGGCGGTCCCGATCCTCCCGGCCCCCACGATGCCTAGCGTTGCTCCGTGTATGTCATGGCCCAGGAACTGCAGCGGCCCCCATCCGCGCCACTGCCCCGTTCGGAAGAACTGATCGCCCTCGACGATCCGGCGGGCGACGGCGAAGATCAGGGCCCACGCTAGATCGGCCGTCGTGTCTGTCAGAACCCCCGGGGTGTTGGTGATCATCACGCCGCGCTTGGTGGCCGCATCCACCTCCACGTTGTCGTAGCCCACAGCATAGTTGGCAAAGATCTTGCATCCGGTCCCCGCCGCCTCGAGGACCTCACCGTCGATCGTGTCCGTCAGGAGACACAGCACTCCGTCTCGACCGCGCACGCCGGCCAGCAGTTCCTGCCGTGTA
>CAYGAN010000128.1:8887-10561 GCA_964347585.1 uncultured Planctomycetales bacterium | reverse complement strand
GATCTCGACCTCGTCGCAAGCGCTATGAACAATGGCCAGGCCCGCTTTCGGAATGACCCGCGTCACGAATACGTTGAAGCTCATCGGTGTATCCCTTCCCTGTCGAAGGCGCCCGGAACCGCGCTCAAGCCGGCAAGGCAACCGGCGGGCCCAGTATAGGCGACCGCTCTTGTCAGACAAGCTTCCGTAACCGAGGAGATCCAACCGATCCGCTTACGGCCCCCGGGCAGGGCTTCGCGGGCCTGAACAGCGATGCGAACAGGCAGGCTCTGCCCGCCACGAGTTGGGCAACTATGAGCGGTTAAACGTTTTCGTCCGCCCGTGCCGATGAACTTCTGTGGACGAGAGCGGAGAATCCTATTCAGGCTCGGGAGCAGCTCATGCTTTACGCAGCCATGACATTCTGGTTATTGGTGGTGGTATTCGCCGCCTGGGGCGTACACCGGATCTGGAGCGGGCTTATCCAGCCACGCGTGGTCAATTCTATCCTGCTGCCCGGCACCTTCGTCGCGCAGCTTGGGCATGTCCTCGGCCTACTCGTCACGGGGGCGACAATAAACGACACGGCGCTGATAAAAGACGACGAGTCGGCTGAGCCCCAGCAGGCCAATGACCCGAAGCCCAGGATCCCCATCATCGGGCCCATTGTGATCGCCATGCTTCCCCTGCTGGCGTGCGGCGCGGCCATCTACTTCGTCTCACGATGGCTCGGTGCGGACACGCTCAACGCTCTGGCCGTACAGCCCGTCGCCACAGCCCTTCCTACGACTCTGTCAGCATTCTGGCAGCTCTTGCGCGATGCGGTCACGCTTGTCGAGCACATTGTCAACGCCACACGCGCCAGCGACCTCGGCAACTGGCACACTTGGGTCTTTCTGTACTTGGCGGTTTGTCTGACCGTGCGGATGGCCCCTCTGCCGGGAAACCTGCGCGGCGCGATCGGGGCCATCGTTGTCCTGGGGCTTCTGGCCGCGCTGCTCGGCATGGCCGCCCAGGCCGTCACCGACGCCGTTCAAAGAAGCTGGACCGTCCTGACGTTCTCGGTTGCAGCCCTGTGCTTCCTGCTTCTGGCCAGCCTGGTCGTACGTGGCGCTGTCGGCCTGATTCGCACGCTGGCTTCGAAAGGCTGATCGTACCGGCCGCTCTCCGTTACATCACGCGCCGTCCGAGCAAGGCCGACGACATCGACGCATGCGACCTTCGCAGGGCAGCGACAGGCGACGTCGGTCTGCTGTCGGTGCACAGCCCTGGCAACAGCTTACTACTCTGTCAGTCGGGTAAAGCGGCCTCGGACAGATGCACGTTGTTGTATTCCAGCAACGTGCCCTTGGCCCGCTCCAGGTTGACGATGGAGAGGTTGTAGTCGATCAAGGCCTCTAGGAAGGCCTGCCTTGCCGCGAACAGGGTCTCTTGAGTGCGAAGCTCCAGGTCAAGATCAACCGGCCCCTTGGTCTTGGCGCGACTCCTGACTGCTCGCAAGAAGCTGCTCTGAGCGAGGGCCGCCTCCAGCCGAGGTCCGATTCGATCGTAGGAACTCCGCAACTCTCTGACCGCTAAGCTCACTTCGTTCAGCACCTGCTCGATCAGGGCTTTGTAGGCATAGCTGGCCTGACGATGCTGAAGTATTGCCTGACGCAACGCGGCTCGAGCCGCGCGGTTTCCGATCGGCCATTC
>CAYGAN010000128.1:5666-8877 GCA_964347585.1 uncultured Planctomycetales bacterium | reverse complement strand
ATCAACATGTATTCGTGGAAGTCGTTCATCGACAACTGGCTGAACGCGCTGTCCGGGCTCGCGCCCAGCCCATCAACCATATAGCGGAAGATCACGTCCAGTCGCGGCAGCGCCTGGTTCTTGGCCACACCGGTCAGGATCTTGGCATTCTCGATCTGGAGCTTGCCCTCCCTCAACTCACTGCGATGATACAAGGCAGCCTGTTGCTCGGCCTGGGAATCGATCACGATCGGCTCGTGGAACGGGACGTCGGCCGGAACGATCTCCACATCCTCGGCCAGGTTCAGCTCAGGATCGTTGATCAGGCTCTTAAGCAAGTCTTCCGCGTAGCCCACGTTGTTCCGAGCGGTCACGAAGTCGGCCAGTCGCGTCTCGTACTGAGCGAGGATCTGGTCCACCTGCGCCTTGAACACGTCCAGGCCCAACCGCGCCTCGTAGAAATCGACAAGCCGCTTCGTGTCCACCAGCAAGGCCGCCGATATACTCACCGTCCGTCTCGCCTGTACCAGCCGCCAGTATGCTTTCTCCACCTTCTGGAGCGTATCGCGCACCTGTTGTTCGAACCGCGACAGGCTAATCCGCCGGTCGTTCTTGCGGATCTCGATCTGCGCCCGGTTGAAGTCCAACCCAAATCCCTGCAGCAACGGATGACGCAGCTCCACGATGAACTGGTTGAAGTACTGGGGGTTGAGCGTCTGAAAGACCAGGTTCGTCTCGGTTCTCTCCAGGGCGTAGCTGGCCTGGACCCGGGTGCCCGTCGAGAGCAGCTTGCGAATACCCGACTCGAATCGCCTGGCGTCGAGGTCAGTGGCCTGCAGTTCTGAAGCGCTCGGGCGGTCCTGCTTGGTCCAGGTAAGGTTGGTGTAAAAGGTGGCGTCGAACTTGGCCTCGGCTTCAACGATGCGCGCTGTCTCAATTGCGGGCCCGTACCCCTCCGCGTGGATCGCAAAGCTGCTGGCCAGCGTGCGGTGAATCGCCTCGGCCAAGGCCAATCTCACCTGTTTGGGCCGACGAATGGAATCCAGCAGCTCGAGCGCATGGTTGTAGATCTCCGTCTTGCGGTCGGGCTTGAGGTCGGTTATCCCCGGCTCGCGCAGATACTCCTTGAGCGCCCGCGTTACGTGTTTCCGATCAACGGTGGGGTCAGGAATCTCTGCGGGCAGGCTCTCACTGACTGCCGGCTGAGTGGCGGGGATTGTGCCGACCGGGGCGGGCGCCGGCTGGTCGCTGATCTCCCGCGTATCGGCCACCAGCCGGACATCGCCCTCGCCGGGGCTCTCCTGCTGATACCCCCGCAAGCCGGCTTGCACGGCCTCGACGGACGGGCCCTGCGAGATCGCCTGGTCGCTCGCAGCTAGGCAAGCGGCCACACAGAACACTCTCACGCCAAGCGATGGCAAAGCCCGAACTCCCTAGCGAGGACAGCCGCCAGCGTGAAATCTGATCCACCCGACGGCCCCGCAGCCACCGCGCCAAACGCCACGGGCCACAGAAGAAATTCAGATTATAGGGCTGCCAGCCCCATCGTCAATGACTGAATCGGCCAAGAGACGCCCACTACTGGAACCCGACTGGATCGGTCGCCTGTCCTCAGCCGGTCTCATACGGCCCCGGCGGCGACGCAACGGCTTGCGGCCCCGTTGTCTGCCAAGTGTGTTGGGTGGGGCTCAGAGCCCGCGCGCCTGTCCCCCGGCCAGTGACCTTGTGAGCGAACGGCGCGCCTCGGCCCCCGCGAACCGGGCGGCGAGGACTTGACAGCGTACCACACCGATGCTAGCTAGTGGTCCCTGTTGCGCGCCGGGCTCGGCGGAGGCGCCGGACGAACCGGGCTCCGTGCTCCGGCGTAAGGATGGTCAGCACGGTTGGCATTCGCGCCCCGGCTGGAGTTGCTTACGACTCCGGAAGATTCGCAGCGAAAGGATGTACACCAGATGATACAGGTAAAGAACCTGACCAAGTACTACGGGCCTACGCTGGCGGTCAACAACATCTCTTTCCACGTGAAAGAGGGCGAGATCGTCGGTTTCCTCGGCCCGAATGGAGCCGGAAAGACGACAACTTTGAGGATCCTGACCTGCTTCATCCCGGCCACCACGGGCTCGGCCCGCGTGGCGGGCTTCGACGTGTTCACAGAGTCGATGCAGGTCCGCCAGCAGATCGGATACATGCCCGAATCCGTTCCGCTTTATCCGGAGATGCGTGTTCGCGAGTACCTGGAGTTTCGCACGAAGCTGCGTGGGGTACCCAAGCCCGAGCGCGCCGGAATGATCCAACGGGCCGCCGACCGCTGCTGGGTCACCGATTTCATCGACCGACCCATCGGTCAGCTTTCTAAGGGCATGAAGCAGCGCGTGGGCTTGGCGGAGGCCGTCATGCACGAGCCGAGGGTCCTGGTACTCGACGAGCCTACCCTCGGCCTGGACCCCGCCCAGATCCGCGAAACCCGGGCACTCATCAAGGAGCTGGGCGAAAGGCACACGATCATCCTCAGTTCGCACATCCTGCCGGAGGTTGAGGCTATCTGCGGACGCACCATCATCATTGCCAACGGCCAGATTGTCGCCAGCGGCTCGCCCCGCGAACTCCGTGAGAGGATCACCGGCAGCTCACGCCTGATCGTTGAGATCCAAGGCCCCAAGGATGCCGTCGCCTCGGCAGTCCGGACCGTGGAGGGGGTTGACCGGGTTGACTCCGGTCTGACTGATGGATGGACACGCCTGACCGTGGATGTCGCCAGGGGCAAGGACCCGCGCCGCGACATCGTGCAACTGGCCGTCAAGAAGAACTGGCCTCTGCGGGAGATCCGCAGAGAGACGGGCAGCCTCGAAGAGTTCTTCGTGCAGATCACGGCCAGGCAGCATGCAGAACAACAAGCCTGAACAGAACCATTTACGGAGAGTGGCCAGTGATGAGAAACGTCATCGCTTTGACACAACGTGAGCTATCCGCCTGCTTCTTCTCGCCGATCGCCTATGTCGTCGGCTGCGTCTTCCTGCTGCTTACCGGGCTGTACTTCCTTAGCGACACGCTTGCGTCCGGCAATGAACTGACCTTCCGGTACTTGTTCGAGGGCGCACCCCAGCACGGGTGGAACATCGGCATGGCCGGCATCCTCGTGTTCGCCATCCCCCTGCTGACGATGAGGGTCATCGCCGAGGAGCTCAGCACCGGGACGATCGAGACCCTCATGACCGCACCGGTCACGGAAGGG
>CAYGAN010000128.1:0-5637 GCA_964347585.1 uncultured Planctomycetales bacterium | reverse complement strand
CCAGGTGGTGCTCGGCAAGTTCCTGGGCGTGCTCCTGTTCTACTGCGCGCTCCTGGCCGCCACGCTGATCTACCTGGTCCTTCTGCTGTGTTACGGCCGGCCGCCGCTCGGGGCCGTTTTCTTCGGCTACCTGGGAATGATTCTGGCGGGCGCGCTCTATATCTCGGTGGGCGTATTCGCGAGTGCCTGCACGCGCCACCAGCTGCTGGCCGCAATCCTCGGCATGGCGATCCTAGCGGCGTTCACCCTCTTGGTCGATTTCCTGGCCGAGGCACTGCCGGGCGCCTGGCGGGCGATCATGGGATACGTCAACGTCCTCGGACATTTCGAGGATTTCAGCAAAGGCGTGTTCGACACGAAATCGATCGTCTTCTTTCTGTCCGGAACAGCCTTCTTCTTGTTCCTGACCATCAAAGTGCTGGAGTCAAGACGATGGCGGTAAAAGATAATCCTGAGAGAACCACCCCGCGCACGTCGCGGCAGAGGCGCCTGTTCTTCGGCACCAACGTGCTGGCCATGATTGTCGGCGCCGCGGTGCTGCTCGTTCTGGTCAATTGGACCGGCCAGCGTCGCCACTTTCGCCGCGACGTCACGAGCTTGGCGAGCTTCGGGCTCTCTGAGCGGAGCAAGAAGCTGATCGACAGCTCATCTCAACCGATTCGGCTGACCAGCATCTACACGTCCAAGGAGCCGGGCAAGCAGCGGGACAAGTACCTGCCGCGCGTCGAGGACCTTCTCGACGAGTACGGGCTCTACACGGACAAGGTGGAGACAGAGAACGTCGCTGGCGACGATGAAAAGATCGAGCTGATCAACCGCGTCCAGGCCAAATACGCGGGCGCATCTGAAGGCCACGCCAAAGTCGTCAAGGATGCCGAGGAGCTCTACAAGGCACTCAGCAAGACGCTCGAGAAAAAGGGGGAAGCATTCACGCAGCTCATCGCCGCCGGTGGATGGCTGGGGCGCTTCCCATCGTTCGCGAACATTAAAGGGAATTTCCTGCAGGGCCTGAAGGAAATCGAAAAGGTCCTGGGCGAGCTCGAAGACTTACTCGGGCCAAGCGGGCTGCCGCGTTACAGCGACGCGACCACGAAGATCAAGAACACCAACAACCAGATCAGGAAGGACCTCGAGGCGTCACAGAAATGGTTCCAGGAAATGGGCAAGCTGCTCGAAGCCCTTGGCGACCCACAGGCGCCGTTTGTCTTAGAAAGCAAGAGCAAAACGGCAAAGCTGGCCGAGCTTCAAGGGGAGCTGGTCGCTGCCGTCGGCGCCCCCGGCGACCCCGTCCCTGACGATCCGAAGCCGGCTCTCAAGGAGTTTGCCCAGGTTGCAGGCAAGACCTCCCTGTTCCTGCGGGCCGAGGTCTCCCGCATTGAGCAGTTCGCTGAGAAGCATCCCGCGATCACCGAGCAACCCCGGTGGCGTTTCCAGAGCCGTACGGGCGGTGTGATTGCACTCGTGACCGCTATCGATCTGCCGGACGTCCTGGCCATGGTCGAACAGGACCTGTCCAAGCGACGAGACGAGATCGGGGCCGTTCTCAGGCAGGAGCAGGAAACGCATCGACTAAAGGCTTACTTGGAGACGGTGCGGCAGATCGTTCAGATGCGCGCGGCCGACCTGAACAAGGCGGCAAAGGCGCTCAGCACCATTTTCGAAGACATGCGGTCCGTCGATCCCAACAGCCAACAGCTGCTGGACCAGGCCAAAGCCGAGCCGCCCTACGCCGAACAGATCGAACAGCTCTCCGACATCGGCAAGCGGATTGAAGAGCTGCCGAAGCTCGACCTAGCCGACATCGACCGTGAGCTTGAGAAGCCGAACGTCATCGTCGTCGAGACCGTCAAGAAGGACGACGACGGGTCAGAGACGGGGAAGGTTCGGGTGGTAAGCTTCGATGACGTTTGGCCACAGGCCGACCGCGTCCCCCGGTTCGACAGGAACGAGGACGAGGTCGAGCGCATCTTTAACGGCGATGCCGCCGTTTCCGCCGCTGTCCTGGGCTTGAGCTACGACAAGCCCTTCGCCACCGTGGTGATCGCCTACTTCGAGCCCGAACCCGACCCGCGCATGCGCCAGATGGGCGCCAGGCCACAGACCGGCCCCATTCCGTCGTTCCGCGTGACGACACTTCGCAAGCGGCTCGAAGAGGCCAACTTCAAGGTCAAGAACTGGAACTTGGCCGCGGAGGACAAGGCTCCCGAGCCGGAGGAAGGCACCACGAACGTGTACGTGTTCCTGCCTCCAGCAGCGGCGCCGCCCCAATACATGCGACAGCCCCAAGCCAAGCAATTCGGTGACAAGGAGATCGGCCTGGTGCAAGACGTACTGGCCGACGGCGGCCGGGGTGTTTTCCTGGCCAACTGGCAGCCACCGCTTGCCGGCCCGTGGGGGCCGATGGGGCCGGCGCAGTACGGCTACGACACGATGCTGCGTGACCAATGGGGCGTGGAGGTCAAGTTCACCATCCGTGTGATCCGCGGCATACGCGACCCGCGAGACCCCAATAGGTTCATGCTCGGCCTGGAACGATGGAGCTATCTGCGTCTGAACAGCTTCACTGACCAGCCCGTCGGCAAGCCCCTCAAAGCGCGTCGCCTGATGATGACCGATGTCTGCCCGGTCGAGCCGATCGAAAAGCCCCCGCCCGGGGTGACCGTCGAGTCGCTGCTGACGGTGCCGGGCGCGCCGGAATACTGGGGCGACCGCAACCCAATACAAACGATCAGCGAGCTCAAGCAAACGGGACGCGCCAGCAAGACCGACGACGACCTGCGATCGCCGTTCTCCGTGGCGGTCTCCGCCACCAAGGACAACGGCCAGGACAAGAAGCGCAGCAAGATCGTCGTATTGGGCAACGGGATCTCCCTGGTTGACGGTTATCTGGATCAGAAAGTCCCGCGTCTTGGCATAAAGGGGCAGATCACGTTCGATCCGCCCCCGGCTGCTAACGCCGATCTGCTGGTCAATGCACTGTACTGGCTCGTCGATCGACAAGATCTCATCGCAAGTGGACCGGAAACGCTGCCGCAAATTGGGGAAGTCTCAGACACGGGTCGGGCAGCCTTGTGGACGGTAACCATTCTTTGGGCGCTGGTCCCGCTGATCGGCGGCGGGGCCGTCCTATTGGTTCGGAGGAAGTAATCCGCCATGAACGTCAGGACAACGCTGATTCTGGCTTGCTGTGTTCTGGCTGTTGGCCTGTACGTGGTATTCGTCGAAAGGCCCTGGCAAGCCGAGGAAAGGCCCGCCGAGAAGCCGAAGCTCGTCAAGGATCTGTTCGATCCGAAGCCCGGTGACGTCAAACACCTCGAGATCGTGCGTCGAGGCAAGCCTACCCTCGTCTTTGACAAGGCCAAGGACGAGGACAAGTGGCGCATTGTCGAGCCGATGAAGGGCCCGGCCCAAAAATGGACGATCGATTCCACGCTCAGGGCCGTCAAGGATCTCGGCTACGTCGCCAAGTATGAGCCCGGCGACAAGGACCGGCCCACGGACAAGCAGGCCGGCCTGGCCGATCCCACCTACGTCGTCACCGTCGTCGATGACAAGGACAATACTTACAGCCTGCGCGTCGGGAACCGACGGCCACTCAGCAAGAACACCTACGTTCAGCTTGCCGGCAGCGAAACGATCTACGAAGCCAAAGGCGGGCAATACCCCGATCTTCAATACCGCGATCTTCACGACACGCTCAAGAAGCCACTTGAGGACTACCGCGACAAGGACGTCGTGGCGCTGGAGGCTACGGACGCCGTCAAGGAGGCCGTGCGCGTCAAAGTCGAGGGAGATAAGCAGTATGAGCTGACCAGGGCGGACGATAAGTGGGTCCTCGAAAAGCCCGTCCGCGCCCGCGCGATTAAGACAAAGGTGGATAGCCTCGTTCGCGCGATCGCAGACTTGCGCGTCACCGAGTTCGTGGAAGACAAAGCCGTGAATCTCAGCGTTTATGGGCTGGATCCTCCGCGGATCAAGGTCACATTGACCACCGAACACAGGGAAAAGGCCAAAGACGAAGACAAGGAAGACGAAGAAGGCAAGGAGGAGGAAGAAAAGGACGAGGAAGAGAAAGAAGAAAAAGAAGAAGAAAAGGAAAAGGTCATCAAGACGACCGTTTCGGTCCTTTTCGGTGGCAAGGCGGGCGAGAATAACTATTTCGCCGCCCTGGCTGACCAACAGTCCGTTTTCGAAGTGTCTAAGAACACCTTCGAGAACGCCGCGCCGAAACTCGAAGACTTGCGCGACAAAAAAGTGGCCCCCTTCGAGAAGGACAAAGCCAGACGGATCGAGATCCAAACCGCCCAGGGCCCGGCGCTCCTGGAGAAGAAGGACAACCAATGGCGCATGGAGGACGAAGCCAAGGCGGAGCTGTCGGCCGTTGACGATTTGCTCTCGGACGTCTCCGGCCTCGAGGCCAAGTCCTTCGCCGACCAGCAACCCATTATCGGAGATACAGGCCTGGCTGCGCCGCGCGCCTCTATTGCGGTCACTGCGGAAGGCGAGGTCGAGCCGATCCGCGTTCTCGTCGGAAACCCGACAGCCAGCGGCGAGATGGTGTATGTCAAAAATGCAGCGGAACAGGGTATCGCCGTCGTGCGCAAGGAGGACGTCGAGGCCCTTCTGCAAGGTCCGCTCGCGTACCGGGACCGTAGCGTCTTACAGTTTCCCCGCAACCGGGCCACGCGAATCGAGTTAACCAGCGCGGATCGGCAGTTCGTCCTGTCCAAGCAGGCGGGCAAGTGGTCGATCCTCGAACCGATTGAGGCGGACGCGGACAAGGACGCGACGGATAAGATACTGGCTGATCTGACCTCGCTGCGTGCCAAGAAGGTGGCCGCCCTCGGCGAGCCGGCAAAGTTCGGCCTGGACAAGCCCGAGCTCATCGTCGCTATCACCGTCGAGGAACCGCCCAAACCTCAACCCGTCGCTACGCAGGCGACGACGGCTGAAGCCGGCACAACACAGCCTGCCGCGACGCAGCCAACTGCAACAACGGTGCAGACGACCCAGCCGGCCGCCACCACAATGCCGCTGGCTACACAGCCGACACCCGAGCCGGTCAAGAAGACCTACCGCCTGCTCGTGACCAAGAAGGGCGGCGCCGTTTATGCCAAGACCGACACCCGTGAGTTGATCTACGAGCTGGACCCCAAGGTCCATACCAATCTGACGGGCGAGCTGCACGACAGGGAGTTCGCCAAGTTTGAGACATCCGAGGCGGTTGGCCTGCGGATCGCCGACGACAAGACGGTACACGAGTTCCGCAGACCCGAGAAGGACAAGTGGACGTACCTTCCCGACCCACACGTGGAAATGGACAAGACGAAGGTCGAGAAGGTGCTGAACGATCTGCGTGACATGCGCGCCAAGCGCTTCATCGACTACGGCGCCGCCGAGTTGGCCAAGTACGGCCTCGACGCCCCGGCAAGGACTGTCACGGTCAGCCTGGAAGACGGCAGGATAATCGAACTGCTGACGGCCAAGACTGGTCCCAAGGACGACGCCGGCAGCATCTACGCCGTCGCAAGGGTGCGGCCCACGACCACCGCGCCGGTGGCACCCACGCACAAAGTGTTCTTGCTGGAACGCCTGCAGGCAAACAAGCTCAACAAGAAACTCTCCGACTTCGAGAAG
>CAYGAN010000127.1:6329-13176 GCA_964347585.1 uncultured Planctomycetales bacterium | reverse complement strand
CTGTAACGTTCAACAGCCCGCAGCACGTTACGCCAGTAGCCGCTCCTCGTCGGGTGGACCGCCGGACGGGGAGCGCTATTCCTGCTTTGATCTCTGGTCCATTTCCTTTCTAGCCCGTTTCTTGGCCTTGAGCAGCCTGGCCGTCACCTCGTCAGTCGGCGCCTCGGCGCCTGGCGCGCCGGGCTTGGGCGTGGCGCGGCGCTCTTCAGGCGGTACGGTCTTGGCACCGCCGACGGCCTCGTGCAGGTCAGCGACGGGCATCTCGGCCGCCTTTTCATCGCCCACGTCGAACCGCGCCCCACGATCGGGCTCGGGTGCGCCGAGGGGCGTCTCATGTTTGGCGTCACCAAGGGGCGACGTTGGCGCTCCTTCGGCCAGTTCGTCGCGGACCTTGTCGCGGGTCGCTCTGAGCCTGGCCAGAGAGGCGGCGCTTCGTTCACCGGCCCTGGCGAGCGACGCGACTGAGTTCGTAAGGGCTTCGATGGCCGGGCGAAAATGGCGGAAACGAATCGCCCAGCCCACGCACTCGACGAAGACCAGAACCGCCGGCCAGGTCCACCAGTATTCGGCCCGATACAATCCGAAGGCTCCCAGAAGGAAGACCAGCAGAAGCAATTCGACGAAGATGGACAGCGACAGGGCGGACGCCAGCCGCCGGCCCGCCACGTCGAGAAGGAACAACGGCAAGATCAGCCACTTTATGATCCACTCCCACACCGGCCGACGCGACACGGAGGGCTGCAGTCCCGTGCGGCTGAACAGGCGGGCCTGGTCCGGCTCAACGTCCAGCCATCTGCCGCCGGTGTCATCGACGATCCGCCGCAGCAGGGGCTCGTTCGTGGCCAACTGGCGGTATTCCGGTGAGTAGGGCAGGACCAGGCCGGTGCGGATCAGCCCGCTCTTCTTATTCGGCCCAAAGTAAGCCAAGCTGATCAGGTATTGGCCGTTCTCTGTCGCGTCGAAGCTACCTTCATAGTGCCCTGGCCCGGTTTGAACGAGCCCGAGCTTCTGCCTTTCGAGCCTTGGAGTGAGGACGGCTCCAGCGATGCGGAGGAAGTTCAGGTAGGAAGCGTCCTTGTCGAGCGCCTCGACAACTACGTGTCCTTTGGTCCCCTCCAGCCGCGTCATCACGTCGAACTTCGTCTCGGCCGTCGGGCGCATCGACCATCGCACGACCTGTGCCCATAGTTTGCTGAACGCCGGCCAGGCCGTCCATTCCGTACCCCAGTGAGGCCACCAGCCGCTGGTAAAGGCGACGGTGCGGCCCAGCTCGCACTGCCAGTGCGCCAGCACCGGATCCGCTCCGTCGGTGGTGGGCCTATCGAGGGGTACCTCAGCCAAGGGCTTACGCGTGGTGATCACCAAGCCGCCGAGGGGGGGAATCTCTCTGCCGACCAGGCCAGCAGTTGCCTCAGACAAGGCATAGCCAAGTCGCGGCCGAAACGGTGTTTCGTCGATGAGCTTCCTGCGGACGACCTTGGCTTCCTTGACAAAGATCTGTGGCAACTTGTTCGGGTTCCTGCAAGCGTAGAACTTGCCTTCGGTCGCCTTGGCCACGCGCCTAAGGGGGCCTTCCATCACGTGGACGCCATAGCCGATGGCTACGGTGCTGCACGTGATGTTGGCGGCCTTCATGCGGCGGAGCGTCCCTGCCGAAGGAGGTTGCGCGTCGCCGTCGCTGATAACGATCACATGCTTCTGAGCGGCATCGGTCTTGCGGCGCAGCGCCTGGACGGCCATATCCATTGTCGTGTCGAAGTCCGGCATATCGCCGATCTTCAGCTTACGGAGTCTTCGTATGATGCTTGGCTTGTTCCTGGCTAGCTGGAGGGGTATTTCCCAGTTCTCCCCGCCGGGCGACCAGCTATAGGCCAGAACGCCGAAATAGTCGGCAGAGCTGATGGTGTTGACGGACTTGATGGCAACCTGCTCAGCCCAGTAGTTGCCTCTGGGCATCTCGCACGTGTGCATGATAAGCACGAGGGCGCCGCGCGGTATCATCTTCCTGTGCTTGATCTCGAAGAAGACGGGCATTACCTCTTCCACGGGCGAACCGATCCACCCGCCCGCCCCGAAGGAGTCATCCCCGCCAATCATGATCAGCCCGCCGCCGAGATCTTTGACAAAGCTGGCCAGAGCCCTCTGCTGCTCATCGGTGAAAGCGTCGGCGGGCATGTTGGCGAGTATGACCGTAGAGTACTGCTGGAGTCCGAGCAGATCCAAATCGACGTTGTCGATCAGTTCCATCCGCACGTCCGTGTTTTCTGCCTGCAAGGCTTCGAGAAGAAGGAGGTCATCGGCCTTGTTGCTCGTCAACAGCAGGACGGTTCCTTTGTCCTCGACAACGGTGAATGCACTGGCCACGTTGTTCTGAGGAACGCCGTCCATCTCCGGCCGGTCGGGCTCGAATTCGGCACGGAACCGATGCACGCCGCCCGCACCAAGCCTGACAGTAGCCTCCCAAGGAACCGGCTTCATGCCGCCGCCCAACTCGACGCCGGCGTCTTCCTCCGAGAGCGCCACAGGTCGGTTGTTGTGGTAAAGGGCGATCTTTCCACTGGCGGGCCGGCGACTGCGCAGCACCAGTCGAATCGGCACCTGATCGCCCTTGCGGGCTCGTGAAGGTACCACCATCCGATCGACCAGGATTTCATCGGTATGACTGTATTGCATCGGCACCACGTCGATGGCGATGCGGTTTGCAGCGGCTTGGCGTGCCTCAGCCAGCACGTCGCCGACATTCTCACACCCGTCCGAGACCAGCACGATGCGGCGGGCCATGTCCTCCGGCAACGTTGCCATGGCCATGCGGATCGCCTGGGCCAGGTCGGTTCGGTCCGGGGCGGGCGTTTGCCCGAGTTGGTCGAAGTGGATGCCCCCGGTGCTGGGCAACTGTTCAATGTAAGCCTGGGCGTCGAACATGACCAGGCCCGCCTTGTCACCGCTGCGAATGCCTTTGCACGCGGTCTTCATGTAGCGCAGGTGATTCGACTGAAGCTCGTCCGGGATGCTGCGGGACCGATCGACGACGAACATGACGGCGAGGTTACGATTCTCCTTCAGGTAGGCGGCCCGTGCCAGGGCGGCAGCCAGCGATGCAATGACCAGAGATCTGGTCGCCAGTGCGAGTCCTCGGCGCGCCGGTTCAAGGCCAGCCAGTGAGCGCATCGAGACGACCACCAGCAGCGGGATCGTCAGGCAAGCCAACAACCACAACGGCTGTTCAAACGATAGCGGAACGAGCAGCGCCAACATCTAGACCTCTTGTCACATCCGCCGCCAAGTGCCAAAGAGATACGCCGACATCCGCTCGTCGAGAGCAAGCGAGGTCGAATAGTTCCTCCCGACAGACGACCGGCCGAGGGCGATAAAGGACACATCACAGCGGCCGTGGGCGTCAGCCTGCGACGATCTGGATGCGGTTGTTTCCGGAATCAACGACGTAAATCCTATTGCGGTAGCCTATCTGGGCACCCCACGGGTGCGCCAACTCGCCGGGCTGCCGACCCGGCACGCCCCAAGTTCCGAGTGCCTGGCCCCCAGGCGTAAACCACTGGAGCCGATTGTTGCCGTACTCACACACCAACAGCGTCCCATCAGGACAGACGGCCACATCATACGGGTATCTGAGCTGCCCGGCGTTCCGCCCCAGGCGACCGAAGACAGCCAACAGCCTCCCATTGCGGTCAAAGCGGCAGATGCGATGATTCCCCGCGTCCGCGCCCCAGATAGTCTGCTCCTCGTCGATGGCCAGGCCTGAGGGACGCCGAAGCGAAGCATCACCGGCGTCGGGCCCACCGAACGAACGCGCGAACTCGCCGCTTGGCGTGAACTTGCTGATCCGATCGTTTCCGCCGTATTCGCTGACGTAGATGAAACCGTCCCGGTCAACGGCCACATCGGTGGGAAAGATGAATTGTCCGTCTCCTTTGCCATAAGTCCCGAGCTGCATGAGCTTATTGCCGTCGCGGTCGAAAACGAGGACACGGTGATAGTGGGTGTCGGCTACGAACAGGCGCCCGCGCAGGTCAACCGTCATGCCTGTTGGCTTACCGGCTTGGTACTCGGGCATGTGCCAAGAGGTCTGGTGCAGTCCTTTGCGGTCAAATCTCTGTATTCGTCCGCTCTTGTCGGCGACGAATACCGCGCCGTCCGGGGCAATTGCAATTGCGCGCGGATAGCTGAACTCCCCGGGGCCTAATCCTGTGCCGCCGAATACGCCCTCTACGCTACCTGCGTAGCCGCCGTCGCCGCAGCCTCCGGCGGCGATGAAGCTGGCGAAGCAAATGAGTAGGACAGGTCGGATCATCAGGATCAGTCGTGCCGTCGGAGCACCGACGCGTGCACAGCCCATGCCGCTAGGACAACGGGGACGATCATCAACAAGCAGGTGCCGATCACAGCGTCGTCCCGGCCGTAGTGCATGTGGTTGAACAGACTGAATGCCAGCCACGACGTTCTTGCGTTGCGCGTCAGTGAGCTGATCGCGACCTCCGGCAGGACGAGCACAAGTACGAGCAGGGCGCCCGTCAGTACCGCTGGGGCAGCCGCCGGCCAACGCACCAGGGCCAGAACGTGGGCTTGCGACGCACCGTCGGACTGGGCCTGGTCGATAAGCTCTGCCGGCTGGCGACGCAGCGCCATTCTCACGACCAACAGTGGAAAGAAGACGAATCGCGCCAGGAGGGCGACGCACTGAACGATCGGCGTACGATCGTAGATCGCCCCGGCGGACGCCGTCAGACGGCCGGGCTCGGTCAAGCCGATCACCGAGGCTACCACAGTCTGGCCCAGCACAGCCGCAGGGATTATGGCCAGCAAGCCCGCAAGGACGAGCGTGCATCGGCCGGCTCGGCCGTCGCCGGCCGCCAGCGAGATCGGAATCGCAGCCGCTGCGACGGCCAAGGCGATCAGTGCCGAATCTCGCCAGTGCCAGGCGAAGTTCGCGGCTGCCGAAGCCACCGAGGAGAGCTCCTCCAGCTGCCAGAGCAGCGCCGCCAGGGGCGCGACCACCGTTAGCCCGACGACGGCGCTCAGCAGCGCCAGACCAGCCACACCGGGACGGGCTGCGCGACCCCCGCCGAGGGCGCTCGGATCTTCCGGACCCCAGGCCTGCATAGATCTGATCGCGATGACCAAGACGATGCCGGCCATGGCAACCATTACGACGAAAGGCCACGACTGCCAGAGGACTTGCCCCGCTGGGACACCAAGCTGGTCGGCCCGAGCGAACAGCTCCGTGGCATAGACCATGACACTGTTGAGATGCGGAACGGTGAACTCGATCAAGCTGAGTACGAACACGATGGCTGCGGCTGCGGCAACGTGCCCTCGCAACAAGGGTAAACCGACGCGCACGAACGCCTGGGCCCGGCCGGTATCGATGATCGCCAGGTCGAACACCGCCCGGCCAACGCTTCGCCAGCCTGCCCCGATGATGAGGGCGCAGATCGGCCACAGCCACGCGCCCAGAACCCAAGCAGCCAGGGGTTCGCCTTGAAGCCACGCCCCGACTCCGGCGCGGTGCAAGGCCTCGCCGAAGAGCCCCTCTCGTGCGGTAAGCAGCCCCCACGAGTACGCGTAGATGTACGGCGGCGTCAGCAGCGGAACCAACGTTAAGGCGACCAGGAGGGATCGGCCTCTTTTGCCCGTACCGAGCGCGTGTGCTGGCGGCAATGACAGCAGCAACGCGACGAGGGTGGACACGGCCGCCAGCTCGGCTGATCGCGACAGAAGACCGACTTGTCTGTGGTCTAGTAGTAGGTTCGGGCGGATAGAATCGGCGTTGGCCGCCTGTACGATGAGCGCGCAAGCGGGCAACACAATCGCTGCAATAATCAATGCCCAGCCGACGAGCCGAATCGTGATGACTATTGGGCGGCTCATTCATGCCCGAAGAAGCTTTGGGCCGGCTGCGAAACGCCGCTTTGCCCTGTGGTTCCTGCTCTTAACGTTGAGGCCAATGCCGACAGCTTGGCCTGGCGATACGTCAGCACGTTATCGCGACAGGATCTCATTGGCGGCGATGATCGCCTCCTCCATGACATTTGCGATCCGCTGATAGCTGATGCGCGTCTCAGGCGGCAGCGGCAGCTTCAGTTCTTCCCGCAGGGCTGACCGTACGGGGATGTTCCGCGAATCACTGCGGGCCAGCATTCGCTCCACATCAGCTGAAACCAGGAAATCCACGAGCTTCGTGGCTTCCTGCGGATGTTTACAGTTGGCAAGGACGGCGATCGAGTTCGGGATTAACAGGGTTCCGCCATCTCCCATGTCAGGATAAACGAGGTTCACCGGCTGGCGGCGCCTCTGGGCAACCCATACATCGTCAGTGTCCGTAGCACACAGTCGGACTTGCCCGGAGACAACCATCCGCACAGCATGCGCATTCCCGCTTGCCTTGGTGACATTATGACGGCGCAGCGCGTCGAGGAACTCCTTTGCCTGATCTTTCCCCCACAGGGCGAACATGGCCGCTACGTGACCGCGGGTGGTGCCGAATCGCGGGTCGGCGATAGCAGACTGGCCAGCCCACCTCGCGTCGGCAAGCTCGCGCCAGCGCGTCGGTACTTCCGCCGGGTCGAGATAGCGCGTGTCGAACGCGAGGACCCGAGCACGAAGCCCGATGCCCGTCCAATAACCTTTCGGGTCTTTAAAACGCTCCGGAATATCATCCGCCGCGTCAGAACGATACGGCGTCAGAAGCCCCGCCTCAGCCATTAAGATCGTATTAAACACCTCGCTGGACCAGAACACGTCTGCCCGAGGGCTGGCGCGCTCGGCTTCGATCTTCTTTACCAGGCCGGTCGTCTTGCTCGCCTCGGCGAGCAAGACGACCGGCCTGGTA
>CAYGAN010000127.1:0-6319 GCA_964347585.1 uncultured Planctomycetales bacterium | reverse complement strand
GTGATTTCCTTCCTGGATTAGGAGGTTAAGAAGATGCCGAGGGGTCATATTTCCGTTACCGTATCCGGTTGTCTTTTCGTCTTGCTCGCCTCGGCGTCGAAGAGCGCGCGAACGCGGATGTCGAACCTGGACTCAAATTCCTGCAGGACCTTTTGTGCGAAAGGCTCATCTACACTGCAGTAAACGACGACCTCGGGCCGGCTGTCGCGGTCGCTGCAGCCCACGGCGAATAGAGGCAGGACCACGACCACGGAAATGATCGCAGATCGACAGACCCAGCCCCGCGATGGTAAGCGGGTATTCATCGGATCAATGCCCAGACGGATCAGTTTCCGTCGGTCGTGGCGCGACGACCGACGGCATCCTGTTGGATCTTCGTGAAGTACTTTTTCACGGCTGTCTGGTATTGCCGTGGGATTCGATCGTTGGACAGCGCGTCGGTTGCGTCATGCTCGGCGGCGACCGCTGCCTCGACGTACTCGGATTGCGCCTCGCCTTTGACCTGAACCCCGTTGATGAGGAACTGGTGGATGATAGCACCTCTGGTGGTTTTGACCGGCGACTTCTTCTTCTCGAATGCGAGAGAAGTCTGCTCTTCGGGCGCGATTCCGCCGCGGCCCTGTCCGGGCTTGCGTCCCATTCCCGGCCCCGGACGCGGTTGGCCGTCCCCGAAGCAGGCGCCCAACTCGCCGCCTTCCTGCCGCAGCCCTGCCAGTTGTGACAAGGTCGCGTCCAACTCCATCATCTCTTGCTCGAGTCGTTCCAACTCGCTGAGCTGTTCCGCGGCCGCCGTCATCCCCGCCAGGGCCTCGCCGATCTGCATGTCTCCTGTGGCGCTCATCTCTGCCGCCGCCCTGCCCAGCGACTCGCCGAGCCTGCGGGCGGCACTGGCTGCGGACTGCTGCTTCTTCAGCTCTTCGAGGAGCTTTTGGATCTGCTTTTCCGACATACCTTGGGCTTTGAGCTTACTGGCGATCTGGCCAAGATCTTTCTTGGTCAAGGTCTGCAGCATGCGTTCGATCTGCTCGGGGTCGAGACCGGCTTTGCGAAGGTCGGCCCGAAGCTTCTTGCTCGGGCTGATTCCCTGCAACTTGCGGCTCAGCTCGGCCAGACGTTTTTTCATCTCACGGACTCGCTCATCCTCGCCTTGCTTGGCCAACCTTGCGAGTTGCTCCTGCATCTGCTTTAGGGCTTGCTGGGCGGCGGCAAGGTCCCCACTGGCCAGAGCCTTTGCCAGCTTGCTAGCCGGTGTGTCGGCCTGAGCTGGATCCTGGAGTTGGCGAAGCATCTTCTTGAGCTCCCGAACCTTGCCGTACCTGGCGTCGGCTCGCTGCTCACGCACAGCTTTGTCAACGCGCTGAATCCTCTTAAGCTCTTCGCGCCGCAGGTCATCAGGCTTCTGCGCCTTCATGGCATCGAGCTGGTCGAGCGCGTCGAGCTCATCGAACTGGTCTTTTAGAAACGGCGACTGCTCGGCGATCCTCTTGAGCCTTCCCATGCGCCTTTCGAACGTAGCCTTCCTGCTGGCAAGCCGTTGCTGGTGGCTTTGCTGCTCCCGGCGAGTGCTCTGCTTACCTAGCACGTCCCACGTCGGAAGCAGCATGACCAGACACGCTACCACAACCGCCCCGGCAGCATAGCCGATCGAGCTGTGCCAGCGAATGGGCAAGTGTTTGCTGACCGTGATGCGTGTGGCAATGCGTTCGGCGTCAGCATGGACGGCTCTGGCGAACTCATCTTGTGAGCCGGCGCAGTAAAGTCCGCTACTGATCCGCTCCTTGAGCAGGGCGGCTTCATCGAGGGCTGTCGCTGCTGCGTACGTGCTATCGCGCCCGACCCAACACCAGACTGTGGCAGCGATCAGTGCGATCCCTGCGGCGACCGGCGCGGCCATTTTGAAAGGCACGTCGAGGGCAAAGACCCGATCCATCATGACCAACACGCTCATTGCGGCACCGGCGGCGGCGACGCACCATCCGAGCTGCCGCAACCAGCGCGTCAGCCACAAACGACGTTGTGCTTTGCGAACCTGTCGTTGGAGGATCATCACGGCGCTGTCCCTAGCCCCAGCCCTGCAACTCACGCTCCAGCCGGATTTTACGCGAGGCCGCCCGCGCTTACAAGTTGCTGACTGTTTTACGTCGAGTCGTTCGCCAGGTTCGGCTGATGGCTGCGGCTGGGGTTTAATGATATTGCCTGTGGACGTATCCTGATGCTCCGGGGCGAGCTGGCAGCCGGGCGAGTAAGCTCGCGGGTACGGCCTCACGGCAAACGGCGAGTTCGCCGCGGCTGGCGTCAAGTCCCATCATTTGGAGGCCACGCAGCATGGATCCCGAATTGGCCGAGCAGTACATGCGGGGCGCGATGTTGATGGCCCTAGCGGACGGGGTGATCGATGTTCAAGAAAAGCGCCTCCTTCGCAAGCTGCAGCGGCGGTTGTCTCTGACGGATGAGCAACTGCGACAACTGGTGGCCGATCTTCGTGCCAAGCGCCCCGTGAACGCACTCATGCCCGAGGCGCCGGAACAGCGACGACGCGCGCTTGAACTGATGGTGGCGTTCGCGCGCGCAGACGGGGACGTCTCGGCCGAAGAGGAGACGCTGCTTGAGAAAGTGGGGGCTCACCTCGGGCTTGACGAGCAAACCACGCGGCAGATCGTCGCAGCATCGGCCGATCGCGCTGCGGTGCGCACCGCGCCGTCCGTAGCTGCGCCGACGCCGGGGCTGCAAGCGCCTGGCCCTTCCAAAAGTCTCACGACCCGCACCCCACCCGAGGTCTCGCAGCTAATCAGCGATTTGTATCGGCACATGAAGGACTGGCCCGACGCGCGCCAGAGAGCCGAGCGGTTCCTACACTACGGCAGCGACGCTGTGGTGCCGCTTATCCGGGTGTTCGAGAGCTATCGATGCGCGTGCTCGCTAAAACAGATCATCGCGGAGATTCTCGGCCGGTTGGGCGATCCGCGGGCCGTCTATTATCTTGCGGAGCTACTGAGGCTGGGAGACGACGACAACGAACTGACCAATGAGTCATTGCGCGAAGCGGCAGCGGAGGCGATCGGCACAATTACGGGCAACGCCTTCCCGCCCAATGCCGATGGAGTGAGGCTGGCCCGCCAATGGTGGCATCGCACGGGGAGCAATCAGTACAAAGCAATGCTATTGTAGCTGAAGGCTTGTGGCGGCGACCATCACTTGCCGCTCTCGGAACGGGCGAGTCGCAATCAGATCAAACGGGGCTTGGATTCACAGGACGGGCGATTTGAGCGATCGCGACCTGACCAACAAACATCACCACTTTCGCTTTCCGCGAGGCCGCCGGCTTCACCTGCAGCGCGACTTCCGCCGCATCTTCCGGCGCAAGTGCCAGCTGGGCGATCGCTGGATGACTGTCTATGTGGACGCCAACGGTCTGGAATACGCGCGACTGGGACTGATCGTCAGCAAGAAGGTCGGCAAGGCAGTCGTTCGGAATCGCATCAAGCGACTGATCCGCGAGGCCTTCCGGCTTGGCCAGCGTGAGCTGCCAGTCGGGCTCGACGTGGTCTGCATTCCACGGGCCGGTCGCGTGGGCACAGTGGGAGATTACAGAGTGTCGCTTGCGAAGTTAGCGAGGGCTGGTGCTGCTCGCCTGCAACGCGCCCGACGCACGAACGCAAACGACTCTATCTGAACAGGCCCCGACAGGTCCCGGGGGTGCAACTCGCGCCACACGAAAATGATCAGCTCGACACTCGTGGGGGATGGGCAGTTAATTGATCGGCAATCATGCGATGCCGGCAGCGATGATGTCGTGCTGGCGGACGATAGCGACGGGGCGGTCCTCCTCGTCAACTACCACGAGCGACGTGATCTTGCTCTGCTCCATAAGGTTGCGACATTCAACTGCGAAGGTATGGCGCCGCACGGTGGATTGCTTCACGGGCAGATCGCTTAGGTCGCGCCGGCTCAGGCGCAGTAGCTGCGGCAAGCCGTACTTGGCCGGCTCGTGCCCACGAAGCATCAGCCGCCGCAGATCGCCATCGGTGAACACGCCCACGAGCTTGCCTTCAGGACCGACGACGCACGCCATGCCCAGACGCTTGTCGTCGATCTCCTGCAGAAGTTCCTGGAAGGTCTGGTCCTGACGGACAACCGGCAAGCCGCGGTCGGGTGGAATCAGATCCTCAACGCGCAGCAGCAGTCGCTTGCCGAGATGACCTTCGGGATGCAGGCGAGCGAAATCGTCAGGAGTGAAACCCCGCGCATCCAACAGGGCCATCGCGAGCGCATCGCCCAGGGCGGTCATCATCGTGGTGCTCGTGGTCGGCGCGAGATTGAGCGGGCCGGCCTCCGCGACCTGAGGCAGAGCGATCGCGATGTCGCACAACTCGGCCAGACGCGACCGATGATTGTCGGTCACCGCGATGGCGGGGCCCCCGATGCGCTTGAACTCGCTGACGAAACGAAGGATCTCCTCGGTCGCGCCGCTCTTTGACAGGGCGAGCATCACGTTCTGACGGGTGACGATTCCCAGATCACCGTGCAGCGCCTCGACCGGATGCATGAAGACCGCCGGGGTGCCCGTGCTCGTCAGCGTTGCAGCGATCTTATTGGCCACAATCCCGCTCTTGCCGAGCCCGGTGACGATCAGCATCCCGCGCGCCGCAAGAATCGTTTCGACGGCCTGATCGAACGACTCGTCGATCCGCTCGGCCAACGACGCGAGCGCATCGGCCTCCTGCGTGATTACCCGTTGGGCAACTGCCGACCGCTTCGAGCCGCCCGCCTCAGTGGTCGTTCCTGTCTTGTGCTTGGTCATGCGTCTCGCGCCTACAGCGGGATTATATCGCTTGAGGGACAAATGCTGAATGCACAATGCCGAGGGCTGAACGCATGCGGCGGACGTGGCTCATCGGCTGACGACCAAGGCCGCTGCATTATTGCGGCCGGGTTAAGAGCCGGCTGAAGTCGTCGAGCCACGCCCGGCACGACGGAAGCAGGATAAGCCGACGACGACGCTCGCCTCCAGTCCGGGAGCTTGGCGGGCAGCCAAATGGCGCGGCGCACGCGGACGGGATCTTGTCATCCTCCTCGGAACAAATCCCAGCCCCGTGCGTCCATTCGGAGAAGAGCAAGGGTCTGTGTTGAGCTGACGCACGCGGAGACCGCCCCGTTTGGCCGGCGGCGGCCATCTCACTTGGTCCAATGAGCAAGCCCAACGCACCCCGAGGCGCGCGTGCAAAGCGCCGACAACGGGTCGCGATGGCCGACGGACGATCTGCTTCTGTGCAGCGAGTGATTCTGATCCTCGGTCCAAAAAAGCGCAAGCCGTCATGCGGGACCGCCCGGTGGGGCGACAGGTGGGTGGCGGATCGGGGCGATCTGCGCACTCAAGGGGCAGCGCGAATTTCCTGCGGTGATTTGGAATTTAGGGGAACCATTTCGGTTCCGCGCGCGTCTAAAGATTAGGGCGGCAGACTGTGTGGTTGGTAGGGGCCGCGCACTCCACCGAGCGGGCACCAGCGATGTCGGGCTCCGGATCGCAGCCGAATCCGCGACCGGCTGCCGGGGCGTACGAGCCAGGGGAGGCACTCCCTATCGGCTTCTTTGCCCAGAACGCACCGTCAACGAGGGCGCTATGCCCCTTTACGTGATCTGTCCTCACTGTGGGTACCCCGCAATCGTGCCCGGCCAGCCACGTGGGCGCCGCGAGCTGTGCCGCCAGTGCGGGCAACTTTATCACATCCCGCACCCGCCCCGACGTGCACCCCGAAAAAGGGCGGGCCAGCCGAAAAACCAAGCTGATGGGCAGCCCTGTCATCTAGGTTCCGGCGGATCCCGCTAAACCAACGATCACAGTCGGCAGGTCAGTTGGGGAGCCTCACCGAGCGCCGGCCGGTCTGCTCCTGTACCTCGCGGGCCGCAGCAGGTCGGTCTCTTTGGCCGCCGCGGTACATAGCTTCCACGACGCTGCGTGGCGTTGCCCTGAACGCTCCGCGCGTATGCCAGGCAAAGGAGACAGCGCCGAGGAGGTGGCGCTTTGCGGATTCCAAGCGCACCGCAGACGGCCAGCCCATCTCGAAGCGAAACGCGGCTTGACTGGATCGACAGAAGTGCAACAATAGATAGCTTGCTTGGGGCCGTAGCTCAATTGGATAGAGTACCGGACTGTCGATCCGGTGGTTGCGGGTTCGAGTCCCGTCGGCCTCGTTGCGCTAACTCCGCCGGGGCCAAACGCTTCTGAGTTTGGTCCTTCTTTTTTGGCAGCCGAATCTGGCCGTTCTCCGACCAGTCGGTTACTGGTCGATCAGTGTGGTCATTCTTCGGGATCTCAGAC
>CAYGAN010000126.1:12600-13239 GCA_964347585.1 uncultured Planctomycetales bacterium | reverse complement strand
CCGGGCTGAGCGTGAGAGGGGTGCCCAGGGCGTGATTGATGTGATCTTTCTGTCCCCGAGGTGCGTAGCCAGGGATATACCGGGTCAGTGCCTGTGCGATGCCGGGCCGCAGCAAGTCGAGAGTGGCGGATACTGAGAACGCCAATCCGAATACCCCGTAGCCTGCTTTCCCTAATCGGTGTACAAGGAACGGCAAGAGGAGGAATGAGATGATCACCTCGGCGAATCGCGAGGCCCAACTGACCAAAGCGTTGTAGATGAGGCGGTAAGATTGGCGCATTCAGCGCTACCTAATTGGCAGTCTTGCGTAGCCGCTGGCCAGGTGCCGGCGGGCAAATCGTAGCCGTCAGAGCGGGACGATCAGGCTTGTCAGGCCCCGTCCCTCTTCGGAAGTGAAGAGCAGGGCCTCCACCTCGCGTGCAAGTGGCCGTTTCCCGGATCGGCTGACCCTGCGACTGCCGGCTGCTAAATGAGTCAACGTAGATCGGAGAGCACAGGTGCCACGGGAGGCTTGCCCGCCCGTGTTGATCCATCAAAAGGGAAGACACCGGCAGACAAGCTTCCGGTGGCACCCGACCTGGGCCACTTCCCCGTTTCGGTGGACCTATGTAGCTTTCCGGCAGGGCCACGTTCGGATTC
>CAYGAN010000126.1:12260-12590 GCA_964347585.1 uncultured Planctomycetales bacterium | reverse complement strand
GACCATGATGATGCATTAGCTCGTTCGCGACAAGAGGAGGCTCCGGTCCGGTCCGGGCTGACCAGCACGCCTAGGCAGGCCACGAGGGTGCACAAACGACCAGAGGGCTGCGGCTTCGCCCCGCCGCCGTGAGGTGGCAATCCGGTGGCCAGCTCGGCTTGACGCGTCAAGAGGGCGCGTCGTGGCTCGCCTTTACGTACTCCACAGGACGATCGATTCGCAAAGCCGCAAGCTGACGTGGGGGCCATACTCGGCCTTATTGGACGCTGCTCTGTTGCGGCATCTTGTCGATCAGTTTCTTGTTGCCATCCGAAGGCGCGAGATAGTTCA
>CAYGAN010000126.1:4792-12250 GCA_964347585.1 uncultured Planctomycetales bacterium | reverse complement strand
GTTTGGCAAATGGGGAGCTGGCGTTTGCGGTCCTAATGGTAGCCGCCTCGGCTCGGGCCGCGGCAGTGTTTCCCTTAAACCAGGAAACATAGGCATAGACAGCCCTGGCCCCGGCGTCGTGGGGGTTGGCCGCCAGGTAGATCTGGAGGGCCTGCACCTGAGACTCGAGCGTAGGGCGAGGCCGGCGTTCGAGTTTGCTCTGTGCTTGCTCCTTGACCGGGGGCTCATAATACTGCCGTGGGTCGAACGCCCGCTCGAGCATCTCCGGATCGTGCTCGATCAGCCAGTGGATCGCTTGGGCTGCAGCGGCGTATTGCCCGCTGGCGAAGCCGGCCCAGACTCTTCCGGCTCGAGCCAGCGCCCGATCCCGATCCATCGCATCGGCAATGCGGAATGTACTTGCCGCGCGGATGTAGTTGCCCGAACGGTATTCTTGCCACCCCCGGCGCAAATAAGCTTCGCAGCGATGATCGAGTTGATCGCCCATGACCGCACTGATCGTCCGGGAGTTCGGACTCGTGACCATGCCGTTGCCAGCCGCTGACTCCTCGGATGCTTGAGGGACATAGACCCGCTGGGTCATGGCAGGCACGCCTAAGCCCGCCATGTACCGTGCAACCTCCATGAGCCCCGTCGAACCGGGCTGGGCGTAAGGCCTTGTGCCTAGCGCAAATGCCCCTGCGGCTCCTCTGCTTGTCTGCAGCAGTCTAGCCCCGGTGTTCGGCGGGGCGATGAATCCGGTCCTGCGATTCTGGTTTTGTTGAGTCGGTCTTAACGGTGCGAGTAGGTTAGATCGACCAGGGCGACCTCGGCGCGGCGGCACTGTAAGGCCGTCTGCGGTCGTCCGCGTGCCAACAGCCAGCGGGCCCGTGGGCGGGGACGACGTGTAATCGGACTGCCGGAGAAAGGCCTCGTACTGATTCGCGCGGGTAACTGCCGTGTACCCAACGGTCACCCTGCTGGACCGGGGGCCTGTGCCTTGCGAAGGCCTACGAGCCCTCAACGCTGACTGCGCGTAGGTCTGTGAAGCTGCTAGGGCTGCGATCAGCACGAACGCCCAGCTTCCGGCCTGCCTGGCAGAGTTGGTGCCTCGGGCCCCAGCTTGAATGGCTGCAACTGACTTGCCCATCTTGCTGTCCTACTATATCGGATTGTAGCTGCCGCAATCGTTGAGATCAACCAGTATCGCAAGCGGAAACGGACCCAATAGGGCTTGACGGGGTTGTAGCGGCCATATAAGAAGCAGCGACATGTCGCTCGGGCACGCGGGGCTCTTCTCAATCTTGGCGAAGATGATGTCTGGGCGGGCTGTACTGGTCCGCCGAGGCTGACGTAACGCCGACGGCAAGTCCGCACGGCGAGACCATGGCCACTTATACCGGCAGGAGACGATCTCATGAGGCCTCGGGCCTGTTTGGCCTTGATCTGCTCAGCGATGGTGCGGTACGCGGCAGGCGCTCAAGAGTTCCCGGTTTATCAAGCGCCCATGGCGCTGCAATGGCCCCAGCTCGACGGACGACTCGAGGCGGGAGTCTGGCGGTCGGCGCCTGTCATTTCCGATCTGGTAACGAACCGCGATCACAAGCCGGCGCAGTTCAAGACGGAATTCCGGTTCCTCTATGACAAGGACGCACTCTACGTCTTTGTGACGGCGTATGAGCCGGACCTCGATCACCTCAAGGTGGGCAAGGATCCCGACAACATTTGGTGGGATGACTGCATCGAGATATTCGTTGACCCCCAAGCGACGCGTCTGCGCTACTTTCAGTACATAATCAATGCTCAAGCGACGTTGTCGAGCAGCTATGGGGGGGACTTTTCGGCGGATGTTCCGGGCGAAGCGGCGGCTGGCCGTACAAAGGACGGCTGGACCCTCGAAGTGAAGATGCCGTTCTCCGCGTTTGGTGCGGCGCCGCATGTTGGAGAGCGTTGGGGGCTGAACGTCACCCGCGGCCGTACGGCCAAGGCGCCGGGGGAGGAGCGGGAGAATAGTCTTTGGAGCCCGACGGATGCCATGCACGGCAGTCCAGGACGCTTCGGTTACATTCTCTTTGCGCCGGCGTCCGGCGTAAAGCCGCCGCGCCACGAACCGGACCTAGCCACAACAGACCGCCTTCTGGCGCGTATCGGACAGGAGCTGCACGGCAATTGGCGATGGACCTTTGCGGACGTTAACTTCGAGGCACGCAACCGGCGCGCAGAGCGGCTCATTGCCTTGAACGCTGTCCTCGCGCGGTTTCCCGATGCGGACCTTCTCTATTTCGTGCGTCCCGCCATTCGTGACGAGCACGTGTTGCCATGGACGGTGCCCGAGCCTAATGAAGTCGGGGGCCAGCTCGAGCTGGTCGCTTGCCGGGGCGAGTTGGAGTCCGTGTCGCTGTCTTTGTTTGCCACCCGTGACGCGAAGGATGTCCGCTTCGAGTTCTCCGAACTGACCTCGGCATCCGGCGCGGTGCTGCCTGCCGCCGTGGCCGATCCGTACCACGTGAAATGTTGGTATCAGAGCGGCGTGGGTACCATCCACCCGAGCCGAACCACGCTCCTAGCGGAGCTGCTCGTCAAGGACCGGGCCTTGATCACCGTCGATCCGAAATCCCGTACGAATAGACTCAACTTTGATCCAATACCGACGGATGCGCAAGCCCTTCAACCGATCGACATTCCGGCCTTCGAATCTCGACAGGCCTGGATTACCTACCGCATCCCTCGCGATGCCAAATCAGGCCGGTACGCCGGAACGATCGCCATCCATGACAAGAACGGTCTGGTCGCTTCGGTCCCGGTACGGTTGCGGGTGCCGGAATGGGATCTGGCCCGGTCGCCGATGATTCACGGGTTGTATTACGGCCGACGAATGCCGCCTATCAAGACGGTTGAGCAGGAGCAGGCCTTCTTCAAGCTTGTCGAGGCCGAACTGCGCGATCAGATTGAACACGGCTGCAACGCGGTGGCGACGTACATACACACGGCGCCGCTGCCTTCCGACCCGTCTCCGTGGGCGACCGCGCAGCGCATAAACGACATCCAAAAGAAGTACGGGGTGACAGGTACTCCATACTTCGGGGTGGTGGACCACGTGGGGTTTCAGCAAGGCGAGGAACAGCTCGCCGAGGTCACCGAGCGTGCCCGCTTGCTGAGTCAGTGGGCGCGGAAGAACGGGCGCGAAGGCTTCTGCTTCCAAGGCAGGGACGAAGCGAGTGGGGAGCGGCTACGGTCCCAGCGCCCCTCGTGGGAAGCTGCGCGGAAGGGGGGCGGCAAGATGTGGGTGGCCTGCCGGGCTTCCTACTTCAAGGACATGGGGGACATCCTCGACTTCCCGGTGGTCAGCGGAAGACTCAGGCCGGACTTGGCAAGGAAAGTCCATGCCAACGGGTTCAAGATCCTCAGTTACGGTAATCCCCAGGTGGGTGTTGAGCTGCCAGCGCTGTACCGCCGGAACTACGGTTTGGCCCTGCTTGCGGCGGCCTACGATGGCGCCATGAACTTCCAGTACGGCTCGATGGCTGGCAAGGCTGCCTACGACGACTTCGATGGCGGAAGCTATCGGGATCACAACTTCGCCCATCCTGCTGTGGGTAAGCCGATAGACACGATCCAGTTTGAGGGCTGGCGCGAAGCCATCGATGACATCCGCTACGCCACAACGCTACAAAACGCCGTCAGTGCCGCCCTCGCAGCTGACCGCCATCGGGACTCGGCGGCTGAGAGCCGGGCATGGCTGGCCGGGATCACCGGCTTTGAAGATCTCGACGCGGTGCGCGCGGAGATGATCCGCCGAATCGATCAGCTCACAAGCAAGGCCGACGCGGAATAGCCTGGCCGCCCCCGCTCAAGCCGATAGCTCGCTGTTGGCGGCTGCTAATCGTCCGGCGTTGCGACCCGCGATCCCTGCTCGCTACGCTCTGTCCTGCGTGTGTACGCGCTGCCCATTCGTACACGAAGCGGCCTTTGCACGGACTCCGGCGTTTGAGCTGGTGATCGTGCCGGCGTACAATGCGTTGTCATGAAGTTCACCAAGATGCAGGCGCTGGGCAACGACTACGTGTACGTGAATTGCTTCGACGAGTCCGTTGGCGATCCCGCGGCGCTGGCGAGGGAGATCAGTGATCGTCATCGTGGTGTGGGCAGCGACGGGCTGATCCTGATCTGTCCGTCCGACAAGGCCGACGTGCGGATGGAAGTGTACAACGCGGACGGCTCGCGGGCGGAGATGTGTGGCAACGGCATTCGGTGCGTGGCGAAGTTCGCCTACGAGCACGGGCTAATCAAGCGAACCGGCAAGGTGCTTGGCCCGATGGGCAAAGCTAGGGCGCTGCCGACGCGGTCGCCTGAGCAGTTGGACCAGGCCATGCAGGACCAGGAGGGCCGGAAACAGCTGGTTGCCAAGCAAGTCCGCCCGGGCGTCATTCGGCTTTCGCGCCGCGTGGGCGGACGTAAGTCCGTCTCTGTCGCTCTGATCAAGACGCCTGAACGCGGGGCGCGCCGACGCGGAGCTCGTGCAGTGACCAAGTCGCTGGCGCAATGTGTCAGTCTGCAGACCAAGGACATTCTGATTGAGACCGATACCGGCGTCCGCGTCGCGGGACTGCTCATTGGAAACGAGCATGTGGAGCTCGTCTGCGTTGACATGGGCGAGCCATCGCTTGCGGCGTCGGACCTAGGGGTGTCTAAGGATCCTGAGGTGCTAGCAGCGGCGGGTTTG
Source organism: uncultured Planctomycetales bacterium (assembly GCA_964347585.1). Taxonomy (GTDB): domain Bacteria; phylum Planctomycetota; class Phycisphaerae; order UBA1845; family CAYGAN01; genus CAYGAN01. The sequence continues at coordinate 7,548 of CAYGAN010000126.1, read as the reverse complement.
ACCGCGGTGCCTGATAAGATCGTCGATTCCGCTATGCGGTTCGACGGGGACCGTTACCGGGTGACGTGTGTGTCGATGGGCAATCCCCATGCGGTCATCTTCGTTGACGATCTGGCGAGGATCGACTTGGCCAGGCAGGGCCGGGCGATCGAGACCGCACCAGTCTTTTCGGAGCGAATCAACGCGAACTTCGCTCGCGTGAACTCCAGCGACGATGTGACGGTGCTGACGTGGGAACGTGGCAGCGGAGCGACGCAGGCGTGCGGAAGTGGGGCTTCGGCCGCGTGTGTCGCCGGCGCAGTCACCGGACGGACCGCTCGACACATTACTGCTCATCTGCCAGGCGGAGATTGCTGGCTCCAGTGGGCGGAGGACGATCACGTGTACCTGACGGGTCCCGCGGAGGAGGCCTTCACTGGCGAGTGGCTTACGCAAGGGGAGAGCAACGGTTTGTCCCGATAATGGTCTTGCGGCGATTCAGAACGTTCTTGACGAGCCACGCGAGAGAGGGGGAACAGGCGGGCAAATCACTTTTCATCAAAGAGAAACTCCAGGCCGATCTTGAATCCCCCTACGGTTTGCGTGCAGTGCGCCACTCGTGCTCTCGCTGCGTACATCCCGTCGGGTAGCGCGAAGTGAACGGTGACTTGCGACGGGTGGGGTAGGGGTTCTCGAGCGCGTATGCCGATGCCGATGCTGCTCAGATCACGGCAGTAAGCATAGACCCTCCTCTCTTGGCCTTCGTCGTCCGTTGTCAGGACCTCGACCTGGGTGTCGACTGGACACCGCGGCTTGGAGCGTCGCGCGAGCCACCGATCACCAGTGCCCTGGGCGAGCATCGCTTCCACGGCCCGTTCCAGGGCCTGGCGTGTCAACTTGGTGATCAGAGACTCCTCGTTGGTTGTTGACATCAGCAAGCTCCGGCTTGTGTTTGACCGGCGAGCGCGAACGGATTCTGGCCGGTCACGCTTCCGAATATCGGCTGCCAAGGTCTGATTCTTGGCCACAAAACGGGCCTTTCGGCGTTTTTCTTAACGACAGGGTCCGCGAAATCGCCGGAAGGGTGTCGATACGTTCGGTGATGCGGAACCGCTCCGATTGCTATCCGTCCAAGGAATCGGAAGGTCGTAGATACGTTTCGTACCCGGCTTGACATAGGAGAGAATGAGATGGGAACCCGAGTGGCTCGAGCGGTGCCTGGACTGCTGGCTGGGTGGTTGATGACGTGGCTTATGCATTCGGCGGCTGTTGCGGATGGATTGATCATCGTAGAACCGCAGGTCCTCCCGCCTGGGCCCCGGCCGTCGCCCGTCGTTTACATGCCGTTGGAGGTGCGCTACCACCGCGTCAAGGCGGCGATTACCGATGCGGTGGCCGTCACCAGAATCGATCAGACGTTTCACAACCCCGGCTCGCGCCGCACCGAGGGGACTTTCATCTTTCCGCTGGCTGACGATGTGGCCGTCCAGAAGTTCAGCATGTTCATTAACGGCCGGGAGGTGAAGGGCGAGATCCTCGACAAGGAAAAAGCCCGACGGGCATACCAGACGATCGTCTCGAAGATGCGCGATCCCGCGCTGCTGGAGTACGTTGGCACGCGCATGTACCGCGCGAAAGTGTTTCCCATCGAACCGAACGGCGACGTCCGGGTCAAGCTGGATTACTCACAGCAGATTCCCGTCAGCGGCGGCGTGGCCGCCTATCGCTACCCGCTCAACACGGAGAAGTTCAGCTCTCGCCCCATCGGGGACGTGAGTGTGCACGTAATGATCGAGAGCGGCGTGCCGATCAAGAGCGTCTTCTGTCCGTCCCATGAGGCGACGGTCCAGCGAACCGACGACCGGCGCGCCAGCGTTGGCTACGAGGCGACAAACGTCAAGCCGGACAAGGACTTCCTCGTGTACTACCACCTGAGCGAGGCGGAGTTCGGCCTGGCGCTGTTAACACATCGACGTCTGGGAGAGGACGGATTCTTCATGGCGCGGGTCGCGCCGCGTCGATCGACCGGGCCGGCTGAGGTGGTCAAGAAGGATATCTGCTTCGTTCTGGACACGTCCGGCAGCATGGCCGGCGAGAAGATGGAGCAGGCGAAGAGGGCGATGAACTTCTGCTTGTCTAATCTCAACGAAGGCGATCGATTCGCCATCGTCGCGTTCAGCACCGAGGTGCGCCCATACAAGGATCAGCTCGTCACCGCCGACAAACAAGCCGTCGCGGCGGCGCGCAAGTACGTGAGCGACCTCAAGGCCGTCGGCGGGACGAACATCAACCAGGCCTTGCTGGCTGCCCTGCGATCGCGTCCCCGGGGACAGGACGATCGGCCCTATATGATCATCTTCCTGACCGACGGCATGCCGACCGTTGACGAGACGGACGTGGACAAGATCCTCCGGAACGTCGCCAAGGCCAACGCCGAACGGCTGCGACTATTCGTGTTCGGCATCGGCAGCAAGGTCAACACGAAGCTGCTCGACAAGCTGGCGGAAGACAATCGTGGGGCTCGTGAGTACGTCGTTGAGAAGGAGGATCTCGAACTGAAGCTCTCGAGCTTCTATACGAAGGTGGCCTCGCCGGTGCTGACGGATCTTTCGTTGGCAATGCAGGGCGTGGACGCCTACGACATCTTGCCCAAGCAGCTGCCCGATCTGTTCAGGGGCAGCGAGGTCGTGGTTATGGGCCGGTACAAAGCGCACGGCCGTCACGCTGTGATCCTGTCGGGCTTGCGGAACGGAGTGGCTGCCAAGTTCAGTTACGAG
>CAYGAN010000126.1:1450-4782 GCA_964347585.1 uncultured Planctomycetales bacterium | reverse complement strand
TCCGCATGCACGGAGAGTCGAAGGAGTTGAAGGACGAGATCGTCCAGCTCGGCAGGAAGTATGCAATCGTAACGCCCTACACCGCGGCGCTGGTCATCGAGGACATGGAGCTTGCCGCTGCCGACGGCAGACGCGAGCCCCAGCCCGCTTCACTGGCCCGAGCGCTTGCTGCCGACAGAGCCCGGTTCGACGCCAGTTACAGAGGTGCGCTGGCAAAGACGGGGCGGGACGCCATCGATGCCTCGGCGCGGACTTATGCCCTCCGGTCCGGCGCAGCCGACGCCGAGCCGATGGATGAGCGCCTGAGGGTCGATCGGCAAGGCAGGGCGATCTTCCGTCAGGTGGCTGGCAGGGCCTTCTGGCTCGACGGGCAGCGCTGGCTGGACTCGACCTACGATGGCAAGGCCGAGCCGATCCGTATCGCTGCGTTCAGCAAGGAGTATTTCGATCTACTGGCCAGGCACCCGGAGGCCGGGCGGTTTCTGGCCCTCGGCGAGCAGGTTCTGTTCCTCCTGGACGGGCGGGTTTACGAGATCGTGAAGGGCTGATTGCTGCGAGCGGCTCGGCCGGGGTTGCTAGAACAACGTTGGCTGGGCGCCTCCCTGCTCGATCTGCGTCGAATCCGGCGGGGGAAGCTGGAGGTGTTCATAGGCGGTCCGGGTGGCCTGGCGCCCTCGGGGGGTACGGATGACGAAGCCGACCTGCAGGAGGTACGGCTCGACCACGTCTTCGAGTGTGTCGCGTTCCTGGCCCATCGTCGCGGCGATGGCCTCTATGCCCGCCGGGCCCCCGTTGTACGTCTCGATCAACGTTCGCAGGAACCCACGATCCAACTCGTCAAGTCCGAGGGAATCGACCTGAAGGATGTCGAGGGCGCTGAGCACGACCCTCTGCGAGAGCTTGCCGTCGGCTCGGACCTGTGCGTAGTCTCGCGCCCGCCGCAACAGCCGGTTCGCCACCCGAGGCGTGCCGCGAGCACGCGCGGCTAGCGTGTCCAGTGCGTCGGGGTCCGCGTGAATGGCCAGCTTCGAAGCCGATCGCTCCAGCAGCTTGAGCAGATCGTCCGGCTGCCAGAAATCCAGGTGGTATCCCAGGCCGAATCGGTCGCGCAGGGCGGCCGTCAGCAGCCCGGGACGTGTCGTCGCGCCGATCAACGTGAAGCGCTTCAGGGCGAAGTTTATCGTTCGGCCTGAGAGCCCACCCTCGATCGTGAAATCGACGCGGAAATCCTCCATGGCCGGGTATAGGAACTCCTCGACGACGCGGGGAAGCCGGTGCACCTCGTCGATGAAGAGCACGTCGCCGGTTTCCATGTTCGTCAGCAAGCTCAGCAGATCGCCCTGCTTGATTACGGCCGGACCGCTGGTGACACGAATCGTCGCATCCATCTCGTTGGCGATGACGTGAGCCAGCGTGGTCTTTCCCAGGCCCGGGGGACCGTCCAGTAGGACGTGCTCCAGCGGCTCCCGGCGCTTTCTGGCCGCGTCGAGCGCGATCTTCAGTTGCTCGATGAGCTGCTGCTGGCCAAGACACTCGCTCAGCCGACGCGGACGCAGGGAGTGATCCAGAAACTCCTCCTCCTGCCCGGATGCGTCAGCAGAGATGATGCGGTCGCGAGCCATGCACAACCCTGCCTTGTTCTCCCGGTACGGACTGGCTGGGCTCCGGGGACGGCGTCCTCAACGGGCGACCCCTGCCCTGGAAGTCAACCTTCGGCACCCGCTTTGATCCTGTAAGCCGCCTTGACCCATTCGTCCGCCTCAGTGATCTGCGGATGAATCTGTGCGGCCCGTTCGAGCCATCGCTCGGCGTCGGACCGGCGTTCGCCTACAGCGACGAGCATCTCGATCGCGTCGCGCTGGGCCTGTGTCCAGCCGTGTTCGGGCTGCGTCGCTGCTACGCCGGTCCCGAGCGCAAAGTCCCCGACCTTGCCGCGCAGCTCGGCGACGATCTGGTCGGCGGCGCGCTTGCCGATTCCGGGCAGTCGGGCCAGCATGGTGACGTCTGCCGTCTCGATGGCGGCGGCAATGGTAACGATCGGCTCGGACAGGGCCTTGAGGGCCTTACGCGTGCCTATGCCCTTGACGCTCACGAACCGGTTGAAGAACGCTTTGTCCTCCGGCCTGAGAAAGCCGACCAGGCGAGGGATCAGGCTGCCGCTGCCTGGCGAGCCCTCATAATACTCCAGAGTGTGGAGCATGACCTCTTGGCCGCGGCAGGCGGCCAGCTCCCCGACAGCGTACCCGGGCACGAGGACCTCGTACCGCAGGCCGTTGCGCTCGATAAGGGCTGCGTCGTCAGCGACCGCCACAAGAGTTCCGCTGATGCCGGCGATCATGGGTACACAGGGCACCTACACGAATCCGTTCTGCGATGCAATCGGCTCGGCCGCGTGCCCGGCGTGGTCACCTCCGCCAGTGCAGCTCGGCCGGCCTGTTCTGGGCAGCGCACAAGGCGATGGCCAATGCGTCAGCGACATCCGATGGCTCGGGCAGCTCGGCTAGGCCGAGTGTCCGCGCGATCGTGCGCTTCACCTGCTGCTTGCTGGCCCGACCGTTGCCTGTCAGCGATCGCTTGATCCGCGTGGCCGACAGACTCTCCACTTCGATCTCGTGCCTCGCCGACGCTGACAGGATGACCCCTCGCGCGTGCCCCATCAAGATCGCAGTACGCGGATGTCTGTAGTGCGAGTAAAGCTGCTCGACGGCCACGCGGTCGGGCTTGTGCTCGGTCAGAAGCTCGTCGATCGCTTGGTCCAACTCGGCCAGGCGCCCGCTGAGCGATCCGTTTCTGTTGGTCCGGACAACGCCTGCTTCGACGATCTCGACTCGGTCGCGGCGGACTTCAATCACCGCGTATCCTGTTTGTCCGAGACCCGGATCAATCCCACACAGACGCATGGCTGCCTGTCCTGTGGCAACCAGGACGAAGCCAGGTTGCACCCGCTTCCTGCAACGCCGGTGGACCGGCGATTCGTGGGACCATTATAATCACCTAACGCTCGTCATGCTTTACCGCGTGTACTGGCATGAAGCTTTCTCTGACAAGCGTGGCCCTCTACCGAGTCCGGATTCCGTTCCTGGAGCCGTTCCGCATTTCGACGGCCGAGGTGAGCGTTAAGGACAGCGTGCTCGTCCGCGTAGAAACAGTTGGGGGCACTGGTTGGGGGGAGGCTTCGGCGATGAGCGGGTCGTTCTATTCGCCCCAGACGCCCGAAGCCTGCTGGAACGATCTGGTCGAGAAGCTCGTTCCGGGAGTGCTGGCGGCGGGCGCAATCGACGTGCGCGAGGTGTGCGACGCGATCATCGCCGTGATCGATCAGCCGGAGATCG
>CAYGAN010000126.1:0-1440 GCA_964347585.1 uncultured Planctomycetales bacterium | reverse complement strand
CGCGAGGTGTGCGACGCGCTCGACGGGACGTGTGACAATTCGTTCGCTAAGGCGGGCCTGGAGGGGGCGCTGTGGCACGCAGCCGCGGTCGGGCAGTCGAAGCCGTTGCATTCACTGCTGGGCAGCAGTCGGCGGCCCGTCGCGTCGGGCATAGCGCTGGGGATATTCGATAGCGTCGAAGGACTGCTGGGGCGGGTGGCGACGTTTCTCGCGAAGGGATATCGACGGGTGAAGATCAAGATCAAGCCCGGCTGGGACGTTGAGCCGGTCCGCTGCATTCGCCGCCGCTGGCCGGACGTGCCACTTATGGTCGATGCCAACGCGGCCTACACGCTGGCCGACGCGGAAGTCTTCAAGGAGCTTGATCGACTCGATCTGATGATGATCGAGCAGCCGCTAGCGGCTGAGCGGTATGAGGATCTGGCCCGGCTTCAAGCCGACTTGGCCACGCCTATCTGTCTCGACGAGTCGGCTGAGAGTCTGGCCGCGCTGGAGACAATCGTCGAAAAGGGATGTGGTCGGATCATTAACGTCAAGATCCAGCGCGTCGGGGGCGTAAGGCGAGCTGTTCAAATGCACGAGCGGGCCGAGAGGGCTGGAATGCCGTGCTGGGTGGGCACCATGCCTGAGTTGGGTGTCGGATCCGCACACGCGCTGCATCTCGCGATGCTGCCGGGATTCGTGTATCCGACCGACGTGGAATCATCTGACCGATGGTTCGTTGACGACCTGCTCGAGCCGCCGATTGCGATTGATGCGGGCGGGTACCTGCACGTTCCTGACGGGCCTGGCCTGGGCTACCGGGTCAGCCCGGAGAAGATCCGCAAGTACACCGTCCGTGAGGAGATCATCGAGCGATGAGTTCCGTGGACCGCCGGGCCTGGCGAGAACGACTGCACGGAGCGTTGATCCCGGCGGTGCCTGTGCCGCACCGCCAGGACGGCAGAATCGATCTGGATGCGCAGGACGCATACATTGATTACCTGCGTTCGGAGCCGGCGGACGGGGTGGCTGTCTGGTCGCACAGCGGCCGTGGGCTGCATCTGTCGCGCGAGGATCGGCTGACGGTCATGCGGGCGTGGCGAGCGGGGATGCCGGCGGATCGCTTCATCATCGGCGCCGCCGGGGGCGCCCTTGATCCTGACCGGGCCAAGCGTGAGTCGAAGCAGGCCTTTCTCGACAGTGCCGTGGCGATGGCTGCCGATGCGATGGATTGCGGCGCGGACGCAGTGATGGTCCATCCGCCGACTCCGTTTCGTGGCCGACCCGACCAGGACCGCGACGTCCTGGAATACCATCATCGTCTCGCTTCGCTGGACGTGCCTCTGGTTCTGTTCTACTTGCACGAACCTGCAGGCGGGATCAGCTACTCGATGGACGTCCTGCGTGAAGTGATGCAGCTCGATCTTGAGCAGCGTCGCCCCCACCGCCGCCACGGCG
>CAYGAN010000125.1:11774-13414 GCA_964347585.1 uncultured Planctomycetales bacterium | reverse complement strand
ACGTGCCCTCCGTGACGCTGGCCAGCGAGACATCGACGGTGACCGGTTTGTTTCCTGGGCACCACGGCGTGACGGGCATCAACTGGTTCGATCGTAACCGGCTAATCTGGCGCAACTATGAGACGATCGCCCAGAAAAACACGCTCGGCGGCGACTACCGCGCCGCCACGATCTACGAGTACCTGTACGATGCCACGACGTTCTCGCTGTTCTTCCAAGCCCATCGCGGCGCCACGAAGTTCGTGGAGAATTGGCTCAGCGCCGGACCGCCCTTCTTCTTCGGGTGGTTTCACTTCGTGGATCGGCTGACGCTGTGCCGCTTCGCCATCGTCGCGGAAGTCGCGCGGATCCAGAAGGATTTCCCGCGCTTGACGATCGCGTATCTGCTGGCCCCGGACATGGTGGCTTACCGTGACGGCATCGAGGCGGAGTCGTATCGAGAGGCAATCGAACACACCGACGCCCACATCGGTAGAGTGATCCGCGATTTCGAGGCTGCCGGCATGCTGGACAAACTCGTGCGGGTCTTTACCGTCGATCACGGCATGATGCAGATCACCAGCCACTTTCCCATCGAGCCGTTCGTGCGCAAGACGCTCGGGCTGGCGGCAGCCAAGAAGCGTCTTTGGGAACAGACCCGCTTTCAGGATCGTCTTCGGTACTACAACCGGTTCTCGACGGTGCTGGCCGGCTCCGGGGATCGGTACTGGGTCATCTACCTTCGCCGGCCGATGCAAGCCGACGAGGGCGGCGCAGAGATCGGAAACGCCAGGTTCGCCAGCTGGGTGGCCAGGCCGAGGCCGCAGGACTTGCGCGCCTTTCCCGATGCGACAGGACAGCGGATCGACGTTGTTTCACGCCTGATCGCCCAGGAGGCTGTCGATGCGGTGGCGTTCGCGAGCGGGCCCAACAGGGCGCGCATTGTCCGCAAGGAAGGCATCGTCGAGTTCCGGCGGCCTGACCGTCGGAGCCGGCAGGCGTCCTACCACCTGATTGCAGGAACCGATCCCCTCGGTTACGAGAACAAGGTGCCTGCGGAAATGTTGGACGGCTCGCCGCAGGACTCGCGCGCGTGGCTGACCCATACAGCCGAAACGCAGTTCCCCGACCTCCCGCCACAGCTCCTGGCGTACTTCCAGGCGCCGCGCGCGGGGGACGTCGTGGTCTTCGCGGCCCCGGGTTGGGACTTCACCGAGAAGTACCGCGCGGGGCACGGGGGGATTCGTCCCGCCGAGATGCACTTTCCGCTTATCCTAGCCGGGCCTGGCGTGCCGCACGGCGAGCTGGAAGCCGCCCGCTGCGTGGATCTGGTTCCGACCTTGCTGGAGCTGTTGGGCAGAGACCCTCCACCGGACCTGGACGGGACCAGCTTGGTGCCGATGCGCGTTGCCGCAGCTCGGCGACGGTCCGGAGTCTGTGGTATGGACCGTGCGAGGGCCGCGAAGACCGGGGACTCGCTAGTGGAGACAAGCGTGCCATGAAAGCATCTTTCATCGGGCTGTTCTGGGGCGTGGTTTTCATCGTGGCGGCTTTGCCGGCGTGCGCACAGACGCGGCTGGCCCCGCCGGCAACGCAAGAGGCCGCGATCGATTACGACCGGATGCGCGTCGGCGTGCGTGGCGACGGCCGGATCGTCGTGC
>CAYGAN010000125.1:4452-11764 GCA_964347585.1 uncultured Planctomycetales bacterium | reverse complement strand
GATCCCCTGAGGCCAATGATCACGTTTGCTTACATCACGGGCTGGAGAATCCCGAGCGAAGTATTGCCGTTGGAATGGCGGCAGGTGGACTTTCCCGGTCGGCCGACGGACGTGGCGATCAGCCCGGACGGTCGGTGGATCGCCGTGCTGAATCGCTTCGATGTTCTTCTGATCGACGCGGATGCAGGCACGGTTGTGCACTGCGTCGGGTATGCGACACGAAAGGCGGGAGCCAGCTACACCGGGATCGTGTTTAGCGATGACGGGAAGCACCTGTATGCCTCCAACATTCGCGGCACGATCGAAGTCTTCACGCTCGACGATCAAGGCAAGCCCGCGCCCGCGGGGCCCATTCGGATCGGAGCCAACCGTCCCCAGTCGAGGAGCAACGCCTTGCCGGCCGGCCTGGCGTTGTCCGGCGAGGGGGCCCAGCTGTTCGTCGCGTTGAACATGAACAACACGCTTGGCCAGATCGATCTGGCTGAAGCCAGGCTCGTCCGCGAGATCGAAGTTGGCAGTGCCCCGTACGACGTTGTCCTGGTCGGGCAAAAGGCCTACGTGAGCAATTGGGGCGGTAGGCGGCCCCGAGCGGCCGAGCTGACCGGCCCGGCGGGCAGAGGCACGCCCGTCAAGGTCGATCCGACGCGGCACATCGCCAGCGAAGGCTCGGTCTCGGTCGTGGATCTGCTTCGAGGCAAGGTCGTCAAGGAGATCGTGGTAGGCCTGCACCCCTCCGGCCTGGCCGTTAGCCCCGACGGCAAGCTGGTCTGCGTGGCCAACGCCAATAGCGATACCGTCTCGGTGATCGAGACGCGCACGGACAGCGTGGTCGAGACGATCTCGACGCGTCCGGCGCGGAAGCTGCTGTTCGGTAGTGCTCCGAACGCGCTTGCGTTCAGCCCGCAGGGCGGCCGCCTGTACGTCTCGAACGGGACGAACAACGCCGTGGCAATCATCGCCCTGCGACCGCCGAATAGTCGGCTGCTCGGCCTGATTCCGACGGGGTGGTACCCGGCCGGGCTGGTCCTCGACGCGGAACGAAACGCGCTGTATGTCGCGAACGTCAAGGGGATCGGCTCGCGCGACCGGAGCTGGCAGGGCCGGCGGAAACTCCGCGGCAAGACGGTCTTCGGGTACAACAGCCATGACTATCGGGGAAGCGTCTCTTTGATTCCGATCCCCGGTGGGGAGCGCCTGGCGGAGTACACGCGGACGGTCATAGCCAACAACCGGATGACCGAGGCGATCAGCGCGCTGGCGCCGCCTCGCAGGGGCGTCCCCCTTCGCCCGGTGCCGGCGCGGCACGGAGAGCCATCGGTGTTCAACCATGTCATCTACATCATCAAGGAGAACCGAACCTACGATCAGGTCTTCGGGGACATGCCGCAGGGCGAGGGCGACCCGAGCTTGTGCCTGTTCGGGCGCGAGGTTACCCCGAACCACCACAAACTGGCCGAGGAGTTCGTGCTCTTCGACAACTTCTACTGCAGCGGCACGCTGAGCGCTGACGGTCATCAGTGGACCGATGAGGCGTATGTGACGGACTATGTCGAGAAAGCCTACGGTGGTTGGCCGCGTAGCTATCCGTTTGACGGGGGCGACGCCCTGGCCTACGCCTCCAGCGGGTTCATCTGGGACAACGTGCTGGCCCACGGCAAGACGCTGCGCGTGTACGGAGAGTTCGTGGCCGGCTCGGTCAGGTGGAAGGATTCGAGCAGGAAGGACCGGCCTGGCTTTCTCGACTGCTACCGCGATTTTCTGGACGGAGGCGGTCTGATCGAGATCCGGGCCACAGCCAAGATCAAGACGCTGGCGCCATACCTGTGCGAAAGCGTGATTGGCTTTCCTTCCATCGTTCCGGACGTTTACCGTGCGGCTGAGTTCATCAAGGAGCTCAAGCGATGTGAGGCCAGCGGGCAGATGCCGAACTTCTGCATTATGCTGCTGCCGAACGATCACACGGCCGGAACACGGCCGGGCATGCCGACCCCCGAGGCGGCCGTGGCGGATAACGATCTGGCGCTCGGCCGGATCGTCGAGGCGGTTAGCCGCAGCAGGTTCTGGAAGGACACGTGCATCTTCGTTGTGGAGGACGATCCGCAGAACGGCTTTGACCACATCGACGGACACCGGACAGTGGCCTTGGTCGTCAGCCCGTACACGAGGCGCGGCTACGTGGACAGCACCAACTATAACCAGACGAGCATGATGCGAACGATCGAACTCATCCTGGGCCTGCCGCCGATGAATCAATTCGATTCCACGGCCACGCCAATGCACACCTGCTTTGCCGACAAGCCAGACCTGCGCCCGTACGAGGCGTCTAGGAACCGCATTCCGCTCGGCCGGCTCAATCCCAAACTCAGCGAGATTCGCGATCCGCGCCAGCGATACTGGGCCGTCAGATCGATCGAACAGCCGCTGGACGAGATCGACCAAGCCGACGAAGACACGCTGAACCGCGTCCTGTGGCACGCGGTCAAGGGGCCCGACGCACCGTACCCGGAGTGGGCTGTTCTGGGCCTGCCGGACCGGCAAGGGTAGCGGGGCCACGGATTGCCGTCAGGATCAGGTACGGGGATCGGCTCAGTTAGTGGCCGTAAGGGCTGCCTCGGCCTGCGCTTCGGCGGGTGCGTTCGCGGCTGTGTAGTCTTGGACGAATCGCTCGACTAGGTGCTTGAGCGAAGATCGCAGGTTGAGCGGACCGTCTGCGTCCTCCAGGCCCGCATAATCCAGCCGCCAAACATCAGCCACTATCACGCTGCGGCGCTCGACGAGCGCACACGCTCGTCGCACGTAGAGCGCCAAATTGTAGGCCTGCGCGCCGCCGGACGACAGCAGGTGTAAGTGGACGTGCAGGGCGCCCACCGCCTCGCTGGACGGCTGCGGGTCTGCGTCAGTCACCGCCAAGTTCGTACGCGCAGTCAAGATCTCTCGACACCAGCGGGTCAGATCATCCGGCCCGACCAGCGGGTTCGGAGCGTTCGGCGCCCGGAGGTTCGACACTTGGGCGACGAGATGAAGCTTGTCCAGGCCGGCCAAGGCCATGGTCGTGTTGGGACGAATCTGCTGGGGGTTGGGCGGTGTTAACAGCTCGGCGATGAGCTTGTCCTTCTGCTGGATGCTTTGCGCAAGTTCGGCGACCTCTTGCGATAGGTCCTCACTGCGTTGCCTGAGGATGCCTAGTTGCTCTTGAGCTTTCGCACGTTCCGAAACCGCCCGCTCATGCTGATTGCGGGCCTCAGTGAGTGCCTGTTCCAACAGGGCGGTTTCCTTGTCCTTCTCCTCGATCGCTTTACGCACTTCCAGAGCCTGTTGTTCTTGCCCGGCGAGGAATTGCTCGTGGTTCTCGAGCGCCCCGGAGGGAGCAACGTCCTGACCGGCAGGCCCCGTCCGGGACTCGCCCACCGGGGTCGCAGGTGCTGTCCTGTCGGCCGTTTCTAGACCAGCTTGATCGGATGCGGTGGACGGGGGTGCGGCCTGGGTGCTCGTCACTGTTTCGAGCCTGTCCTTCTGAAGACGACTTGTGATCCACAGCGTCGCCAGGACCAGCGCGACTGCTGCGGAGGCCAGCTGCCCGACGCGCAGCGGGCGGGCCCAGCGACGACGCAGGCATCGGCTTCGGGTCAGACCCAAGCGGCTGAGCACGTCCTTGGCCAAGGGCTCGGCGAATTGCACCCCCAGCATGAACATGTCGCCGACGGTGGACTCGCAGCGTGTCACGCTCGCCGGGACCCACGTTTCCTCTTCCCGGCCTGTTGGTAGCGCCACCTCAATCTGACTCTTGGCAGGCAGCTCCTCGGGGACGAATGCGCCTATCCCGGTGCTGCTGATATCGGTGGCGAAGGCGTCGATCACGCCTTCTGGATCGCTGGCCAGGCGGACCCGGGTGGCCTTGTTGAGGGCGTATCGTTCAGCGTTGCGCTCGTCCGTCTGATTCTTCTGAACGCCATTACTCATCGGGCAGCTTCCGCTGACCTGGGCGGACTATTATCGGCCTACGCGCTCGCACCAAGCCGTGTCTGTGCTAGGATCGGCTGTGCGGGTGTGCCAAGTTAGCATTAGTTTGACCAGGCTGCAGCGGGGGGATTCAGCTTGAAGCGGGGAGTCGCGCCCAGACTGGCCGGGCCAGGCGGCCCCTATGAGTCGGAATTCATGCCAGGGCACGTCGGTCATGCGGATCGCCCTATTGGTCTGCCGTGCGTCGATCGGTGCCTTTCGTGCCCGTCGCAGTCTTCGGGTTACCTTCTTTGCCCGGGGCTCGAGCGGGCGCAATGGGAACCCGGCCAATACGTCTTGGGCAGGGATGTGGCCATCTGGTGCCCGTCTGAGAAGGGGCGAGCGGCTCGCCGGGGTGCCGGGCGCTGGCGGCGAGGTCAACGTTGCTGGGCGAACCGCTGGCCCATCTCAACGCGAGCTATGGCTGCTTGATGTGAAGACGGGGACAAGATAGAATTCGTGGGTGGATGGGCTCGCCACGCCGGGGGGGCGGGCACTGACTGCGGGGCGTTTGCCAAGGCGAGCTAACGGTCCTGATGGGCAAATGACAGGGTTGTGGGCTCTGGTTTCGGAGCTCGGGGTCTCGCGCCGGAGCGGCCCGGTGCCCTGGCGCAACGTCAATGCAGGCAAGCGGCGGCTGCCTGTCCGATATAGGAAAAGAGGGGGCGAGCCTGCTCGGACCGTGGTCAGCAAGGATTCCCCATGGCTAAGAGAAAGAAACTAGGTGAGATCCTCGTCGGTTGGGGATTGCTCTCGCCGAACGCGATGGCGGACGCGATCCAGTACTGCCAGGCGAATGAAAGACGCCTCGGCGAAGCGCTGGTCGAGTTGGAGCTGTGCAGCGAGGAGGACGTGACCAAAGCGCTGGCCGCCCAGTTCGACATGGAATACGTGGATCTGGACAAAAGCGTGATCGTACCCGGCTCGCTGGCGCTGGTACCTCAGAAGCTGATCCGCGATCTGACAATCCTACCCATGTGCCAGGAGAATGGTCGGCTGAAGGTAATCATTCCGGATCCGATGGATCTGGAGACGCTGGACCTCTTGCGGTTCCGGCTGAACACGGAGATCGAGCCGGTTTTGGCGCCTCGAAGCAAGATCGTGCGATACATCGAGACGTTCCTATCCGAGGTGGCGTCGGACCTGGACGAGACCATGCGGAGCATCGACGCCAGCATCGACGAAGATGCTCCGGAAGAGGTCCGTGAAGCCAAGGAAGAATACCGCGACGACGATGCCCCGATCATCCGATTAATCAACCTGATCATTTCCGAGGCGGTTCGCAGCAGGGCCAGTGACATCCACATCGAGCCGATGGTGGACCGCGTACGCGCGCGGTATCGGATCGACGGCGTGTGCGTCGAGCGCGACACCATTCCCAAAAACATGCAGGGGGCTGTGATCACGCGTCTCAAGATCATGGCCGGAATGGATATCGCTGAGAAGCGACTGCCTCAGGACGGCCGCATCACGCAGAGCGTGGCCGGACAGGACATCGACTTCCGCGTGAGTTCCGCGCCGCACTACCACGGCGAGAGCGTGGTGTTGCGTATTCTGCGTCCCGATTCGGTGCGGATCGGCATCCAGGCGCTGGGATTCGAGGAAGAGGACTATCAGCGATTCATGCGGATCATCAAACGCCCGAACGGCATCTTCCTGGTCACCGGTCCGACGGGCTCGGGCAAAACGACTACGTTGTACGCAGCTTTGCAGGAATTGAACCGCCCGGATCGCAAGATCATCACGGCTGAGGAGCCGGTCGAATACTGCTTCGCGGGAATGAACCAGTGTGAGGTCCGCGAGGAGATCGGCCTGACGTTCGAGCGCATCCTGCGTGCGATGCTGAGGCAAGCGCCGAACATCATTCTCGTCGGTGAGATTCGTGACTTGGCGGTGGGCGAGATTGCGATCGCCGCCGCGCTGACGGGTCACCTCGTATTCAGCACACTCCATACCAATGACGCCCCGAGTGCAATAACTCGACTGATCGATATGGGGATCAAGCCGTTCCTGGTGGCCAGTTCCATCCAAGCGATCATGGCCCAGAGACTCGTACGTGTGATCTGTAGCGAGTGCAAGCAGGAAGACCCGAACCCCGACAAGTACCTTATGCAGATCCTGGGGCTCACGCCGGAGGGGCTCAAGCAAGGACCGATTTGCAGGGGGGTCGGGTGTTCCCACTGCAACCATACGGGTTTTCGCGGGCGGCTCGGCATCTTCGAGATGATGGCAATGAACAGCGAGATCCGGGAGATGGCGTTCAACCGCGCGCCTACGAATCAGATCCGCAAGGCTGCGCGTGCGGCCGGTATGCGAAGCCTGATGGAGGACGGTAAGATCAAGGTCCTGCGCGGCACGACCACACCTGAAGAGGTGGTCAGGATCACGCAGGCGGAGACCGCCTTGGTGGCCGATGAGTAGGCACCCGCCGCGGCCGAGGCGAACGCCGGGGCGGTTCGACAGGGCTGAGGATGGGCAATGTCAACGCTGCACATTGACCGTTTGTTAGAGACTTGCATCCGGCGCGGTGCCTCGGACATCCACCTTCACGTGGGTCGTCCCCCGGTTCTCAGATTGCACGGACGGCTGCGGCATCTCGAGACCAAGGTCCTCGAGCCGGAAGACACCATGGGCCTCATGAAGGCGATTACGCCGGACCGGAGTCAACAAGAGGTCCAGGAGGAAGGGGGCACGGACTTCGGTTTTGCGTTCGGGGACAAGGGCCGGTTCCGCGTTGCCGTGTTTCGCCAGAAAGGCAACGTCTCACTGACGCTTCGGCTGATTCCGTCCAAGATCATGAGCATCGAGGAGATCGGCCTGCCGCCCATCACCAAGGCATTGTGCCGGCGCCCGCGGGGTCTGTTCCTGGTGACCGGACCGACGGGATGCGGCAAGACGACGACGCTGGCGTCGATGATCAATTACATCAACGAGAATTTCGACCGTCACATCGTGACTGTCGAAGACCCGATCGAGTACTACCACACGCACAAGAAGTCATTGTGCAATCAGCGAGAGGTCGGCGTGGATGTCCCGAGCTTTGCGGAGGCGTGCCGGCGCGTGCTTCGAGCGGACCCGGATGTTGTCCTCGTCGGGGAGATGCGCGACCTCGAGACGATGGAATCGGCGATCCGCGCTGCCGAGACGGGCCACTTGGTGTTCAGTACGGTTCACACAACCG
This sequence comes from uncultured Planctomycetales bacterium, assembly GCA_964347585.1. Lineage (GTDB taxonomy): Bacteria > Planctomycetota > Phycisphaerae > UBA1845 > CAYGAN01 > CAYGAN01. Next base: position 4,584 of record CAYGAN010000125.1, on the reverse strand, counting down.
GCGCCCAGGGCACCATCAACCGTATCATCGACGCGTTTCCGCACGAGCAGCAGGAGCAGATTCGCGTCCAGCTATCGACGAATCTGATCGCCGTGTTGTCGCAGGCGCTCTGCCCGCGTGTGGACACGCCCG
>CAYGAN010000125.1:2408-4442 GCA_964347585.1 uncultured Planctomycetales bacterium | reverse complement strand
TCGAGTTCATGGTCGTCACGCCGGCCATCTCCAACCTGATCCGCGAGAACAAGACCTACCGGATCAATTCGAGCATCCAGACGGGCAAACGCTACGGCATGCAGCTGCTTGACGAGCATCTGTTCAATCTGTACCGCGACGGGATCATCTCCGAGGAAGAGGCAGTGGACAAGGCCCAGACGCCGGGCGAGCTTCACGACAGGATCGAAGCGCACAGGCGCGGCATGGCGGCAACAGTGATGGCGGGCGAGGGAGCCGAAAAGGCTGGCAGCGACGGGCAGTGTCCCAAGTGCGGCTCGGCGGCGATTGACGCCCGCGTCGGGGTCTCCGGGACGCGGACGATGCACTGTCACGCGTGTGATCATCGATGGTCCTGATGACCGGGGCGCTGATGGACGCTCGGTGGGACGTGAACGATAGGCAATAGGACGCAACACATGGCTGGAACGCTGAAAATGCCGCCGGTCAGTCAGCTTCGCGGAAGGCCCCTCGGCCGCGTGCTCATCAAGATGGGCAAGGTCACGCGGACCCAGGTCCATGACGCCCTGGAAATTCAGAAGCAGAAAGGCGGGCCGATCGGCCAGATCCTGGTCGAGTTGGGCTATATCACCGAGGACGATCTTCATCTGTCCCTGGCCGCTCAGGTCGGCATGGAGCCTGTGGATCTGAGCGACATCGATATTCCGGCCGAGGTGGTTGCTCTGATTCCGGCGCAAATGGCGAACACGTACAGCGTGGTTCCGGTTGCCTACGAAGCGGAGAGCAATCTCTTGACGGTGTCGCTGGCCTCCCCGGACAACTTCCAGGCGACTGACGACTTGAAGACGTTGATGGGGTTCAACGTCAAGGCGTGCATCAGTACGCGGGACCAGATCAGCGCAGCGTTGAACCGTTACTATCCGGACGAGGCCAGTGAGTCGATCAATGACATCATCGCGGAGATCAGCGCGGACGAAACGCTTTCGCAGTTCGAAGGCCGCGGCGAAAGCATCGATCTGGACGACATCCGCGAGATGGCCGACTCCAACCCGGTCAAGAAGCTGCTGAACCTCGTACTGCTTCAGGCGATCAAGGACAAGGCCTCGGACGTCCACTTCGAGCCGTTCGAGGACGAATTCAAGATGCGTTACCGTATTGACGGGACGCTCTACGAAATGGTCCCCCCTCCGAAGCACATCGCCCTGGCGATCTCGTCACGAATTAAGGTGATGGCCAATCTGGACATTGCCGAGCGACGGTTGCCTCAGGACGGCCGCATCGAGCTGACCGTGAACCAGAGGCCGGTCGATCTGCGTGTCAGTGTTCTGCCGACGATGGCTGGCGAGAGCGTGGTCCTCCGCGTGCTGGACCGCAGCAACGTCTCACTTGATGTGGACAAACTGGGGATGCGCGAAGACGACCTTGCCGGATTCCGGCGGCTGATCCAGAAACCGAATGGGATCATCATCAACACCGGCCCGACCGGGTCGGGCAAGACGACGACCCTGTACTCTGCCTTGAGCGAGCTGAAAGATCCTGACCGCCGAGGACCCCGTTGAGTACGACATTGACGGGCTGATCCAGTGTCAGGTCAATCCGGACATCGGTCTGACGTTCGCGCGGTGTCTGAGACACTTCCTGCGCCAGGACCCTGACGTGATTCTGGTCGGTGAGATTCGTGACCTCGAGACGGCCCAGATCGCCATACAGGCTTCCTTGACCGGACACCTGGTCTTCACGACGCTTCATACGAACGACGCGCCTTCGGCGATCGCGCGACTGCTCGACCTGGGGCTGGAGCCTTTTTTGATCACGGCGACGCTGGAGGCCATCGTGGCCCAGCGGCTTGTACGCCGGATCTGCGATAACTGCAAAGACGAGTTCCACCCCACCGAAGAGATGCTGTTGGAGTTGGGTCTTCGGCCGGAAGACGTGGCCGGCCGGACGTTTTACTACGGGAAAGGTTGCGATTATTGCAACAACACCGGCTACCGCGGGCGCACCGGGATCTTCGAGACGATGGTCCTGGACGACGACCTGAAAGAGTTGATCATG
>CAYGAN010000125.1:0-2398 GCA_964347585.1 uncultured Planctomycetales bacterium | reverse complement strand
AACCAATGTGCTGCGTACCGAGGCGAGGACGCGAGGCATGCGGGTCTTGCGGGACGCCGGTCTGTTGGCTATCTATGATGGCGTGACCACGATTGAGGAGGTCGTCAAGGAAACGATTGTGGAAGAGCAATAGGCCGCGATGCCGCAGGCGGCCGGGGAGAGAGAGACGTGCAGTAACGGCCGCCTGCGGCTCGGGCTTTGCCTCGCGGACGGGCGAGCTTAAGTGTTCAGCCCGCTGTCGGCGGCGGGTCAGAGAGCGATAAAGGGAGCTGCCAGGTATGCCCACCTTCCAATACGAGGCGATGAATCAGGCCGGGCAGGAAATCACCGACGAGATCGACGCCATGTCAAGCGAAGACGCGCTGGCGAAGATCCGCAAGCTCGGGTACTTCCCGACGAGGATCAAAGAGAAGGGCGTGCGCAAGCGCGGGCCGAAGCCCGCCGGCGCTCCCGGGGTGGCGCGCAAGAAGCCGGCCGGCGCGACCGGCATCGGCGGCGTCTCGAAGAAGCAACTCACACAGTTCACCCGTCAGTTGTCCACGCTTCAGGACGCCGGACTACCCATCCTGCGGAGCCTGCGCATTCTCGAACAGCAGCAGAAACCCGGTCTGTTGCGAACGGTGATTCGGCAAACGGCCGACGACGTGGAGGGAGGCGCGACGCTCTCCGAAGCGATGGGCAAGCATCCGAAGGCCTTCGACCGGTTGTACGTCAACATGGTGCAAGCCGGGGAGGCCGGCGGCGTGCTCGAAGTCGTCCTGCAGCGCCTGGCCGACTTCATGGAGAAGGCCCAAAGGCTCAAGAGGAAGGTCATCGGCGCGATGATCTACCCCTGCGTGGTGATCAGCTTCGCCGTGCTCATCGTCAGCGGCATCATGGTCTGGGTCGTTCCCAAGTTCCAGGAGATCTTCAAGGACTTCAACACCACGCTGCCAGGCCCGACGAAGCTTCTGATGGCCATCTCGCATTGGTTCGTGACAGGCACGCCCCCCGGGTGGGTCATACTGCTCTCCTCCCCGCTGGTGGTCTTCCTGTTCGTCAAGCTGCTCAAGCAGTCGCAGATGGGTCGCCACGGGGTCGATATGGTCAAGTTGAAGATACCCATCCTCGGCAACATTCTGGCGAAGACGGCCGTTGCGCGGTTCACCAGGACTCTCGGCACCCTGATCAACGCGGGTGTACCGATCCTCGAGGCGATCAACATCACGAAGGAGACGTCGGGCAACGAGGTCTTCTCCCGCGCGCTGGCCAGAGTGCACGACTCGATCCGCGAGGGCGAGAGCTTCGCCAACCCGTTGCGCGCCACCAGGGTCGTTGACAACATCGTCGTGAACATGATCGACGTCGGCGAGGAGACCGGCGAGCTGGATAAGATGTTGATGAAAGTGGCCGATAACTACGATGACGAGGTCGAAACTCTGATCGGCGGGCTGGTCAGCCTGCTCGAACCGATCATGGTCGTGTTCCTCGGCGTGATGGTCGGATTCATCGTTGTTTCGCTGTTCCTGCCGCTGGTGACGCTGATTAACTCGGTCTCGTCGTCCGGCGTGTAAGCGCCGAGAGTGCCTGGGGGGTGACGGCGGTCCCCGGGCGACCTAGAATATATTGGGACGTGACGGGGGATGAGTTGAACGTTCCTCAAGCCTAGGAGCGACACACTGCCAGGGGGAATAGGAAGGTTACCCTCACGCCGAAGTCCTCGAATGTCGCGCTCCGGCGGCGGCCGCCACGGCCGGGGGCGCGTTGCCCACCGACGCCGGCACGAGACGCCCGGAGCTTACCCGGAATAAGGAGAACGCAACATGTCCCGGCAGGTGTCACGAGCACGCGCGCCTTCAGCCTCTAGCCTGCGGCCTTCAGCCTTTACGCTGATCGAGCTGCTGACGGTAATCGCCATCATTGCCTTATTGTTGGGCATCCTCTCTCCCTCGCTGATGCAGGCTCGCGCGCAGGCCAAGAAGGTCAAGGTGCAGTCCCAGATCGATGCGATCGACAAGGGCCTGGAGATGTTTCGAAACGACCACCAGGAGGAGTACCCGCGTTCCCGGCCGGGCCCGTGTCGGATCACCGACCTGCCCACCGCCGGCTCGAACGACCAGCTTAACGGGGCGCATTGGCTGGCTAGGGCGCTTCTCGGGCACGATCTCCAGGGCGTGATCGGGTGCGGCGACAGCAACGTCATGCTGGACGCGGTCGAGGATCCCGACCCCCTTCCCCCTTTCGGGGACTTGGCCGACCTCGACCGCGACGGGCAGTACCTCAACCTCGAGTCGGCCAGGGTCGTTCACGACAAGGTCGGTGAGACCGGCCTGTACAAATACAATGCCTCCACCTACAACCCGCCGGACACGGGGCGGTTCATTCTGCTGGACGGCTATGAGTTCCCCATCTTGTACTA
>CAYGAN010000124.1:0-13543 GCA_964347585.1 uncultured Planctomycetales bacterium | reverse complement strand
AGCAGGTGCTCGGTACCCACGTAGTTGTGGTTCAGGCTGCGAGCTTCCTCGATGGCGTATTCAACGACCTTTTTTGCGCGTGGGGTCTGCGGCAGCTTACCCTGGGTGACCGTCTCCGACCCGCTCTTGACGAGCTTCTCGACCTCCAGGCGGACCTTGCGCAGGTCCACGTCGAGATTCTTCAAGACGTTCGCCCCGACGCCGGAGCCTTCCTTGACCAAACCGAGCAATATGTGCTCCGTGCCGATGTATTCATGGTTGAAGCGCTGGGCTTCCTGGTTCGCCAGCGACATCACCTTGCGCGCCCGATCTGTGAACCTCTCAAACATATTGCTCCACCACGACGCGGACTCGGCGTTATCGGCTGCACCGGACGCGGCCGGCGGCGAATGGCGCTGCCAACGAACGGCAGGATTCCGCGCCGTCGCCCGCCGCACACACCCCCTCACTCAGATCATTCTAGCCGTCGCCGCGCGTTGCATCAACCTTCGCAGGGCTTCAACCCACACGGTGTTGCATCACCACATGAGAGCCCTAGGCTCTTATCGGTTATAAGGTTCAGTACTTTGCACGTTTCGGTGCAGCCCATCATCCTCGGCCCCTCTTGTGGACCCGCCGATGGTGACGGATCGCGCTATTCGGACCGTAGCCGACTTACTGCCTCGTGGCATGGCCGTGCCAGCGCCAGCCGCGATTGAGTTGCCACAGCTGCCGCCACAGCAACCACTGACCGGCCACCCAGATGATGCTCGCGGCTGCCAACGCGCCGCTAGTGGCCGCACGCGGCATGTCAACCGGTATGAGCCAAAGGCCGAGAGCGCCGGCCTGGGCGGTCACGCCATACAGCAGCGCCACGGCCATCCCCGCTGCTTCGGACTTCACCAGGATCATCCCGGCGCCCGGGACGATCAGATTCAGCACAATTGCCGCAAGCTTCATCGCACCAGCCATTATAGCCAGCGGACCACAATGCCACAGGTCGTCGCCTGCGCGTCGGGCCCCATCGCTTGGCCGCTGCTTTCAGCCGTTCATCGAAGATCTACTATAGAACGCAATAGCCCGAGGATCTCGGTGCGCGCTGCACTTCCCGCCAGCGGCTAGCTGGGAGGCAAGGGGGCCGGCTCCGAGACGGCATTCGCCGCATCCCTCGGCCGGAGCCGCTTGGGACGCTCTCGCGGAGCGAGACGCTGGCTGGCGCGCGGGACCGCGATGATCCCGGTGCGCGAAAGGTGCTGGATGCCGTAGGGTCTGCATAACTCCACGAAGGCTTCGATCTTCTCCTCGGGGCCGGTAAGCTGAACAATCACCGACTTGGGTCCCACGTCAACCACGCTGCCCCTGAAAATCTCGGCCAGGTGCCCCAGCTGACTACGATGTTCCGGCAGGCAATGCACCTGGATCAACAGCAGGTCGCGTTCAACACAGCTCATCTCGCTTAGATCGCGCACCTTCACCACGGTGACGATCTTACCGAGCTGCTTGCGGATCTGCTCGAGGGTGACCTCGTCGCCGCTGGTACAGATCACCATTCTCGAGAAGTTGGGATCCTCCGTCCGGCCGACGACGAGCGAGTCGATGTTGAAATTGCGCGCCGCGAACATGCTCGCAACGTTCGCGAGCACCCCCGGCTGATTCTGCACGAGTACCGAGAAAATGTGCTTGCGATCCATGGAACAGTAATCCTCCTGGCCGCTACGCACGAAGGGCCACCTACAGGTGGGCTGTTCTACACAGCTTAACAGCTTGACAAGCTCCGCGAACCCAGCACACGGCATCGATGAGCAAGATCGGCCGCCGGTCGTACGTGCCCATCCATAACGTCAATGCAACCCAGGCCGTGAGGCTATGACAGCCCGCCCATCTCCATCTCGTGGAGGCTCTTCCCGACTGCGACCATCGGGAAGACGTTCTCTTCGGGTTCGACCACGAAGTCGGCCACCGCCGGGCCCTCACTGCGGAGCAACTCCTCTACGGCATCGCGAACCTGGCTCTTGTCAGTCACGGGGATCCCAACGGCCCCGAAAGCCTCTGCGACCTTGGCAAAGTCCGGGTTGACCATGTCGGTGGCCGTGTAACGCTTCTGGAAAAACAACTCTTGCCATTGCCGAACCATTCCCTGGAATCGGTTGTTGATGATGGCCACCTTGACGGGGATCTGATAACGCACGATCGTGGCCAGCTCCGTCATGGTCATCGAGAACGAGCCGTCCCCGTCGATATCGATGACGGTCTTGTCGGGTCGGCCGACGGCGGCACCGATCGCAGCCGGGAAGCCGTACCCCATCGTTCCCAGCCCGCCGGAGGTGACCATCTGCCTAGGATGCCGCCAACGGTAGAACTGGGCCGTCCACATCTGATGTTGGCCCACACCGGTGGTGATGATCGCCTCGCCTTTGGTGGCCTCGTTGATCTGCTCGATGACATACTGGGGCTTGATGTTCGGCGAAGCCCGATCGTACGTGAACGGATGACGACGCTTCCAGTCGTTGATCTGTTCGAACCAGGGCTTGCGGTCGCCGTACTCGATCAGCGGCAGCAACTCCCTGAGAATTGCGCGGGCGTCACCGACCACGGGGATGTCCACATCGACATTCTTACTGATGCTGGACGGATCGATGTCGATATGAATGATCTTCGCATGGGGGGCGAAGCTTCCGAGCTTGCCGGTGACGCGGTCGTCAAATCGCGCCCCAACGGCAATCAGCAGATCGCAATTCTGCACGGCATAGTTCGCACACGCGCTGCCGTGCATGCCGAGCATGTACAAGGCCAGGTCGGCATCCTCAACCTCATCGATGGCCCCCAGAGCCAAGAGCGTCGTCGTAACGGGGATGTTGCTCTTACGGGCCAACTCCCGCATGTCGTCCGACGCGCCGGAAATGATCACACCTCCGCCGACGTACAAGACAGGTCGCTGCGAGGCATTGATGGTCTCAGCGGCCAGTTGGATCTGACGCTGGTGCCCTTTGGCGCGAGGCTTGTAGCCCGGCAGCCTCATCTCAATCCTCTCGGGCATCTCGAATTCCGCGACCTGAATGTCTTTGGGCAAATCGACAACGACAGGCCCCGGTCGACCCGTCCGCGCGATGAAGAAGGCCTCTTTGATCACCCGAGGCAACTCCTCGACGCTCTTGACCAGGACGTTGTACTTGGTTACGGGGCGCGTCACACCGACCACGTCCGCTTCCTGGAATGCGTCATTCCCGATCGCCGCCGTCGCCACCTGCCCCGTGAACGCCACCACCGGAACGCTGTCCATGTTGGCCGTGGCCAGCGCCGTGACTAGATTCGTAGCGCCGGGACCGCTCGTCGCGATGCACACACCGACCTTGCCGGTCGCGCGAGCGTAGCCGTCTGCGGCGTGACCGGCCCCCTGCTCATGGCGCGTGAGCATGAACCGGACTGGCGTCTCATAGAGCTCATCGAAGACCGGCAAGATGGCCCCGCCGGGATAACCGAACATCGCCTCGACGCCCTCTTCGAGAAGCATCTGGTGAAAGATCTGCGCGCCGGAACGTTTGGGGCGAGCCCCGGGGGGTGCGCGTAAGGATTGCGGCTTGGTGGCCATGGTTTTTATCCTCTCCAATAGGGTTCCCATGGATTGGCAGCCCGCCGCCCCACCGCGGTGGCGACGAGCCAGGCGGTCACCGGTTAGGTGTTCGCCGCGGAGGTCCCTGCGTGACCCCGCAACGTCCCGCCCTTATCCGCGGATATTCACTTGTCGTCAGGCCATATCGACTGCCCGACCAGCATACTTAAATATAGCCCCTCGCGGTCGCAAAGTCACCGCGAAAACGTGTGCCCCCGGCTGACATGAGCATCTTTCCAGAGATACTCGCCGCAGCGCGGAATGGCATTCTGGCGGGCCCCGTTGCGGATTCGCTGACGACGCGACGCCCGAGGTGTCAGCCGCGTTCGGCCGGTCCAGTGTCAGGCGCCCGTTCCATCAGGCCCAGCGGACGTCGGGGGCCGCTCATAGAATCCCGGCACCGAAGTCCGATTGGTCCTCGGCCTTAGGCATGTCCTTGGGCTCTTCGGGCTCAGGTTGCTCGGGCTGCGTCTGGGATGCCGCTTCCGCCGACGCGTCGTGCCGGTGTGCCTGCCGGCGGGCGGCCGCCTCCCGCTTCAGATCGGCGATGAGCGAATCATAGTCGCCGCTGTCGTACTCATCGTTGTCGTCCAGCCTAGCGGGCTTGTAGCCGGGCCTCTTGGACGCCTCCAGCTCTTCCTCGTACGCCTTGAGGACGGCCTTCTGGATCCTTTCGCGACAGGCAGCGTTGATCGGATGGGCGACGTCGGCGTGGAGCTTGATGCGCCCGTGTGCGTCCTTGGAGGCGCGGTCTTCGTTGAGCCGCGCGCCACACTCATTACAGAAGCGGGCTCGCAGATGGTTCTTCGCGCCGCATTTCTGGCACCGATCGGCCAGCTTGCGGGACGGCATCGCCACGAAAGCGCCGTTGGTCCCATCGATGATCTTCAGGTCGCGGATGACGAAATCATGGTCGAAGGTCACGCTACAGAAGGCCTTCAGTCTCTCACGCGAGATGTCAACCAACTTGATTCGTACTTCGGTGATTTCCATGGTTGCCTCCTCAGTTTGTCGATGACAGGGACCCGCCCAGGCGTCCATCGGCCTGGGACAACTGGAACCCTAGCATTCTGACCACACACGTTGGAACACTCAGGCAAGTCCTGACACGTTCGCCGAAATCGTTCGCTTCCTGCTGACTGTCAAAGAGCGTAAACAAAGCCGAGCCGCTCCCGCTTAGCCGCACAGGTCTGTCAGCCAACGATTCAAGCTTGGGATGCAGCGATGCCAGTGCCGGCTCGACCTGGAACGCAGCCGGCTCCAGGTCGTTCGTCAAGGCGCGGGCAAGACGACGGCCCGGCTGCCGGGCGGCCGCGAGGACGCGTTCAACCGACTCCGGTGGAGCCGCTTCATCCGGTTGCGAGACCTCATCGCCCGCGCGATTCCGCCGGGCGCTCGCACCGACGCGAAGCTCCTGCGATGACGCCCCCCCCAACCGCGCGAACACCGCAGCCGTTGATACTGAAATCTCGGGCAAAACTAGCGTGATCCAACTAGGCAGATCAATCGCCACCGGCCGGACCCTCTCGCCTCGGCCGGTAACGACCGCAACGGGCGGGTAAAAGAAGAAGGGCACATCCGAGCCGATTTCCGCCCCGATGCCGGCTAGCTGACTTCGGGACAAGCCCAAATCCCACCATAGATTCAGGCCCAGGAGGGTCGCTGCCGCATCCGAGCTGCCGCCGCCGAGACCGGCACCGATTGGAATACGTTTGGACAAGTGGATGGTCAGGCCTCGGCTCAGGTCGAGCCGCCTGGCCAGCACCTCAGCGGCGCGGCGAACCAGATTCCGCGAGTCGAGCGGCAGGCAGCCCTGGTCATCACAGGTCAGCTCGAGTTCCGAATCGGCCCGGCCCGAGAAGGCCAACTCATCGAACAGCGTGACGGCAGCCACGAGGGACTCGATTTCGTGAAAGCCGTCCGGCCTCTTGCCCAGCACTGCAAGCGTCAAGTTGATTTTGGCCGGCGCCAACAGCACCATCACATTCTCGCCCGAAGCAAGGTTCTCACATTCCGCGGACGGCGCCGTCGTAATTGGGATTTTACCGGACCAGTCAACGCTGTCAAGCAGATCTTGACCCCGCGCGCACGTTTCGGACCAATGGACCGAACCATCACTACAGGCGACAGGTACGATTGGTAGCTCGGCGGCAGAGAAACGCTGCAACGGACCTCCGTGCGCAAGTCCGGGCTGGACGAAACGTCTCGGCCGGGCTCAAATGCGGGATTGTGTCGTGTGCGCCGGCGCGACCAGCCGCTTACCGAGCGTTGCACAGGGAGTCATGGGTTCACCGAAGTATCAAAGCGACCTTGGCGCTTCCGCTGTATCGCCGGCTCGCGTGCCGCGATGGCACTTGCATAGGCGCCTGTACGACTGGGTGCTGCATTGGGCTGACACACGCTACGGCGGACCGGCGCTGTTCGTGCTGGCGTTCGCCGAGAGCAGCTTCTTTCCAATCCCGCCGGACGTGCTGCTGGCACCGCTGGTGTTGGGCAACCGGCGCAAATGGCTGCGCTTCGCCCTGGTATGCAGCATCGCCTCGGTAGCGGGGGGGCTGCTGGGATTCGCCATCGGCTGGTTTGTCTGGCAGGGCATCTCAGAGCGGGTCTATGAGGTGGGTATCCCGCACCTCAATGAGCACAACTTCGCAACAGCGGCGCGATGGTATGATAAATGGAACTTCTGGATCGTGTTCGCAGCGGGCTTTACCCCCCTGCCGTACAAGGTCATCACAATCTCGGCAGGGTCGTTCGCGGTCAGCGAGGCGGTGGCCGACAAGATCCTGTTCTTGGCCATCTTCCTGATTGCCAGCACGGTCAGCCGATCGGCCAGGTTCTTTCTGGTCGCCGGCCTGTTTGGATGGCTCGGGCCCCGCGTCAAGACCTTTATCGACAAGCACTTCAACTGGCTGTGTTTGGCCTTCGTGATATTGCTGGTTGGCGGATTCATGGTCATCCGGTATATTTGAGGCGGGTCGCGGTTGGCACGAACACGTCATGGTCATGGATCGGCAGGAACAGGACCGGCTTCTGACCTACGCTCGCGAGGTAGTGCGCGCGGAGCTGGCGGGGGCAGCTGAGCCCGGCCTGGATGATCCGAAGCTGGCTGGGGCAGACTTCAGTGGGGCGTTCGTGACGTTGCGAAAGCTCGGCCAGTTGCGAGGCTGCATCGGCACGTTCTCACCTAGCGGAACACTGCCGGAGACCATCGCCGAGATGGCCGTCGCAGCCACGCGCGATCCGCGATTCCTGCACATGCCGATCCAGCCCGCGGAGCTCGGCGAGATCGACATCGAGATATCCATACTCTCCCCGCTCCGCCGAACGCAGGACCCGCTCTCGCTGGAGCTGGGCAAGCACGGCGTCTACATCAAGAGGGGGCACATGTCCGGGTGTTTCCTGCCGCAGGTGGCCACTGAGCAAGGCTGGACCAAGGTGCAGTTCCTCTCACGGTGCTGCGATGGCAAGGCCGGTCTGCCCGCCGACGCGTGGAAGGACCCGAATACGGAAGTTTATCTGTTCACTGCGGAAATCTTCGGCGACAAGGGCGAGGGCAGGCCCGCTTGACCATTCCGGTACCGTGGCTCGGCGGTCTCGACGGTCTGCCGAGCCGGCTCGTTATCGTTCTGCCACGATCAAGACATCCTGTGGCCCATAGAGCAGCTCGTTGAGCCGTTCGATTGTCTCATTGATTTGCCCGGCGCCGGGAACGGTCGGGTCGATCCGCTTGAAGCGTACGGACTCGTCGGCCGGATTGAGGAAATGACTGAACACGCCGCTGAATCCCGCCGCCTGACAGAAGAACTTGACCGTCTCGTAATGGAGGGGTCGGGTGTGCGTGTAGTCCAGGTAAAAGAGATCGGACGCCACGCGCAGATTGTTGATGTTGGGTATCTCGATCATCAGCCTGCCGCCGGGGGCAATGATGCGCTTCAGCTCGAGCAGGATAGCCGCCAGATGACCGACGGGAACATGCTCCGCGACGTGGACAAGCGTGACACAGCGAAAGTCAGCCTCGGCAGCGGCGAGGACGAATTCGCGCAGGCCGGCTTGTTCAACCTCCAAACCGCTCTGTCGGCAGGCGTCAACCACCGAAGCGTTCGCGTCGATGCCCTTGACGACAAAGCCTTGTTCTGAAGCCAGTCTTAATAGCTCGCCTCGCCCGCAGCCGATGTCGAGCAAGTCGAATCGGCCCCGGCCAGCGGCGCGCGTAGCTGTCTCGCGGATGAACGGCAAGTACTCGACAAGCCGGCGGCGCACGTCCTGCTCGTCACCGCGAAATCTCTGCTCAAATTGCAGGTAGAGCGGATCGGCGAGAGCCATGTCGAATTCGTGCGGCTGGCGCAGGTTCGGCAGTTGCTGCTGGAGCCACAGCTGTGCCTGCACGGCCGCCTGACTGGTGCGGCGCTCCAGATCGACCATCTCGTCGTTGAGCCGTTCGTGGAGCCGCTCGAGCTCAGCCTGGATCTTCGTGACACGAAAGACCCAGCGACGAATGCGGCCGAGCAACCGATGCGCGGCGCTTCGCGGACGCACTTGATCCAGGGCGAATCGGGTTACGAGGTCCTCCGGCGGCGAGGCCACAGCCGGTGCTGACGATCCCGCGGAGCCCGCGGGCCGACCGGCCGCTTGCTCGCGCAGACGCTTCAAGACCCGTCGCTTCAGTGCCTCGTCGTCGATGCCGATCTCGATTCCGGGCTCGCCGCCGCTGTCCTCCGGCGGCGCAGTGCCGGCGGCACGGCGGATGTCTTTCATGATCGCCTCCACGTCCGGACGTTGCGAGCCGCCTGTCGCGGGCTCCGCAGGCGATCGTGCGGAAGAAGAGTCCTGCGGCGTCATGGCAGTCGGGATGATAGAATCAGGGGATGCGCCTGTAAAGCAGGGCGTGGTTTCGCGAGCTGTGAGAGTCATGCGGGCGGGTTACAATGGGCGCCGCCCGGCCCGCGCTCTTCGCGGGTGAACCTGGCTGATAGGGAGGTCCCGCAGGCAAGTGCCCGAATCGCTGCCGCAGGCGCTTGATCCGAGCACGGTCGAGTTATTGGCGCGAGAGCGGCTGAAGCTGGACAGCACGCCGCTGAACGTCCTGCCCATCACCTCAGGCAAGTTCAGCCAGACCTTCGTGATCGCTCATCGACAGAGCGAATACGTGATGCGCGTCGCCCCGCCCGACGACATGCTGCTCTTGTTCTACGAGCGCCGGATGATGCGGCAGGAGCCGGCGCTGCACCGGCTGATCCAGAAGCGCACCCGGGTGCCGATCCCAGCTATCGTTGCCTACGATTTTACCCGCAGCCGGATCGATCGCGATTACCTGATCATGCCTCGGCTCCCCGGCCAACCGTTAAGTGAAATCGGTCGGAAACTATCGCAGACGCAGGTCGAAGGGATCTTACGAGAGCTGGGCGGCCACATCGCGAACCTCCACACGATTCGCGCGAAGCGATACGGCTACCTCGGGCAGCACCGGCCCATGATCCCGCAGCGGCGGTGGGACGATGCCTTCGCCATCATGTGGGAAAAGCTTCTGGACGATTGCGTGGCGTGCGGGGTATATCGAGCGGAGGACAAGGCCATGGCCATGGACGTGTGGGCAAAGTATCGCGGCGCGTTTGACCCGCACGTGCCATCCTGTTTGTGCCACATGGACCTATGGTCGGCCAACGTGCTTGTCGAGAAGGGCAAGTTCTCGGCGCTGTTTGATTTCGATCGGGCGTGTTTCGGTGACCGCGAGAACGATCTGGCGGTGGCAGAGTATTGCGGCCTGACGCGCGAGCCGTTCTGGGATGGCTACGGAGATCAACCGACGCGAACGCTCGAGTGGTCAATCCGACGATGGTTCTACCTGTCGTATGAACATCAGAAGTACATCGTGATCAGCATGTCAACCCGGCGCAACGACCCGGCCATCGCCCAAGACTATGCTCGACAGTGCCTCGAATCGATCGCTGCGTTCCGCCGAACAGGCAGGCCACTGTTCTGACCCAGCGGTGTGGGCGCCGCGCAACGCCGGCAGGTCACGACAAGTCGGAGAACTGAAGTGAATGACGAACAAACAACTCTCGCTCAGCTACGAAAGGCGGTTGCCAGGTTCGTTGACGACCGCGACTGGAATCAGTTTCACGATCCCAAGAACCTGGCAATGTCAATTGCCATCGAGTCGGCCGAGCTGATGGAACACTTCCAGTGGCTCCGGAGCGATCAACTGGCTGGCGTGCGCGAATCGACCGAGATCATGGCCGACATTCGCCACGAGGTGGCTGACATCCTGTGCTTCGTGCTTTCCTTCGCCAACGCCATGCAGATCGATCTATCGGAGGCCGTCGAGGACAAGCTGGCCAGGAACGCGCAGAAGTACCCGGCAGAGGAATTCCGAGGACGGTTTCGGTAAGGGCTGGCTGGGTGGCTGACTGTCGATGGTCGGTGCCGCCGGTCCCATGAGCCGAAGCTATGCGTTGTTATGTAGGCGATGTCTTGCCTGGCCGGGTGCTACTCTTCGTCGCCAGCCAGGCGCTTGGTTGTCCGAATGTGCTCGATGAGTGTTTCGATCATCGTCTGCCACTGGCTCAAGGCCGACCCGAAGTCGTACTGAAGCATGTCAGCCAACGAAACCATGTCGCCGGCGGTCAAAGCAGCCTTGATCTCGGATAGCTGGTTTCGGAGATGATCGACAGCAGAGGTCGCTGGCTCGCCCCCGGCGGCGCGTATCTTGTCTAGCTCCAGGTTCAGCAGCCGGACCGACTGCAGGACCGCCTGATGCACTTGGTCACAGGCAGAAAAGGCCGCCGATAGCGCTTGCATCGCCGGGCCCGTCTGGCTCTGCGAGAGCAGATTGACCGCTTCGGCGCACCGATCAGCCGTCTGGCCGACCAATTCACCGGCCTGGGTCAGGACGCTGAGGGCAAGTGCCGGACCGGACTCGCTTTGGAACTCCAGACGCTGGTATTGCTCCACCGAATCAGCCAGGACCCGTTCCCATTGCGGCGGGGGAATCTCTGTCCCGTCGCAACGAATAGCGATCAAGAAGCGATCCTCGCCCGCCAGCCGCGAACCGATCTCCTCAGCCAGCTGTCCGACGGTTTGATACGTCTCGCCCGTGGCGACATACGGCTCTTTGTCCAGTAGGACCTGCATCTGCTGCTCCCAGAACGTCCCCCCCGGCCAGACGGCGCCGGCATGAATAGAAAGCTCAAGTCCACTCTAAGCTGTATCGGCGTGCCCAGCGTTAAACGCCACCGAAGAATCGCGACTCGGCCGGCCGCTCTGTCCGACGCTCGGACTAGTGTCCCGGCCGGTGCGTCGAGCAGCCACCGTCAAAGCTGGCCCGTCACCTCCTAAGATTTTTATCTACAGTAGGTTAGATTGCTGAACGGGTTGGTGCAGGGGTCGCTGCTCGGCCGATGCGGGCGAGCCCGAGCTGCTGGCCGAGCAGATCACCGGGGCCAAGGGGGGCAGCCGGCAAGCGACCTGCCAACGCATCAATACTCACCCGCCCGGGCCGAACTAATCGAAACGCCCCGTGCTGCGTATGTAGCCGACGGAGTCCGCCACGTGCTGCTTGGTCTGCTCCTCGTCAAGCTTGACCCCCTCGATCCCCTCCAACTCCATCGTGAACGGGCCATGGAATCCTCGGGCGTTGAGGACGTTCACGATCGTCGGGAAATCAACCACCCCGTCGCCGAGTGTCGGGAAGTACCAAGTCCGAAACTTGCCGTTGGTATCCTTCAGATGAACGCCTTCGACGTACTCGGCCACCTGTTTGAGTTCTTCGACGCCGTCCACGTCTTCGTTGTAGTAATAGACGTTGGCCGTGTCGAAATTCACGCGGATACGCGGGTGATTGACAGCCTGCATCGTCCTGCGGCCGACGTGACCGTTGGTGATCAGGTCGGGATGGGTTTCCAGCAATACCGTCACGCCGCGTTTGTCGGCCTCGTCGCCGACGGCCCGGAGACGGTCGTACACCAGATCAAGGTTCAACTCACCGGCCTTGACGCTGACGAAGCATAGGCCAGCGCCGAGTTCGCGGCAGATGTCGAGCTGTTCGGCCATCTGTTCGGCCACATCTTCTGCTGCGACGTCACACTGGCCCTGGAGCGAGCTGGCCACCATGCCTGACGCCCCCAGGTTCTTGCGCACTTGCTCGACTTCCTGCGGCTTGGGCAGCGGGATCTCCACGTGATACACGCCCACCGAGGGCAGATGCGACCACGCGACGTCCTGGTATTGGCCGTAGCTTGAAAGCCGGCACGCCAGCAGGTTCTTCATGGTCTATCCTCGTTAGGTCTTTGAGTCGTCAACGTCGGGCAGATGATAGCGTCAGGCCCAGCTCTTGGCCAGGGTCCGTGCCCTTCGCCGCTGCCTGCTGCGGCTTACAGGCGCGTCCACCCGCGGCTCACGGGCGATGCCATTCTCTGCAAGCCGGGCAGAGCGGCATGGCGTCCCAACAGCCCTGCCGATGAGAAGCACGGAGCCGATTCATCTGCGGCCCGGTCCAGATCTCCGCAAGAGAGGACCGGCCGACGCTGCCAACACCATGCCGACCGGCAAAGTCCTGGTCACACGAGACGACGTGCCCGTCTGCCAGAACAAGTGCTCGTGACATGACGCGTGCGCACGGCCACCGTGTCGGGGGGGCCATGTTCATCACAGAACGGTCTTCGAGCTGGCCGGCACGATCGCTGTAGCCTACGATGTTGGCCCAACCGACCCGGCGAATCCAGTCGTCGAAGAACGGCTCCATTTCCTTGAGCGTGGCCCGCGTCTTGACCATCTCGGGCACGATCAGCGGCTGGGGTTGGCCTCGTTGCCGGCGCTGCTCTTCGAGACGAGCCACGTTGGCCAGCACTTCGTCGTAGGCATCCGTGCCGTGGACCTGACGATAGACCTGCGGCGAGGAAGCATCGATCGTCACGGATACAACGTCCACTTCGCTGTCCAGCAGCGCGTCCATGACTGGTGCGTCAAGCGCGATCGCGTTGGTCCGCACGGCCAGACCAAAAACCCCGGCCGATCGACACGCGCGCAATACCGCCTCAAATTGCGGGTGCAGCAGTGGCTCGCCGAACCCGCCGAGCACGATCAGGCTGTCATCATAGTCGCACATCTGACGAACGATTTGCTCGACAAGTGTCAATTCAATCGGCCCACGCCGACCGACCGCGGCCCCGCGCGGGCGGAGCGTCGTTTCGGACAGCTGGTCTTCGGTGGTCAGCTCGATTTCGAGTTCCTGCGGTAAGCCGTCCACGTGTCGGCTGTGCCGTTCGAGCAACCAGCGCGATGTGCGCTCCGCCGACAAGTTGCGCGGTTCGTCGCGCGCGTCCTGCAATAGAGCCTCAATCCGTTCGGTCGCGCGGCGCGTGTCGGCCAGCAGCCGGCCGGCTGCGTGCGTAACCAGCGGCGGGACTTTGTAACAACATGGCCTGATCGTGGGATCGTGCGTCGGCTGGTCGGGATTGTAGGCCAGTGCGCGCCCGGGCGGGTGGCCGGCGCCGGCAAGCTCTTCCAGGAGCTTGGTCTGAGCAATCAGCGCGCTCAAGCCCGGGGCCGTCTGCGCGAAAGTCACAAGCACTTGCGAGGCGGTCTGGCGGGAGTGCTCCGCCATCGCGTCAAGTAGCTCGGGGTCGATAACAGCCCCCGAAGCCGGGACGCTCGCGACCGCATCAGCCTTTTCGCGCGCCGCCAGTGCAGCCAACACAGCACAGTGGATCTGCTCATCGAACACACATGCACCGCCGATGCCGCCCCGCCATCCGTCCAGGGCCCATTTCCGCATCGATCGGACCAGCCGTTGCCAGATTGGCTGGCCAGTGGAGTGCGTCTCGATACCGATCCCGCAGCCATCCAGCAGATCCGCCACTGCCGACCGTTGCTGCGGGGAGGTAACAACAAACACGCCATCGAGCTTATGGCATGCCCGCACGCGCTCCACGGGGCGTCTGAGGATGCTCTGACCGC
>CAYGAN010000123.1:6072-13796 GCA_964347585.1 uncultured Planctomycetales bacterium | reverse complement strand
CCCGGTTCACATCGCCATCGTGGAGCAGATCCGTCAAGAAGCGCTGACAACGATCACCTTGAGTGCCGGCGTTCCGACGGACGTGTTTGTCTTCTGCCACGGCGAACCGCGTCGGCGGGACGTCACCGCAGGCGAGTGCACATGCGGCGTGGCTCACTCGCGCTGCAGGGCAGGCGCGTAGCCGGGAATCAAGTCCGCCCGGTACTGGACCGTGTCCATCAGCGCCAGCCCCACGAACAGAGCCACGAACAACAGGGCGGTGATGAAGACAATTGCGTGAAAGGGTTGGTCGTAGCGCAGATGCATGAAGTACAGCGCGACCAGTGAGGCCTTGATTGTAGCGATCACCAATGCGATCCAGAGGTTCAGCACGCCCATCTCGAACCCCGTCGCGGCGACGGTCAGGTACGTCAGCAGCAGCAGGGCGCCACATACGGCCACGAGAATCCGCACGGGCACCACGTGACCAAGGGCCTGGCGCGCGGGCTCGCCTGTTGATGCCTCTCGCGTGGCGCTTGTCGGTGAACTCTCAGCCATCAAGCATCATCCTAGGATTGGCAGCACGCGCAGCAACCTCCACAGGGGCCGCCGATCTACGCCTCTTGGTCGAACAGGCATCTGTGCCGTCCTGTCAATGGATCAGGTACAGCAAGGGGAATAGGAAAATCCAGATCACGTCCACCAGGTGCCAGTACAAGCCGCCCAGGTCCACTGGCGTAAAGTACGCGCTACCGAAGTGGCCCTTAACCGAGCAAGTCAGTAGCCACGCGAGCACGATCATACCTGCGATCACGTGCACAGCATGCAGACCCGTCATGGCAAAGTAGATCCCGAAGAAAAGGTGAACGTTCTGGACTTGGTCTTTTTCGCGTCTCACCGTCAGCTCGGGCGCGAGTGCCAGTCCCTTGGGTCCCGACGGTGCAGGCGTGATGAGCGACCGCTCCTCCGAGACTGGCGCGCCGGACGTAGCGACGGGCCGCGTGGCGTTCGTGGTTGCGGTCCGCGTTGCGAGCGGCTTTTGAGGCGGTTCGCCCGAACCGGCGGGCGAAGTGGCGACGCCCTGCTCAGCCGGTCGCGTCACGCTGCTCAGAGCGGCATGCCCGCTCGGCGCTGGGCCAGCGGCAGCACCGCTGAGGGGGCGCAGGTGCTCGTACGAGTCAGCGGGCGTGTCCAAATCAGGCTTAAACTGCTTTCCCCACCTCAGCCCATGCTTCCACTTGTGCTCGTACTCGACGTACTTGATGCCCAAGAAGCCGCAGCCACACGCCAGCGTCAGTGCCAGAAGCAGGATCAGCCCTCCCCGCTGAGAGCGCTGCGCGCAGTGCACAGCCCAGGCCATCGTCAAACTGCTGCAGATCAGGATGATCGTGTTGACCGCGCCGAGCGTCTTGTCGAGATACTTGTGGCCCGCAGAGAAGACCTCCGGGTGGCTGGCTCGATACACCGCGTAGGCGCAAAACAGCCCCCCGAACAACAGGACCTCGGTGGCCAGAAAGAGCCACATCCCCAGCTTGCCGGACTCGAACTGCTGGGCGGGCGTGGCGAAATGATCGGCCAGGCCCGAGAGGGGTTCGTCAGGTGCGTGCGAGCGACCTTTGGTACCGTTGGCCATTGTGTGTCGCCTCGCCAGTCGCTGAACGTCGGTGCTTCGACGAGGTCAGACGCGCTCGCCCCCGGACGCCGGGGCACGTGAGACGTACGCGTCGATCTGCCGGTCGTATTCGAGATCGCTGAAGTCGTAGGGATCGCCCACGGCGGGCGGGGTGGCGAAGTTATCGCGCGGCGGCGGTGAGCTGCATCGCCATTCCAGCGACCCTCCACCCCACGGATTGGCCGGCGCGCGGCGGCCGCGGACCAGCGAGACCAGCAAGTACCCCGCCACGGTCACAAACCCGACGGCCATCACGTAGGAGCCGATGCTCGCGAGCTGGTGGTAGGTCGCGTACTGCTCGGGGTAGTTGTAGTAGCGCCGCGGCATTCCGTGGCTACCCATCACGAACTGTGGGAAGAACGTCAGATTGAAGCCAACGAAGATGATGAGCCAGGCAATGCGGCCCCAGCGATCGGGGTACATTCGGCCTGTGATCTTCGGCCACCAGTAATGCAGACCGCCGAGAAAGCCGATCATCGCCCCGCCCACCATGGTGTAGTGGAAATGGGCCACGACGAAGTACGTGTCGTGCAAATGAACGTCGGTGGCCAGCGCACCGAGGAACAAGCCGGTCAGCCCGCCGATGCCGAACAATGCAATGAAAGACAGCGCGTACAGCATCGGTGTCTGCAGACTAATCGAACCCTTGTACATCGTTGCCAGCCAGCTGAACACCTTGATGCCTGAAGGAATCGCGACGGCGAAAGTCAGCGCACTGAAGACCATGCTGGCGAGCGCTGACTGGCTGCTGACGAACATGTGGTGACCCCAGACGAGGAACCCCAGCACGGCGATCGCCACGCTGCTATAGGCAATGAACTCGTAGCCAAAGATGTGTTTCCGGCTGAAGACGGAGATCAGTTCGCTCACAATGCCCATCGCCGGAAGGATCATGATGTACACGGCCGGGTGCGAATAGAACCAGAAAAAGTGCTGGAAGAGGACTGGGTCTCCGCCCAGGCCGGGGTCGAATATGCCCACGCCCAAGAGTCGTTCGACGATCAATAGCAAGAGCGTGATGCCCAGCACCGGCGTGGCCAGAATCTGGATGATCGCCGTCGCGTAGATCGCCCACAGGAATAGCGGCATCTTAAACCAGCCCATATCCGGCGGCCGCAGTTTGTGGATCGTCACGATGAAATTCAGGCCCGTAAAGACCGAGCTGAAGCCGAGGATGAGAACCCCCATCAGCATCGGCGCCACGCTCGTCGTCGTTTCGGTGCTGTAAGGCGTGTAAAACGTCCAGCCGGTGTCCACGCCGCCCGTAGCCAACGACAAAACGGCGAACAGTCCGCCGCCGACATAGAGGTAGTAACTGAAGAGATTCAGCCGCGGGAATGCCACGTCTTTGGCACCGAGCATGATCGGCAAGACCAAATTGCCCAGCACCGATGGCACCACCGGTATAAGGAACAAGAAAATCATGATCGCCCCGTGCAAGGTGAAGGCCTGGTTGTACATGTCGGCGGTCATGATCGTTCTTCCGGGCGTGAGCAGCTCGGTGCGCATGAGCACTGCGAAGATCCCACCCAGCAGAA
Organism: uncultured Planctomycetales bacterium; assembly: GCA_964347585.1. Classification (GTDB taxonomy): domain Bacteria; phylum Planctomycetota; class Phycisphaerae; order UBA1845; family CAYGAN01; genus CAYGAN01. Next base: position 10,607 of record CAYGAN010000123.1, on the reverse strand, counting down.
ACATAAGTAGGATCGAGACCAGGTACATCACGCCGATGCGCTTGTGATCGAGCGTCAGCAGCCAGGACCGGATCCCGATCCTGTGTGTAAGGTAATTCTCCGGCCGGTCATCATCGCCCACTATTGGGGAGTCGGACGGTACGCTTGCGTCTGACGTGGTCATGGCAGCCGCCCTCGTACGCTACTCTCGCAAGGTCTTGATGTATTCGATGATCGCGGTGACGTCGCGGTCCTTGAGCCGACCTTTATAGGTGGGCATGACCGGTTCGAAGCCCGCCACGATCTTCTCCTGCGGCTCCAGGATCGACTCGCGCACGTAGTTCTCGTCAACCGCGAGAACCGACCCGTCCCGGAGTGCCTGTTTGCGCCCAAAAAGGCGTTTGAAAGTCGGGCCGATGTTCGCTGTACCGTCCACCGAGTGGCACTGAAAGCAGCCGCGGCGCCTGTACAAGAGCCTGCCGGCTTCGGCCGGACTCATTAACTCGTGGAAGCTGGAGGCCTTTTCGAGCCATTTCTCGAACTCGCCGGGCGGGTGGACAATCGCGGTGGCCGTCATGGTCGAATGTCCCGTCCCGCAGTACTCGGCGCACAGTAGGGGGTACTCGCCCGGTAGATCGGCTTGAAACCATGCCTCGGTGTACCGGCCGGGGACGGCATCCATCTTCAATCGGAAAGCCGGGACGAACAGGCTGTGGATCACGTCTTGCGAAGACATGACCAGCCGGACCGGCACATCCGCCGGCACGTGCAGGTCCCCGTCAACATAACCGTTCTGGTAGGCGAACTGCCAGCTCCACCGCTGCCCGGTGACCTGGATCTCGTAGGCACCTTCCGGGGGCGTTCGCAGATTCATGTACGACTTGAAGCTCCACCAGAAGATCAGGATCACAACGATCACCGGGATGATCGTCCAGGTCAGCTCCAGCGGCAGATAAACTGGGCTGGTCTTAGACGGACCGGCGCCTTCGCGCCGGCGATAACGGATCACGAAGAACAACGTCAGGCCCAAGATCAGCACGAAAAAGAACGCGGAAATCGCGAGGATGAAATGGAAGAGCCAGTCCACCTCGGGGGCCGTGGTGGACGCCCTTGGCGGCATCCAGAACGAGCCGTCAGTCTGGGCGAGAATCGCCGAGCCCTTTCTCCCGACCACGCCGCAGTTCCGCCATTAGGCTACGAGCCGGCCAAGCCAACCTTGCGTCGTCGCACGTCACGCCGCCAGAGCCAGACCAGCAAGATCCCAAGAAGGATTACCGTCAACACACCCCCGGTGCGCATGATGTTCATCGCCGCCGGGGCGTAGCGACCCTTACTGGCGTCATAGTGGTAGCAATACATCAGGATCCGGTCGATCGTCGAGCCGATCTTGCCTTGGGACGCTTCCAGCAAGCCCAGGCGCAACGTCTGCGGCTCGTACATCACGCCGTAGAGGTACCGAGACAATCGCCCATCGGGTGCGCATATCACTAAAGCGGCAACGTGCATCCATTGCTTGGCCTCATCGTTCCAAACATAGCGGAAGCCGACCGTCCCAGTCAGCGCGTCGATGCTCTCCTGAGAGCCCGTCAGGAAGTGCCAGCCCGCCGCGGCGCCGGGCCGGCCGTACTCAGTGATGTAGTTTCGCTTCTTGAGCCGGGCCAGGCGAGGCGTCTCCGTGGGATCAAAGCTGACGGTAACGATCTCGAATTCCCGCCCCGGCACCCAGTCCAACGACCGCATGGCCTCGACCAGCCCGTTGAGCTGCAGGGTGCAGAGCATTGGACAAAGGTAGTAGTTCAAGGTCAGGATGACCGGACGCTTGCCTGTGAAGTACTTGCCCAGCCGAACCGGGCGACCGTCCTCGTTGACGAACTCCAATTGGAGCGGGATGTGCGCCTCCAGATGCTCGGTGACGCCTATCCCTTCCAGTTCTTTCGGAAGCGGCTCGGCACGCTGCGCGCGGACCGGGGGCACACACAAGCCGCACACCGCACCGAGGGTTAAGAGCACAGCCGGGAGAGCAGCAGTTGCCGGACCGGACGATTTCATGGCGCGCCGCTCGGTTGAGATTCCATGACAGGTGCCGAGTCCTGCAGTTCCTTGACAACCAGATCCATCGCGCGGTCGATCGGAACACCCACGACCCCCCCCTTCTCGTCGATCCACCGGTACCTGTTGAGTTGCTCCAGTTGTTGGGAGCGCAAGCGGCTCAACTCCTCTGGGATCTGCGAGTAGACTTTTTCTTCGATCTCGGCCTTCTGAACATTATAGAACAGCGTCTGAAGCCCGACAATCACGACGAACACCAAGATGACTCCGACGACCCCGACCAGGGCTATCAGAGATGCGCTCGGATTGCCGTTCGTGCTCATCGTGCGTACCTCAGACGTTCTCAAACGCCAGCGATTCGCTAAGGCGCGGGTCGCGTACGGGCAGCATCGCGCACTGGCGCATCTGCGCGGCCGCAGCCGCAACGAACAGCCCCCCGATGCCCACGAAGCACGTTCCGTCCAGCAAGTTCAGCGGCACCCGCCCGGCCGTCGCCGCAAGTGCGCTGGGCGTCGCCAGCCAATACAGGTCGATCCAATGCATCAGCAGCACCCACACAGCACCGACCAATAGCACAGCGCTACGCCGCTTCGGATACCGCGAGAGCAGCGCGAGGAATGGAACGATGAAGTGCCCGCCAACCAGCGCCACCAGACTCAGTTGGGCCCAATGTCCCGTCTGTCGGCTCAGGTACCAGCTCGTCTCTTCAGGAATGTTGGCGTACCAGATAAGCATATACTGCGAGAAAGCGATGTACGCCCAGAACACCACGAACGCGAAGACGAGCTTGCCCAGGTCGTGGTAATGTTCAGGGGTGATGCTATCCTTCAGTCGTCCCGCGCGTTGTACCACAAGTGCCGCCACCACCAACAGCGCGAAGAAGCCCATCGCGCTGCCGGAGAAGTAGTACACCCCGAAGATCGTACTGAACCAATGCGGGTCCAGCGACATGAGCAGATCGAACGAGGCGAAGGTCAGCGTCAGGCCGAACAGGACCATCGCCGGCCCGCTGATCCGCTGCATGCGGAGGGTCAGTCTGACGTCCCCCGTTGCGTCCTGTTCGAGGGAACGCCTCAGGAGGTATCGAGCCAAGCCCACCCAAACCGCGAAGTACGCCAAGCAGCGCCCCACCCAGAATGGTACGTTGAGATAGGCACGCTTGCCCCGAAGGAGCTCATCGTGCGCGACCGCATCCGCATGTGTCCAGTGATACACGTGGTGCATTCCCAGCACGAGCGGGATGAACAACACGACGAGGACAGGCAGCGTCGCGGCGATGATCTCGGCAAGCCTACGAACCACCACGCTCCAACCGGCTCGGGTCAGATGCTGGAGCAGCACGAAGAACAACGCCCCCAACGCGAGGCTCAGAAAAAAACAGAAGTTGACCAGGTAAGAGCGAAAGAATTGCAGCCAAGCGCCTTGCAGAAGGCCGACAAGTACACTCGCCGCCAGCGCGAGAAGACCCACAAGCGCCGCGGCGCGCGAGACTCTCCACGCCAGCTTGTCCAGTCGTCGGTCCTCGGTAGCAGCATCAGAAGCGATCATAACGGTGCTCATCTTCATCGCAGTCTTGATCGCAGTTCTGGCGGCACGTCTTCGATCCGGGCGCTTTGGCTGCGTTGGAGCGCACGGACGTATGCGATAATCGCCCAGCGATCAGACTCGGGTATCTGGTCTCCGTAGGCCGCCATCGTGCGAATCCCATTGGTGATCGTGTTGAACAGATGGCCCACCGGGCGCTGCCGGACGAGGATGTCGTGCACCGACTTTGGCGGGACCCAGTTCGGCTCTTCGAGCTCTTCGGCCCGCTTAGCGGTCATGCCGTCGCCGGCACCCGCCAGGCCGTGGCACGGGGCGCAGTAGATGTTGAACCGTTCTTGCCCGCGACGCATCAGTGCTTCGGTCACCCGTATGGGGAACGTCATCGCCCATCGTCCGTCGATCCGCCCCCGCCAGAAGTGGTCATCTGCGTGTAACTCGCCGCGACCGACTGTGGCCGGCGCCGGCGGGCGCATCGCTCGTCCGTCGGCAAACAGCGAATTGGCCGACTGAGCTTTGAATTTGCCCTGGTCGTCCATGTTTTGAATGAGGTGGACTCGCGCCTTGGACGACTTGGATGCACGTGCGCGAGCCACCAGCACCAACGGGATCAGCGCCAAGCTCGTGAGAACAACGCCTGCAGCAATCAGGCGCCGTGGCCGTCGCGCCAAGCCCAAGTCCTCGATCCGTTCCGGCGTTGAGCCGGCCAGCGATTCGAGGAACGTCCGCGTGGCCCGTTCGTCGAACTTCGGGTCGGCAGCCTCTATGCTGATGAAAAACCGATCGGTTGTGGCTCTACGGAAGCGAGGGTCGGCGAGCAGAGCGTGGTAGAGATGCGGCAGGCCATTGCCTTCTTGAAAAACAAACCCCATATCGTCACGAACATTCTTGGGGGCCATGCGGAGCGGATCGACCAGCCTTTCGGGGCACCGCTGAAGGGATGGGCGAACGCGTCGTATTGGTAC